>NZ_JBFAIV010000034.1:0-88372 GCF_040654875.1 Streptomyces sp. NPDC050610 | reverse complement strand
TTTTCGCCGGTGCGTTTCGGCCTTTCGGCTTCTTCGCGTTTCCAACCCTACCAGATCCGTTTTCCGTTCCGTTTCCGGTCGGAATTCTTTCTCCGGTCCCCGTTGGAGGGGGTTTGCCTTTCGGCGGTTTCGACTTTATCAGATTCGTTTCGGCCGAGCTAATCGGCTTCGTCTTTCCTGATAAGGATTCGAAGGTGCTTCGTCGGAATTGAATTCACGACCGAAGCGAGTCAGACACTAACCGCTGCGCTCGAACCTGTCCAGTTCGCGGCAACCGTTCGAATCTACCTCCCCGGTCCACCCGTGTCAACGGGTTTTCTGGGGCGAAGAGGAGACTAGCAGGCCGACGTGGGGCGGCGCACATCGGTCGTCAGGCGAACGACGACGGCGGGCTCTCCAGGTCTTCGAGTTCGATGCCGGGGGCCGCGAGGACGACGTCGCCGGCGAGGTGGACGGCGTGCTGCTCGCCGGTTTCGAGGTCGCCGACCTGGTACTCGTCCACACTCAGCGGTCCGTTGTCAGTGGCGTGTGCTGATCTGTTCACCAGGGCCCAGGACTGGTCGAGGGTACGGGGCGCGAGGACGGGGGCGGTGAAGGCGACGAGGCGTACGCGGGTGGCGGGGGCGCCGGGGGCCAGGCGAAGGAGGCGGGAGAGCGCGACGTAGAAGGCCGGGGAGGCGCCGGTGAAGGCGTGGGCGGGGACGTTGCCCTCCGTGGCGTGCTCGCCGGTCGGGTCGGTGCGGACCCAGGTGACGCCTTCCAGGGCGGCGCCGCGGACCTGCCAGCTCGCGGCGTGCAGTTCCAGGCGCAGGGGGCGCCCGAGTTCGTCGAGGGTGAGGTCGATGGAGCCGGCGTGGTCGCCGGAGGGGGCGGTGTTCTGTGCGACGTAGCGCCAGCCGGAGGGGCCGGGGGCGCAGTGGAAGTGTTCTTCGCCGAGGGGGGTGTGATCGTGCGGGGCGTGGAGCGCGTAGCGGCCGCGGGGCATGGTGGGGTCCTTGACGGGCATGGGACAGGCCCCCGCCCTGGGGGCGGGGGCCTGGTACCGGCTGCTGGTGCGGTGGGATCAGTAGCGGTAGTGGTCGGACTTGTACGGGCCCTCGACCGGGACGTTGATGTACGCGGCCTGCTCCGGGCGGAGCGTCGTCAGCTTGACGCCGAGGGCGTCCAGGTGGAGGCGGGCGACCTTCTCGTCGAGGTGCTTGGGCAGCACGTAGACGTCGGTCGGGTACGACTCCGGCTTGGTGTGGATCTCGATCTGCGCCAGGGTCTGGTCGGCGAACGAGTTGGACATGACGAACGACGGGTGGCCGGTCGCGTTGCCCAGGTTCACCAGGCGGCCCTCGGACAGCACGATGAGGACCTTGCCGTCGGGGTACGTCCAGGTGTGGACCTGCGGCTTGACCTCGTCCTTGACGATGCCGGGGGTCTTCGCGAGGCCGGCCATGTCGATCTCGTTGTCGAAGTGGCCGATGTTCGCGACGATCGCCTGGTGCTTCATCTTGGCCATGTCGGCGGCCATGATGATGTCCTTGTTGCCGGTCGTCGTCACGAAGATGTCGGCGATGCCGACGACGTCTTCGAGCCTGGCGACCTGGTAGCCGTCCATGGCCGCCTGGAGCGCGCAGATCGGGTCGATCTCCGTGATGATCACTCGGGCGCCCTGGCCGCGCAGCGACTCGGAGCAGCCCTTGCCGACGTCGCCGTAGCCGCAGACGACAGCGGTCTTGCCGCCGATCAGGACGTCGGTGGCGCGGTTGATGCCGTCGATCAGGGAGTGGCGGCAGCCGTACTTGTTGTCGAACTTCGACTTGGTGACGGCGTCGTTCACATTGATCGCCGGGAAGAGCAGCGAGCCCGCGTGGTGCATCTCGTAGAGGCGGTGGACGCCGGTGGTGGTCTCCTCGGTGACGCCGCGGATCTCGGACGCCAGCTGGGTCCACTTCTGCGGGTTCTCACCGATGGTGCGGGTCAGCGTGGTGAGGATCTGGGCGTACTCGTCGTTGTCGGCGGTCGACGGGTCGGGGACCTCGCCGGCCTTCTCGAACTCGACGCCCTTGTGGACGAGGAGGGTGGCGTCGCCTCCGTCGTCCAGGATCGCGGTCGGGCCGCCGGTGGCGGCGTTCGGCCAGGTCAGCGCCTGCTCGGTGCACCACCAGTACTCTTCGAGCGACTCGCCCTTCCAGGCGAAGACGGGGACGCCCTGCGGGTTCTCCGGGGTGCCGTTCGGGCCGACCGCGATGGCGGCCGCGGCGTGGTCCTGGGTGGAGAAGATGTTGCAGGAGGCCCAGCGCACCTCGGCGCCGAGGGCCACCAGGGTCTCGATGAGGACGGCGGTCTGCACGGTCATGTGCAGGGAGCCGGTCACGCGGGCGCCGGCCAGCGGCTGGGCCGCGGCGTACTCCTTGCGGATCGCCATCAGACCGGGCATCTCGTGCTCGGCGAGGGTGATCTCCTTGCGGCCGAAGGCGGCCAGCGACAGGTCGGCGACCTTGAAGTCCTGGCTGGTGGAGGTCGTGGTCATACGGGCTGCTCCTCCTGGGAAGGGCGTGCGAGGTCTCGGTGCGGCAGGGCTGCAGGGCAGACGGGGACAGACTTCTCCCCTTGCCGCGCAGCTCAGTCCGTCGGAGGCCCTCTCTCCCTCGGCCGGTCCGCGGAGCGGGCCGCCCGACCGCCATCAGCAGCGACGTCTGGCTCTCGGTCCAAGCTACACCGATCGGCCCAGCGAACCCCACCCCCCGTGGTCAACGCGGGCTGGAGCGGCCGGGCCGTCGGCCGGCGGGCCGGGCGGTCAGTTTTCGGGCCGCGTGCCCGTGGCGTCGGCCTGGGCGCGGTAGATATCCGGTTCGAGGTAGATGACCCGGGCGATCGGGACGGCTTCTCGGATACGGGCCTCGGCGGCGTTGATCGCGTCCGCGACCTCGGCGGCGCTGTCGTCGTGCTGGACGGCGATCTTCGCGGCGACGAGCAGTTCCTCCGGGCCGAGGTGGAGGGTGCGCATGTGGATGACGCGGGTGACCGTGTCGCCGTCGACGGCCGCCGCGCGGATCTTGGCGACCGCGTCGGGTCCGGCGGCCTCGCCGAGCAGCAGCGACTTGGTCTCGGCGGCCAGGATCAGGGCGATGGCGACGAGCAGGATGCCGATGCACAGGGTGCCGACGCCGTCCCAGACGCCGTTTCCGGTGGCGAGGGCCAGGCCGACGCCGGCGAGCGCGAGGACGAGGCCGATGAGCGCGCCGAAGTCCTCCAGCAGCACGACGGGCAGTTCGGGGGCCTTGGCGCGGCGGATGAACTCGACCCAGCTCTGCCGGCCCCGCAGTTCGTTCGACTCCTTGACGGCGGTGCGGAAGGAGAAGCCCTCGGCGATGATCGCGAAGATCAGCACGCCGACCGGCCAGTACCAGTGCTCGACGGCGTGCGGCTCCTTGATCTTCTCGTAGCCCTCGTAGAGCGCGAAGACGCCGCCAATGGTGAACAGGACGATGGAGACGAGGAAGCCGTAGATGTACCGCTCGCGGCCGTAGCCGAAGGGGTGCTCCTCGCTCGCCTTCTTCTGCGCCTTCTTCCCGCCGAGGAGCAGCAGCGCCTGGTTGCCGGAGTCGGCGACCGAGTGCACGCCCTCGGCGAGCATCGACGAGGACCCGCTGAACGCGAACGCGACGAACTTCGCCACGGCGATCGACAGGTTTGCGCCCAGCGCGGCGACGATCGCCTTGTTTCCGCCTGTTGCACTCATGTGTGCCGGTTGTCCCTTCGGCCCCTGATGCCACAGCTGATGCCCGCAGCTTTTGCTTGTCCTTTACGGCGGGTCATTGTTGCAGCACCGGGAGCGGTCGGTCCGTCAGGCCGCCACGGCGGCCCGGAAGACGGTGCCGTCACCGGAGAGTTCGACCTGTTCGCCGGCCGGGACGTACGCCGATTCGCCGCGGGCGAGGGCCAGCTCGCCGCCCGCCGCGTCGCGCAGTACGGCCGTACCGGCGGTGCAGAGCAGGATCTGGGGCGTACGGGCGGCCGGGCGGCTGGGTTCGGCGGCCGGGCCCAGGTCGTAGCGGGAGAGGCGGAATTCGGCGGTGGGGGTCTCGTAGACCTCCTCGCCGCCGGAGTCGGCCTCGGGGCGGAGGACGCCGGGGGCGGTGGCCTCGAAGCGGACGATGCGCAGGAGTTCGGGCACGTCGACGTGTTTGGGGGTGAGGCCGCAGCGCAGCACGTTGTCGGAGTTGGCCATGATCTCGACGCCGAGGCCGTCGAGGTAGGCGTGCGGGACGCCCGCGGCGAGGTGGAGCGCCTCGCCGGGCTGGAGCCGCACGTAGTTCAGGAGCATGGCGGCGATGACGCCGGGGTCGCCGGGGTACTGCCGGGCGATGGCGGCGTAGGCGGCGTACGAGTCCTGGTACGGGCCGTCCTGCGCGCCGAGTTCCTCGGCGGCGGTGGCGGCCTGCGAAACGGTCTCGGCCATGGCGGCGCGGTCGGCGGTCAGGACGGCGGTGAGCACCTCGCGCAGCGCGGCGGACTCCGGGGCGGCGCGCAGGATGTCGACGTACGGCTTGAGCGAGTCGACGCCGAGGCCGGCGAGCAGGTCGGCGGCCTCGGCCGGGTGCCGGAAGCCGCAGAGCCCGTCGAAGGGCGTCAGCGCGCAGAGGAGTTCGGGCTTGTGGTTGGCGTCCTTGTAGTTGCGGTGCGGGGCGTCTATGGGGACGCCGCGCGCCTCTTCGTCCGCGAACCCCTCCTTGGCCTGGGCGAGGTCGGGGTGGACCTGGAGGGAGAGCGGGGAACCGGCGGCGAGGATCTTGAGGAGGAACGGCAGGCGGGGGCCGAAGCGCTCGACGGCCGCCCGGCCGAGCTCGCCCTCGGGGTCGGCGGCGATCACGTCGCTGAGCGCCTCGGGGCCGCTGCCCCGGTCGACGCGGGAGGGCGCGCCGGGGTGTGCGCCCATCCACACCTCGGCCTGCGGCTCGCCGGTGGGGGCGGTGCCGAGCAGTTCCGGGATGGCGGTGGTGGAGCCCCAGGCGTAGGGGCGCACGGTGTTGGCGAGGCGGTCCATGCGGAGCGGTTCCTGACTGTGCGGAGTGTGCGGGCGCGTACGGGCCGGGTGCGGCGGCCGGGTCATGGTCGCGGTACGGAGGCGAGCGCCAGGTAGACGGCGGCGAAGTCCGTGATGGCGAGCAGTTCGGCAGCGGCTTCCAGCGGGGTGCCCTCGGACGGTTCGAGCTCGCTCACGGGGACGTCGTGGTGGAGCGCGAGGTCGCGGGCCGTGGGGGTCGGGGAGGTGCCAGCGGGCTCGCGTTCGCGGAGCAGGACGACGCGGGCGTGCAGCGCCTGCGGTTCTTCGACGCGGTCGCGGAAGAAATCGTCGGCGTCGGCACCGGCCGCGAACGCGCCCGTCAGCAGGGCGGCGTGGCCGGTCAGCGCCTCGGGCAACTCGGCGGCGAGCGCGGGGCGGCCCGAGAGGGCGGCGAGCGCGGTGGCGAAGTGGCGGCCGGCGGCGCCCGCGACGGGGCCTTCGGTCCAGATCAGCGGGAGGGTGTCGGCGAGCTCGGTGGCGAGGGTCTTGGCCGGGTTGCTGTACGTGGCGATGGCGGGCCCGCAGCGCTCGGCGACCTGGTCCAGCCGGTCGGCGAGCGCCTGGAGGGCGGGCGGGGGCGCGGTCAGCAGGCCGATGCGGTCGGCCAGCGCGATCAGCGGGGTCAGCAGGGACCAGAGGGCGCCGGGTGCGGCGGGGGTCTCGTCGTCACGGTCCGCGGCATGGCGGCCGAGGGGGCTGCCGGGGCCGTCGGGGTCGCCCTGGCCGTGCGGGCTCGTGGGCTCGTACGGGCTCGTGGGCTCGTACAGCGACTTGGCGAGCGGGACCGTGAGGCCGCGGACCTGAGCGGTGGCCTCCGTGACCGGGGAGCCGGCGGGGGCGACGCAGACGACCGAGCAGCCGCGGCGGTACGCCTGCTCCAGGAGGAGGGCGAGGCCGGGCTCGGCGCCGTCCGGAGTAGCGACGAGGAGCAGGTCGAGCGGGCCGGTCCAGCCGGGCAGCGTCCAGATCAGGGCGCCGGCGGCGGACGCGACGCCGGTCGGCCGGATGAGGGAGACGGGGCAGCTGCCGCCGCCGAGGCCCTCGAAGAGGTCGGCGGTGCAGGCGGCGACGGGGCCGGGGCCCGCGACGAGCACGGCGCGGGGGCGGCCGTCGGGCTTGAGGTCCGCGATGCCCGCCTCCGCGGCGTCGCGGGCGGCGGTACGGACGCGGGCGCCGGACTCGGCGGTGGAGCGGAGCAGTCCGCGGGCGTCGGCTCGGGCCAGCGCGGCCGGATCATCGAGGAACGACTCGTCGAGCATGGGGCTTCGGCCTCCGATCGCCGCGGCGGTGCGCCTGCCTGTGGTGCCGTCGTGGCGGTGCCGCCAGGTGCCGCCGCCGTGTGCTGCCGTGTGCTGTCTGTGACCGTTTTTGAACCGGTTGCCCGGTTCCGGCGAGGGCCGCCCGGCCCTGTCGGCGGGTTCGCCTGCCGGGTTCAGGCCGGTCGGCGGGCCTCGTCGACGAGAAGGACGGGGATGCCGTCGCGTACGGGGTAGGCGAGGGCGCAGTCCGCGCTGCCGCACACCAGCTCGGGGGCGCCGTCCTCGGTGGTCTCCTCGCGGAGGGGCGCGTGGCACGCCGGGCAGGCGAGGATCTCCAGGAGACCGGCTTCGAGCTGCATGGGGGTTCCCTTCGGGGCGGGCAGACGCGTCGCGGCCAGCCTACCGCCGGGCGGTGACAGGCCGCCTTCGCGGGGCGGGGGCGGGTCAGGTCCGCTCGGCGCGTGGACGGTCGCGGATGTCGCGGGCCGGGCGGGCAGTCCCAGAGGCCGCTGGCCGAGCGGACGATCGTGGAGACCGCGCGCTGGGCGGATGGGCACGGAAGCCGCGCACCGGGCAGCCGGTCCCGCGGGCCAGGCACCCGCGGATCACGTCGCCGGAAGCCGCGCGGCCCGCGGGTTGTGCCCGTACGACGGTCCTTCTCACGCCCGTACGACGTTCCGTCACGGCCGCGCGACGATCTGTCTCCCGCCCGTACGGCGATCCGTCACGACCCCGCCGCGGCCTGCCGCGCCCGTACGGCGGTCCGCGGACTACGCGCGCACGATGCCGAGGACCTCGTCCCGTACGCGCTCCACCGTCGCCGCGTCGCGCGCCTCCACGTTGAGGCGCAGCAGCGGCTCGGTGTTGGAGGGGCGCAGGTTGAACCACCAGTCGGCGGCGGTCGCGGTCAGGCCGTCGAGTTCGTCGAGGGCGGTGTCCTCACGGCCCTCGTACGCCGCCTTGACCGCGGCCATCCGGTCGGTCTGGTCGATGACGGTGCTGTTGATCTCGCCGGAGGCGGCGTAGCGGTCGTACTGGGCGACGAGCGAGGACAGCGGCCCGCTCTGCTCGCCGAGCGCCGCCAGGACGTGCATCGCGGCGAGCATGCCGGTGTCGGCGTTCCAGAAGTCGCGGAAGTAGTAGTGCGCGGAGTGCTCGCCGCCGAAGATCGCGCCGGTGCGGGCCATCTCCCCCTTGATGAAGGAGTGCCCCACGCGGGTGCGTACGGGCTTGCCGCCGTGCTCCTTGACGACCTCGGGCACCGACCAGGAGGTGATCAGGTTGTGGATGACGGTGCCGCCCGGGTGCTTGGCGAGCTCGCGGGCCGCGACGAGGGCGGTGATCGCCGACGGGGCCACGGGGTCGCCGTTCTCGTCCACGACGAAGCAGCGGTCGGCGTCGCCGTCGAAGGCCAGGCCGATATCGGCGCCCTCCGCGCGGACCCGGGCCTGGAGGTCGATGATGTTCTTCGGGTCGAGCGGGTTGGCCTCGTGGTTCGGGAACGTGCCGTCGAGCTCGAAGTACATCGGGACGAGGTCCAGGGGCAGCCCCTCGAAGACGGTCGGGACCGTGTGCCCGCCCATGCCGTTGCCCGCGTCGACGACGACCTTCAGGGGCCGGATGCCGCTGAGGCCGACGAGGCCGCGCAGATGGGCGGCATAGTCGCCGAGGACGTCGCGCTGGGTGATCTCGCCAGGGGTGCCGGTCGCCTCGGGGCCGGGGCCGCCGTCCAGCCGGCCCTCCACGAGGGAGCGGATCTCGGCGAGGCCGGTGTCCTGGCCGACGGGGGTCGCGCCGGCCCGGCACATCTTGATGCCGTTGTACTGGGCGGGGTTGTGCGAGGCGGTGAACATGGCACCGGGGAGGGAGAGTTGTCCGCTGGCGAAGTACAGCTCGTCCGTGGAGCACAGTCCGATCTCGGTGACGTCCACGCCGCATGCCGCCGCCCCGCGCCCGAACGCGTGGGAGAGCCCCGGGGAGGACGGCCGCATGTCGTGGCCCACGACGATCGCGGTCGCGCCGGTCACCTGGGCGAAGGCGGCGCCGAAGAACTCGGCGAGCGTCTCGTCCCACTGGTCGGGCACCACGCCGCGCACGTCGTACGCCTTCACGATCTGCGACAGATCAGCCACAGCCAACCCCTCCTGGAGTCCGGTTCGGGGTGACAAACCTACCTGGCGGCGTCCTCGATCCGGCCCATCGCCGTACGGCCGGTCACGGTGGTGTCCGGCGGGGCGCCGCAAGGGGCGTACGGGGCATACGAGCGGTGGCGCGGCCGACGGTCCCGGCGAGGGGGCCGGGCGGGGCATGTCAGGAGTCGGGCGAGCGCAGGACCCTGAGGTGGCCGCGGCGGGCGACCTCCATGGGGTCGGCTTCCCGGCCGTTGGGGCCGACGGGCCCGGCGCCCTGGCCGCCCGGTCCGCGGGCCGGGCGCTCCTGCGGGCGCGCGGCCTCGCGCACCGCGTTGGCGAGCGCTTCGAGGTCGTCGCTGCTGTGGCGGGCGGGGCCGGTGTCGACGGCGAGGCGCACGACGTCCCAGCCGCGCGGCGCGGTCAGCCGCTCGGAGTGCTCGGCGCACAGGTCGTAGCAGTGGGGCTCGGCGTAGGTGGCGAGCGGTCCGAGAACAGCGGTCGAATCCGCATAGACGTACGTCAGCGTCGCGACGGCGGGGCGACCGCACGCGGTGCGCGAACAGCGACGTACAGGGCTCACGACGTTGGACGGTACCGCACTCTTGAGCGGGCCGCGAAGAATCCGCCCGCGCTCACCCCTCCGTGTCGTCCCGGTAAGTCCGCTGTGGGCATGGCCGGAACCGCCTCTCTGACCTGCGAGGGGCCGATGGGCCTGAGATTCTGAAAGTAATGATTCCTGTCACAGTCCGGCTCAATTCGTGTCATCCGGTACGAGTTCACCGGTCCTGGAGGTGGCTGTAATTGATCGCAGGCGTGACTGAAACGCTCATCCGGCGACATGCCGCGCGCTGGGCGTCGACCGTCGGACCGCGGCCTAGTGAGGGCTACTCTCATACGTGATGGACAGCTCCGATCCACCCCGCAACCGCGAACCGCGGCCGCGCCGCCGCGACCGCCACGGACGCGGCATGCGCGGGCCGATCGCACCGCCCCAAGTGCCCCTGTCGGTCAGCCGCGGCGACGCCTTCGTCGACCTCGTGCACGACTCGGTGGAACGGCTGGAACGGCGCTGGCCCCAGCTTTCCAAGGTCGAGTTCGCCGTTCGCGACGTACCCGGAGCCGAACCCGACCCGGACGAGGGCGCCCTGGCGCTCGGGGCGTTGGACGCGCTCGACTCCTTGAACGGCGACGTCGTGCCCCTCGGCCGGTATGTCGCGGCGCGCGGCGACGCGCCGGACCGGATCGTCGTCTACCGCCGCCCGATCGAGATCCGCACCAAAGGGCGCGACGAGCGCGCGCTGCTCGTGCACGAGGTCGTCGTGGAGCAGGTCGCCGAACTGATGGGGCTGGCCCCGGAGTCGGTGGATCCGCGATACGGGCAGGACTGAGCGGAACCACCGACACAAACGGACAAAACGCCACACCATTCCGAAATCGACCGTAGGTAACCGGACTTACTGGCCGAAAACGGATTGGCCTGCTCGGGTCATGTCGGCCAGAAACGGACCGATCGGAACCGGACAGCAGCGGTCGGGCGCGATCACCGGCCCCGAGGGCGGCGATCGGACCCTGGCGCCCGTACGCCCGTGACCCGCGCCGCCCCTCGGTCGCTACGCCCGTAACCCGCGCCGCCCTCTCAGTCGTTCAGTCGTTCAGCAGCGACAGCCGCTGCTCCGCCTCCGGGACCTCGACCGTCCCCCGGTCGTCGGGGAGCGTCTGGACGGTGAACATCGGAACGCCGCCCTCCGGCAGTGCCAGCATCCGCGAGGCGTACACCGGGCCGCCGGAGGTCTTCTCGACCGTCACGCCGAACGCGCCCTTGCCGCCGCCGGGCTGCGGCGGCTCGACGGCGAGCGTCGTACCGGCCTTGACCGTGTAGTTCTTGCTGACCGGGGTGCCGCCCTCGCTGCCCGCCGAGGAGGTGACCTTCACCTCCGCATCCTTCTCGGGCGCGACCAGGGAGAGCGTCGTGCCCTTGGCTCGGTTGTCGGCGACCGTGCCGCGCTCCTCGATGGGGCGCGTCGCCGGGATGAACGCCGTCTCCTGCTTGTCGCCCTTGCCGCGCGTCACCCGCAGCGCCGCGACCACCTTGCCGCTGCCGCCCTCCGAGGTCAGCAGCAGCGAGCCCGCCTCGCCGCGGGTGACGTCGCCGAGGTCGGCGGTGGCCATCATGCCGCTCTTGACGTGCAGCGACTCATGGCCGGCCGGGGTGAACGAACTGCTCTTCCCGGCGAGCTTGACCTTGAGGTCGGCGTCGCTGCCGCCGGGCGCGAAGGCGACGAGCCGCACCGAGGTCGCGTCCGCCGGCACGCCGGGGAAGACCGCGCCGGACGCCGCCTCGGCGGAGGCCGACAGCCAGTCGCCGCCGGCCTTCTCGTCGGACGCCTGGACCGCGGCCCCCACGCGCCCCGAACGGGCCGCCACATGCAGCACGACGTCGTCCGCCTGCTGGCTGGCGAGGGTCGACAGGAGGACCGGCACGGTGGACCGGGGCGGGACGTTGATGCCCTCGCCGGTGGGGGCCTTGATACGGCCGTCCTTGCCGTACAGCTCCAGGTCCACGACGGCGGGGGTGCTGTCCGGGTTGGTGAGGTGGACGTAGTCCTGGCGCGACTTGCCGGTGCTCGCGCCGGGGAACCAGAGCGACGTGTCGGGAGCCGCGCAGGTCAGGCCCTGCACGCCGCGCCCGCTGCCCGCGCTGATCGTGGTGGTCTGCTGGACGCTCCAGCCGGGGGCGAGCGCGCCGTCGGCGGAGCCGATGAGGGCGGGGGCGTCGGAGCTGTCGGTGGTGGCGGTCACCGGCTTGCCGGGCTCCTGCGCCGAGATGACGGGCTTGGCTGTGCCTTTGGGGTCTTGGGGGTCTTTGGGGTCCTTGCCGCCCTTGGCATCCTTGCCGCCCTTCTTCCCCTTCTCGTCCTTCTTCTCGTCCTTCTTCCCGCCGGAGCCGCCCGTCGCGGAGCCCGAGGCGGGCAGCATGTCGGCCGTGGACTTCCCCGCGGACTTCTGGGACCCGTTCGCGCCGCCCTTCCCCTGCGGGGTGAACGCGGTGTACGTCGTCTCCCCCACCTCCGAGGACGTAGGCGACGGGCACACCAGGGTCGAGCGCTGTACGGGCAGCCGCTCGGCCGTCTTCGCGGCGCTCTTGGCCGGTTCGGAGGGCACGGTCACCGCGGCGACGCCGGTGACGGCGGCGAGCGCGGCGACGGCGCCGAAGAAGGTCAGGGTGGTGCGGTTCACTGGTGCTCGCTCCCGTCGCGGTGCGGCTGGGTTCCGTTGCCGTACCCCGTGTCGTAGTGCTGCTGCGCGCCGTAGGCGTACGGGTCGTACTGGCTGCCGTCATAGGGCTGCGCCGGATACTGGCCGTCCTGGTACTGACCGTCCTGGTACTGGCCGCCGGGGTGCTGCCCCGCCTGGTACTGGCCGTCCCCCTGGTAAGCGTCTCCCTGGTAACCGCCCTGCGGATAGCCGTCCTGCTGATAGCCGTCCTGGTAGTGACCGCCGCCCTGGAAGTGGCCCTCCTGGTACGGGTCGCCCTGGTGCTGCTGCCCCTCCTGGTACGGGTCGCCGCCCTGCTGGCGGCCGTAGTCCGCGTAGCTCTGGCTGTCCCACTCGCCGTACTGCCCCTGCTGCGGCACCGCGTACGGATCGGCGAACTGACCCGCGCCTTCCGGCGGCCCGTCGTGGTCGGGGTCCGCGTCGTCGCGCCCGTACGGGTCCGCCGGCGGCGCCTCGTCCCCGGCCGGGTCCGCGCCGGCCTGCCCGGACTCCGCCGCGGCCCGCAGCCTGCGCGCCCGGCGGCCCTCCCCCGACGCGGCCTGCGCCGGTACGGCCGCCGCCTCGGCCTCCGGGAGGTCGTCGTCGACCTCACGGCGGCGGCCCGGCAGCGCGAGCACCAGCAACACGACGCCGAGCAGCCCCTGCGCCCACACCCACGCGGTGTGGACCAGCGGGGTGTCGTACGTGAGGTCCAGCCGGCCGCCGCCCGCCGGGAGCTCGAAGCCCTGCGCCCAGCCGCCCACGGTGGTGGCCTTGAGCGGCTTGCCGTCGAGGGTCGCCTGCCAGCCGGGCGCGGCCCGGTCGGCGACGCGCAGCACGCGCCCCGCGGGGCCGTCCGGGATCGTGCTGTGCGCCTCCACGGGCCCGGCCGCGACCGGCACCGGCGGCGTCGCCGAGCCCTGCCCCGCGCCGTCCTTCGCCCCGTCGACCACGGCGACGCGCGCGACCTGCTGGTCCACGCGCCACAGCGAGCTGCGGTCCTCCTGGCTGAGCCGGGTCAGGCCCGGCGTCGCGTCCAGGACCCGGCCGAGCGGCTTGGCGCTGTCGCGGAGGAGGACATAGCCGACGGCGTACTCGCCGAGCCGGCTGGTCTGGTCGGCGCCGGAGCCCGCGACGAGGTTGGCGACGACGCCGTCGAGCTTCTTGTCGGCGCCGCCGGCCGTGGCCAGCTCGGCGTCGCCCAGCCGGGCGCCGGAGCCCCGTACGAGCGTGTAGGCGACGTGCGCGGGCTCGCCGCCGAGGACGAGGGTGCGCGCCTGGTCCCGGGTGCCGGCCTCCTCCGCGACGAACGCGGGGACCTGCACCGGGTCCCGCCGCTCGACCGGGCCGTCCGCGCCGCTGATCATCCAGCTGGCGGCGGCGACCACGGGGGCGGCGGCCGCGGCGACCGCGATGAGGGCGGCGACGGGCTGCCGCCAGCCGAAGCTGAGCCCCGTGACGCGTGTACGGGCGCCCTCCGCGCCGACGACGGCCGCGCCGATCAGGGCGATGCCGTAGACGAGGGAGGCGGGGCCGGCCCAGCCGGAGCCGTTGGCGAGCGCGGCGAAGAGCAGTCCGACCAGGGCCGCCGCCCACGCGCAGCGGACCGCGGGCTGCCGGTCGCCGCGCAGCAGGGCGGCGAGGGCCGCCAGCACGATGCCGAGCAGCAGCAGCCCGCCGAAGGTCTTGGGGCCGCCGGGGTCGATGGAGAGCAGTTGGAGGGCGGAGGCGGCGCCGTGTGTGTAGTCGAGTCCGGCCTCGGTGAGGAAGCGGGACGGGTGGGTGAGGAGCGACAGGGACCAGGGCGCGAGGGCGATCAGCGGCGTGCCGACGACCGCGAGGAACCGCAGGCCGTGCGCGAGCAGCGCCTCGCCCCGGCCGACGACGACGCGCACGAGCAGGGTGGCGACGCCCAGGACGAGGGCGATCGGCCAGACGACGGGGGTGAAGGCGGCGGTGAAGGTCAGCAGCAGCGCGTACGTCCAGACGGCGCGCCAGCTCGGGCGGGCCTTGGGCGCGCGCACCCCGCTGGCCGCGACGGCGGCGCGCGCCATCAGCGGCAGCAGGATGGCGAGCACGGCGGTGCCCAGCCGGCCGCCCGCGAGCGCGCCGGTGGCGGCGGGCAGGAAGGCGTACGCGACGGAGGCCCAGGCCCGCAGCTGCCGGGAGCCGACCAGCGGCCGGGAGGCGAAGTAGGCGGTGAGGCCGGCCAGCGGCACGGAGCAGACCAGCAGCAGCGTGAGCGTGAAGCCGGTGGAGCCGAGGAAGATCGTCGACAGGGTCGCGAGGATGGCCAGGTAGGGCGGCGCGGTGCCGGTGTTGCCGGTGCCGACCGGGTGCCAGCCGTCCAGGTAGCTCGACCAGAGGGCGGAGACGTCGGGCGCGGGCAGCAGCGCGCCGCCGGACAGCGAGCCGCCGCCGATCAGCGCGCGGCAGGCGACCAGGGAGACGAGCAGCAGGCCGGCGAAGAGCACCGGCGCGGGCCGCCGGGCGATGCGCTTGAGCCGGGCGAACTGCTCGATCTCCAGGAAGTCCGCGTCGTCGCCGCCGGGCCCGGACTCGACGCCGCCGTGCCGGCCGGCGGAGGAGAGCTCGGGTTCGGAGCGGCCGCTGAGGTTGCCCGCCACCTGCTCGAAGGTGGCCCGTACGGTCGCGCCGGGCGGCGGGAAGAGCGGCCGCAGCTCGCTCGCCTCCACCGCGGGTTTGCCGCGCTGTCTGCGGGCGGCGAGGATCCGGCCGGGGCGCAGCAGGGTGCCGAAGAGGCCCGCGAGTTCGTCGAGCGCCTGGCCGGGCACCTTGCCGACGAGGTAGGCGACGGTGCGCAGCAGGGTGCCGATCAGGAGCCGCGCCATGACGTACGGGAGGGCGGCGGAGCGGCTGTTGGCGAGGAGGGTGTAGACGGCGCCGGCCTTGTCGACGCGGTGCGGGTTGGCGACGGAGCGCCCCACGCAGTCGACGGGGCGGCGTTCGCGCGCGGACGCCTCCGCGTGCCGCAGTACGGCGTCGGGGGCGACGAGCACCCGGTGCCCGGCGGCCTGGGCGCGCCAGCACAGGTCGACGTCGTCGCGCATGAGGGGCAGCCGGGCGTCGATGCCGCCGAGTTCGTCCCAGACGTCGCGGCGGACGAGCATGCCCGCGGTGGAGACGGACAGGACGGTGCGTACCTGGTCGTGCTGGCCCTGGTCCTGCTCGCGGCGTTCCAGGCCGGTCCAGCGGCGGCCGCTGCGGGCGATGGAGACGCCGACTTCGAGGAGCTGCCGGCGGTCGTACCAGCTGCGCAGCTTGGGGCCGACGATCGCGGCGTGCGGGTCGCTGTCGGCGACGCGCAGGAGTTCGGCGAGCGCGTCGGGCTCGGGCGCGCAGTCGTCGTGCAGCAGCCACAGCCACTGGACGGGTTCGCCGTGCGGCAGCTCCGGCATGTCGTAAGCGTCGTCGCGCCAGGTGCGGCTGACGGGGTCCCAGCCGCTGGGCCGCTTGAGGTAGGGCAGGTCGTCGGGGGTGAGGACGGCCGCGGAGCGGACCGCCTCGTCGACGGCCGTGCCGAACCCGCTGCGCCGCGCGAGGTGCAGCACGTGGTCGGCGCCGAGGGCCTCGGTGAGCAGCTGGGCGGATTCGTCGCCGCTGCCGGTGTCGGCGCCGACGGCGTTCTGCACGGGCCGTTCCTGGCCGAGGAGACCGCTCAGGGCTTGGGGCAGCCATCGGTCGCCGTCGTGGGAGACGAGTACGGCGGTGACGACGTGCCGTGGGAACTCAGGGGTGGCGGCCGGGTGTTGAGCCGCCGAGTGACTGTGCACGGACATCGAGGTACGGGCCCTCCGGCCGGGGTCCCGGGGGCGCCCCCCGGAAGACTGCATGCTTGGACTGCGATGTGCTTGGACTGCGATGGACGCCCGCGCCCCGTGGGGTCGTTGGTGCGTCACGGACGGCACCCCACACTAATGGTTCGTGCGCTTCCGCCGTCCGGGTCCGTACGGGGGCGGCCGCCCGGAACGCACGGCGGCCCGCTTCCGGCGGGCGTGGTGCCGGAGGCGGGCCGTGCGGTATGTGCGTTTTCAAAGTGTGTGCGTGGTGAAACAGGTGCGTTTTTCGGCGTATCCGCTGTGCGGTGCGTGCAGGGTGAAACGTGGTCGGCTGCGGCCTCGGGCGGTCGGGTCCGGGGCGGCCGGGCAGCGCGGTCGGATCGCGATCCGCGCCGGAGTGCGGCCTCGGCCGCACGCGGTCTCCGTCAGACCGCGGCCTTCTTCAGGCGCCGGCGCTCGCGCTCGGACAAGCCGCCCCAGATGCCGAAGCGTTCGTCGTTGGCGAGGGCGTATTCAAGGCACTCGGAGCGGACTTCGCACGCAAGGCAGACCTTCTTCGCCTCGCGCGTGGATCCGCCCTTTTCCGGGAAGAACGATTCAGGGTCGGTCTGGGCGCAGAGTGCGCGCTCCTGCCAGCCGAGCTCCTCGTCCGCCTCCTCGACCAGCAGTTCCTGAAACAGCTCGGTCATGTGCGCCCCTAGTCTGTCTTTTGCGTCCCCGTGATGTTGCCGTTACCGAATACGGCTGAACGACACGAGTGAAATTACAAGTGTGCCGATCCGGGCCAGTCAAGCCGAGATCTGCTATTGGGCCCCTTATTCACTCTGCGGAACCAAGGCTATGCGGAAAGTGTTCAAATCGCCATAAGACGGGACACACCCATTCGCCCACCGCGCATCGCCTCCCCGAAGGAGAGGACGCCACGCGCGGCGATCCCGTTGCACCTCATGCGACGGAGGGCGTTTACGGGTGCGCTTGGTGCGCCACCTCTCCGGACGCATGGATGCGCAAACCCTTCGTCGAGCACTTTAACCGGATGAGGTGAAACATTATCCCCAAAACGGACATCTGATTGACAAGGGGAGGCACCAGCCGCTCTCCTTGTCTGCATGCCAGCGACCTCCACGCTCTGCCTGACCCGGTCCTACGGGTCCCGTTGCGCTGTGCAGGCTCGCTGTCGCTGTTCCAGCTGTTGACGCCACCGGGCTCCAGCTGAGACGGGCGCGCTCACCGCGGCCCGCCCCGCGCGCGCAGACCTCCGCGGCCGCCGACAGGCGCCGTCGAGTCCGCGCCGCGCCTGCCTTCCAGCGTCACTTCGCATCTCCGGGCTCATGCCGCACTCATGCCCCGTGACTCCCGACCCATGGCCCCTGGCTCATGGCTCGCGGGGCCGGCCCACGCCGGACAGGGTTCATGACACGCGGCTCATGGCACACGGCTCACGGACCGAGTCATGGACGAGCCGAACTCATGCAGAACTCATACCGAGACTCTTGCCGAGGAACTTCCGCACATGAACAGCGACGTCCAGATCGCCGGCGACCCGCTCGCCATCCCGCACCTCCTGCCGCCCGTCGCCGCCCACCCCTCGACCGTCGCCGGATTCGCCGGCCTGGCCGCCGCGATCGCCGCCGACCGCGGTGGTTGGGCGCACCTCGTCCGCTATGACGCGGCCAGCCGCTGGTACCACCGGCTGCGCACCGGCCCCGGTTACGAGGTCTGGCTGCTGAGCTGGGTCCCCGGCCAGGGCACCGGCCGCCACGACCACGGCCCCTCCTCCGGCGTCCTCACGGTGCTGGACGGCGAGCTGACGGAGCACTCCGCGGCCGACGGGGCCACCGGCGCGGGCGGCGCCGCGCGGCTGCGCCTCGCCGTGGGCACGCAGCGCATCTTCGCGCCCGGCTACGTCCACGAGGTCGTCAACGACTCCCTCGAACCGGCGGTCAGCCTGCACGTCTACTTCCCCGGCCTCACCGAGATGCCCATGCGCGGCCCCCGGTGCGCGACGGCGGCCAGCTGACGTACCGGCAGGCGACGCCCCGGCGCCCGCCACCGGCCTTCAGCGCATCGGCCGACGGCTGACAGACTGGTCCCATGCAGCGCATTGTGGTTCTGGCCGGCGGCATCGGCGGTGCCCGCTTCCTACGCGGCCTCAAGTCAGCAGCTCCCGACGCGGAGATCACCGTCATCGGGAACACCGGCGACGACATCCATCTCTTCGGCCTGAAGGTCTGTCCCGACCTCGACACCGTGATGTACACCCTCGGCGGTGGCATCCACGAGGAGCAGGGCTGGGGCCGGGCCGGGGAGACCTTCGCGGTCAAGGAGGAACTGGCGGCGTACGGCGTCGGGCCCGAGTGGTTCGGCCTCGGCGACCGCGACTTCGCCACGCATATCGTCCGCACCCAGATGCTCGGCGCCGGGTACCCGCTCAGCGCGGTGACCGAGGCGCTGTGCCAGCGGTGGAACCCGGGCGTCCGGCTGCTTCCGATGACGGACGACCGCGTCGAGACGCACGTACTGGTCGACACCGACGAGGGCCGCAAGGCCGTGCACTTCCAGGAGTACTGGGTGCGGCTGCGCGCGTCCGTGCCCGCGCACGCCGTCATCCCCGTCGGCGCCGAGCAGTCCAAGCCCGCGCCCGGCGTCCTGGAGGCGATCGCCGCGGCGGACGTCGTGCTCTTCCCGCCGTCCAACCCCGTCGTCAGCGTCGGCACGATCCTCGCGGTGCCGGGCATGCGCGAGGCCATCGCGGACGCCGGGGTCCCGGTCGTCGGCCTGTCCCCCATCGTCGGCGACGCGCCCGTACGCGGCATGGCCGACAAGGTCCTCGCGGCCGTCGGCGTCGAGTCCACCGCCGCCGCCGTGGCCCAGCACTACGGCTCCGGGATGCTCGACGGCTGGCTCGTGGACACCGTGGACACCGCCGCCGTCGAGCCGGTGGAGGCCGCGGGCATCCGCTGCCGCGCCGTGCCGCTGATGATGACGGACCTCGACGCCACGGCGCGGATGGCCCGCGAGGCGCTCGATCTCGCCGAGGAGGTACGGGCGTGAACCAGTCGCCGCCGGCCTTCCGGGTGTGGGCGCTGCCCGGCCTGCCCGAGGTGCGACCGGGCGACGACCTCGCCAAGCTCATCGCGGCCGCGGTGGCCGAGGGCGGGTCCCCGGGGCTCGTCGACGGCGACGTGCTGCTGGTCACCTCCAAGATCGCGTCCAAGGCCGAGGGGCGGATCGTCGAGGCGGCCGACCGCGAGGCCGCGATAGACGCCGAGACGGTCCGGGTCGTCGCCCGGCGCGGTCCGCTGCGGATCGTCGAGAACCGGCTCGGCCTGGTCATGGCCGCCGCGGGCGTCGACGCCTCCAACACGCCCGCCGGGACCGTACTGCTGCTCCCCGAGGACCCCGACGCGTCGGCCCGGCGCATCCGGGACGGGGTGCGGGCGGCGCTCGGCGTCGAGGTCGGCGTCGTCGTCACCGACACCTTCGGCCGCCCCTGGCGCAACGGGCTCACCGACGTCGCCATCGGCGCCGCCGGGGTACGCGTCCTGGACGACCTGCGGGGCAGCGTGGACGCGCACGGAAACGCCCTGGAAGCGACGGTCGTCGCGGCGGCGGACGAGCTGGCCGCCGCCGGGGACCTGGTGAAGGGGAAGGCCGAGGGGCTGCCGGTCGCGGTGGTCCGGGGGCTCTCGCACCTGGTGCCGGGCGCCTCCGGCGGCGGTGCGGAGGATGTGGCGGAGGGAGCCGGTGCGCGGGCGCTGGTGCGGGTCGCCGCCGACGACATGTTCCGGCTGGGGACGTCGGAGGCCGTACGGGAAGCGGTGACGCTGCGGCGCACGGTCCGGGAGTTCACCGCCGAACCGGTCGACGGGGCCGCCGTGCGGCGCGCGGTCGCCGCCGCCGTGACCGCGCCCGCCCCGCACCACACCACGCCGTGGCGGTTCGTCCTGCTGGAGTCGGAGCACGCCCGTACCGGGCTGCTCGACGCGATGCGCGACGCGTGGGCTGCCGACCTGCGCGCCGACGGCTTCACCGAGGAGAGCGTCGCCAAGCGGCTCCGCCGGGGCGACGTACTGCGGAACGCGCCGTATCTGGTGGTGCCGTGCCTGGTGACGGACGGCTCGCACACCTACCCCGACGAGCGCCGCGGCGCGGCCGAGCGGGAGATGTTCGTCGTGACGGCCGGGGCCGGGGTGCAGAACTTCCTGGTGGCGCTGGCGGGCGAGCAGCTGGGGTCGGCCTGGGTGTCGTCCACGATGTTCTGCCGCGACGTGGTGCGGCGGGTGCTGGAACTCCCGGAGGACTGGGACCCGATGGGGGCGGTGGCGGTGGGCCGCGCCGCCGCGCCGCCACGGCCCCGACCGGCGCGTGACGCCGACGCGTTCGTATCGGTGCGGTAGGCGGCGAGCGGTCGAGGTCACGACCACCGTGCCGGCCTCCTGAGCGGGGCCGCCGGTCACGCGGACGGACGGCGTCCGGCTACAGCGCGCGGATGTCGTTCACCGAGAAGCGCGGCGCGCGGCGGGGCGGGGTGCGGCCGGTGAGGAGGATGAGGCGGCAGGCACGGTGGCGGTGGCCCTCGTAGGGGGCCAGCAGGTCGAGCATCGCCGCGTCGTCCGTGCCGCGCTCGCCCGTCAGCGCGTAGCCGATGATCTTCGGCAGATGGAGATCCCCCACCGTCACGGCGTCCGGCGAGCCGTTGCTGCGCTGCAAGGTCTCGGCGGCCGTCCAGGGGCCGACGCCGGGGACCGCCTGAAGGCGGGCGGAGGCGCGGGCGTCGTCCATGGCCGCGGCCTCTTCCAGGCGGCGGGCGACGCGGGCGGCGCGCAGGACGGCCGAGGACCGCTTGCTGTCGACACCGGCCTTGTGCCATTCCCAGGACGGGATGAGCGTCCAGGTGCGCGGGTCGGGCATGACGCGCATGCCGTCGGCCGGGCCGGGGGCGGGTTCGCCGTGGCGGGTGAGGAGGAGGCGCCAGGCGCGGTACGCCTCGTCGCTGGTGACCTTCTGCTCCAGGATCGAGGGGATCAGCGATTCGAGGACCAGGCCCGTGCGGATCAGGCGCAGTCCGGGGTGGCGGCGGTGGGCCTCGTGGACGAGGCGGTGGCGCGGCGTGAAGTCCGCCGCGTCATCGTGCTCGCCGAGCATCGCGGGCGCCTGCGCGAGCAGCCAGCCCGCCCCCGGACCCCAGGCTTCCGCCCTGGCCTCGCCGCCGGCCACCGCGATGCGGACGGTGCCCGGCCCGTCCGGCGTCCGCGACGCCCGCCAGACCGAGCCGTCCGCCGCCGCCCGGTACGCGGGGTCGCCCGGCCCCCGCCCCAGGACGCCCAGGTTCCGCCTGAGGTCGTGGCGGTCGTACGGGCCGGGGAGCCCCCAGGCGCGGGTGTCGGACATCCGACCAGCGTACGGGCCGGGCGGGTACGGACGTACGGGAGCGGGCCCGCCGCCCCCTCTTACCGGTCGGCCGTCCTCTTACCGGTCGGCCGTCCTCTTACTGATCGGACTCTTACCGAGCAGGCTCCTACTGATCAGAGGAGAAGCGCACCGCCCCTGCCCCGATATCCGCCCCGCACCAGACCCGCACCCCGCCCCGCAGCTCGTTGTCCGGGCCGATCCGGGCCCCGTCCCCGATGACCCCGCTCTCCACGACCGTCCGCGCGCCCACTCTGGCCCCCGCTCCGACGAGCGAGTCCACGATGTGCGCCCCGGCCTCGACGACGGCGCCGTCCAGCACCGTGCTCCCCTCGATGCGCGCGCCCGACTCGATCCGGGCGCCCTTGCCGATCACCGTGCCGCCCGTCAGCTTGGCGTCCATGGCGACCAGCGCGCCGTCGATGACCAGGCGGTCGCCGCAGCGGCCGGGGACGGCCGGGGACGGGGCGCGGCCCAGGACCAGGTCGGCGGAGCCGCGGACGAACGCCTGCGGGGTGCCGAGGTCGAGCCAGTAGGTGGAGTCGACCATGCCCTGGAGGTGCGCGCCGGCGGCGAGGAGGTCGGGGAAGGTCTCGCGTTCTACGGAGACGGGGCGGTCGTCGGGGATCGCGTCGATCACGGAGCGGTTGAAGACGTACGCGCCCGCGTTGATCTGGTCGGTGACGATCTCCTCCGGTGTCTGCGGCTTCTCCAGGAACGCCGTGACCCGCCCGGAGGCGTCGGTCGGCACGAGGCCGAAGGCGCGCGGGTCGTCCACCCGCGTGAGGTGGAGGGAGACGTCCGCGTCCGCCGAGCGGTGGGTGGCGACGAGGGCCTCGATGTCGAGGCCGGTGAGGATGTCGCCGTTGAAGATGAGCACCGGGTCGTCGGGGCCCGACCGCAGCCGGGACGCGACGTTGCGGATGGCGCCGCCGGTGCCGAGGGGCTCCTCCTCGGTGACGTACTCCAGGTGCAGGCCGAGGGCGGAACCGTCGCCGAAGTACGGTTCGAAGACCTCGGCCAGGTAGGAGGTCGCGAGCACGATGTGCTCGACGCCGGCCGCGCGGGCCCTGGCGAGCTGGTGGGTGAGGAAGGGGACGCCCGCCGCCGGGACCATCGGTTTGGGCGTGTGCACCGTGAGCGGGCGTAGCCGGGTTCCCTTGCCGCCGACCAGGAGGATCGCTTCTGGCGATTCAGTCAACGTGTCTCTCTGCTTCCTGCTGGGGCCGGCCGTGGTCGGCGGCCAGTGTATGCAGACTGTTAAGGCGTGGCCTCCGCCCGGTCAGCGGTACGGGACGGGGGCTCAGCGCCCCTGGAGGCGGGCCGAGACGGCGCGGGCCGAGCCGAGCTTCCGGTACAGCTGGGAACCGGGGCATTCGGTGGCGAAACCGTCGCGGTGGCCGGAGATGACATGGAGCTTGACCCGGGCTCCCTTCTTGAAGCGGTTGCCGCCGCCCGACACGAGACGGGTGGTGCCGCGCGGGTTGGCGCCGTACAGGCCGAGCTTCCAGGCGGTGAGCCGGGCCACGGCCTTCACCGCGGCGGTGGGCGGGTTGGCATGTGCGAACGTGCCGAGGACGGCGATGCCCATGCTGTTGCTGTTGAACCCGAGAGTATGGGCGCCCATGACGGGTTTCGCCACACCGCCTGCCCGGCCCTCGTAGACGGTGCCGCACTTGTCGATGAGGAAGTTGTAGCCGATGTCCCGCCAGCCGCTGCTCTTGACGTGGTAGCGGTAGATACCGCGGATGACCCTGGGCGCCTGGGAGCAGCGGTAGTTGTTGCCGGTCGCGCTGTGGTGGACGAACGCGGCCTTCACCGTCTTCGTGTAGCGGAACCGCCGTTCGCGCAGCCGCTCGTTCGCGCCCCAGCCGGACCGGGTGACGATGCGGGGGCGGGGACCGATGCGGCGGCGCAGTTCGGCGGCGCGCGCGTCGTCGTCATCGAGCGTGCCCTCGTGGACCGCGCCGTCGTGGGTCGTACCGTCGTGGGTCGTACCGTCGTGGACCGGCCCGTCGTCGTCCGTACCGTCGTGGACCGCGCCGACGCCGGGCGCCCGGTCGTCGGGGGTGCTGTCGACCACCGCCGAGTCGGCCTCGGACTCGGCCTTGTCGAGCGCCGGGATCTCGATCGCGCCCAGCGGCGCGAGCTGCGTGTTCACCGCGGAGGTGGCGGCCTCCTCCCCGGTCGGCACCGGGTTGGCGGCGCGCTGGGCGGGGGACGGGTCGGCGCCCGGGTCGACGAGTTCGAGGCGGAGCCCGGCGGGCAGGGCCGCGGCACGCCGGCCCTTGGCGCCCTTCCCGTGGGCCGCGCCGCCGTGCCGGCCGGCGGCCTTGGCGCCGCGGACCCGGACCTGGACGCCGTCGGAGTCGCCGACCCACAGCGGCGCGGTCGCGCCGTGCGTCCGGCGGTTGCGCGCCTCGGGCGAGCCGGCGTCCGGCCGGTCGTCGTCGTGGGTCTGCACGTCCTGCCAGCCGGACCAGACGTGGCCGCGGGCCGCGCGGGTACGGACCTGGACCCGGCCGTGGAGTTCGGCGGCGGCGTCCTTCCAGACGACGCCGAGGAGGGAGAAGGGCCGGACCCGGCGGGCGGACAGGCCCTGTTCGGCGGCGCCGCCGGCGCGGTCCGCGGCGGTGCCGAGGGGGGCGAGCGGCAGCGACCGGGTGGCGCCGGGCACTCCGGTGGAGGAGGCCGGGGCGGGCGCGGCGGCAGCGGTTGCGGTTGCGACGTCGGACCGTACGGCAGCGGCGCCTGAGGGGGCGGTGAGCGGGAGCGCCAGGACGGCGGCGCAGGCCACGGCCGTCGAGGAAGCGAGGAGTGGACGCATGAAAAAATCGTGGGCAAAGGGGGCATATCTGTCTATTCGTAAGCTGACGGTCTCTCGGCCGAACCGGTGGCCCGCCACCCGGCCCAGGACGCCCGTACGGCTGATGCGCGGCACGCCCGGCGCGTACCCTGGCGGCGATGAACGCCACCGATCACACCCCCGCCGACCTGCTGCGATCCGCCCTCGCGGCGGACCCGGCCCGTCCGCTCGTGACCTTCTACGACGACGCCACGGGTGAACGCGTCGAACTCTCCGTGGCCACCTTCGCCAATTGGGTGGCGAAGACCGCCAATCTGCTCCAGGACGACCTGGCCGCCGAACCCGGCGACCGCCTCGCCCTGCTGCTGCCCGCGCACTGGCAGAGCGCCGTCTGGCTGCTGGCCGCCTCGTCCGTCGGCGTCGTGGCCGACATCGGCGGCGACCCCGCCGCGGCCGACCTGGTCGTCAGCGGCCCGGACACGCTGGACGCGGCGCGCGCCTGCTCCGGCGAGCGCGTCGCGCTCGCCCTGCGCCCGATGGGCGGCCGGTTCCCGCAGCCGCCGCAGGGGTTCGCGGACTACGCGGTGGAGGTGCCGAGCCAGGGCGACCGGTTCGCGCCGTACGCGCCGGTGGACCCGGCCGCGCCCGCGCTCGTGGTCGGCGGCCTGGAGCTGACCGCCGCTCAGACCGTCGACCGCGCCCGTACGGACGCCGCCTCGCGCGGCCTGGCGCCGGGCTCCCGGCTGCTGTCCGGCCTGTCGTACGACACGTGGGAGGGGCTGTCCGCCGGACTGTTCGCGCCCCTGGCGGCGGGCGGCTCGGTCGTCCTGTGCCGCCATCTCGACCAGCTGCCGGAGCCGGACCTGGCCCAGCGCGTGACGGACGAGCGGGTCACGGTCACGGCGACGGCGGCGCGGTAGCGGCGGGCGGGTCGGCGACGGGCGGATCGACTGCGGGCGCGTCCGGTCCCGAGCGCCCCGCCCCCGCCGCCACCCCCGATGCCGATGCCGATGCCGATGCCACCCGTCCGGGCGCACGGCGCGCCGAGTCCCCGGGCCGCGGCGCGCACGGCGCGCGATGATCGGCGGTACGTACGTACCGCCGTGCTCCGCCCCTCCCCCGGCGGCGGGCCCCGGCCCGGCGCCGACTCCGTGAGGGATGGACGCATCCGTGACCGACCGCCCTGGCACCCCGCCCGCCGCCGACCCGGACGCCCCCGACCCGGACGCCATGGCCCCGGCGCGGCGCAGGCGGCGGTGGCTGCGCTGGGCGGCGCTCGGCGCGGCGGTCCTGGTGCTCGCGGCCGGCGGCACCGCGTGGTGGCTGTACGAACAGCTCGACGGAAACATCAGGACCGACACGGACACCGCGCGCGAGCTGGCCCGCTACGAGTCGGAGCGCCCCGTGGCGGCGGTCGCGGGCGCGCGGAACATCCTGGTGATCGGCTCGGACACGCGCGGCGGCGGCAACGGCGAGTACGGCGAGGACAGCGGCACCCAGCGCTCCGACACCGCGATCCTGCTGCACCTGGCCGCCGACCGGCGCAGCGCCACCGCGGTCTCGCTGCCGCGCGACCTGATGACGGAGATCCCCCGCTGCCGCAAGCCGGACGGCGCGCACTCCGAGGCGCAGTTCGCCCCCTTCAACCGGGCGTTCGAGGCCGCGGGCACGGCCTGCACGATCCGTACGGTCGAGACGCTCACCGGCATCCGCGTGGACCACCACGTGATCGTGGACTTCACCGGCTTCAAGAAGCTGGTCGACGCGGTCGACGGCGTCGAGGTCTGCCTGAACTCCGCCATCGACGACCGCAAGGCGCATCTGCGGCTGCCCGCCGGGCCGCAGACGCTCCGCGGCGAGCAGGCGCTCGGGTTCGTACGGGCCCGCTACAGCATGGGCAACGGCAGCGACACCGACCGGATGGGGCGTCAACAGGAATTCCTGGGTTCGCTCGTGAAGAAGATGCAGAGCGACGGGGTGCTGCTCAATCCGGTGCGGCTCTACCCGGTGCTGGACGCCGCCACCTCCACGCTGATGACCGACGCCGGTCTCGACACCCTCCGCAAGCTGTACGACCTGGTACGCGAGGTACGGGCGATTCCTGCCGGAGGCGTCCAGTTCATGACGGTGCCGCGCCGCCCGTATACGTACAACTCCGACCGGGACGAGCTCGTGGAGCCGGACGCGCGAAGGCTTTTCGACGCCCTGCGCAACGACAGGACCGTTTCAGTCGTCAAACAGATCAGGACAGATGACGACGGGTCCGGGGACGGCGAGGACAATCCCGGTCGGTCGGCGGGTCCGAGTACGCCGTCGCCGCGCGCGCCGCAGTCGAGCGCCCAGCCGACGTACGAAGGAACTACCGCAGAACAGGACGTATGCAAGTAGAGGGAGCAAAAGGCACGGCCGGTGGCCCGAATGGATTGGGCAGATTGCCCAGTTGTAGGGAAGTGGAATTTGTCACCGGCGTCGCTTGACGCTGAACTGGGCGGATAGTGTGAGCGATCCGGTGCGCACGGCCGGGTCGACCGCGCACTGCTTCAGACGACTTGACCGGAGCGCCTCGCGGGGGAAGGCGCCGCGTGGCACCGACGGAGGACGCAGGCGACCGTGGACGCGCAAGGCCGTGGGCAGGCGGGCGATATGGACCCCGCCGACCAGTGGGTGTTGAACCCCAGTACCGGCAGCTATGAGCTGCGGATCAACCATGCCGCTGATTCGGCGGCCGGGCACTCCTCCCCCGCCGGCGCGAACAGATCCACCGCCCCCGCCCCCGCCGACGCGGCCAGACCTGCCGTCCCCTCCCCCGCCTCCCCCGCCGACCGCTCCGACGGGCCGCCGGGCCGCCGCGGCGTCCCCGAGCAGCGCGGCCGGCGGGCCTCCGGCAAGGGCGGCCGGGACGCCAGGGCCACGAGCCGGCGCAAGGCGAAGCCGAAGGCGTCGGGCAAGAAGAAGGCGCTGACCTGGACGGGCGGCGTGGTCGCCTTCCTCGTGGTCGCGGGCTCGGTGACCGGCTACATGGTCTACCAGCACTTCAACAACAACATCGACAAGGTCGACGTCGGCGTGGACAACGCCGCGGTCACCGACGGCCCGGTCAACATCCTGGTCATCGGCACGGACAAGCGCGACGGCAAGGGCAACAAGGGCTACGGCGACAACGGCAGCGTCGGCCACGCCGACACCACGCTCCTCTTCCACGTCTCCGAGGACCGTTCGAACGCCACCGCGCTCTCCATCCCGCGCGACATGATCACGGACATCCCCGACTGCGAGGTCAAGGACGACGGGCAGAAGAAGACGGTCCCCGGCTCGCACAAGGTGCGCTTCAACGAGAGCCTCGGCCAGGAGGGCCGCGACCCCGGCTGCACTTGGCGCACCGTGGAGCAGCTCACCGGCCTGAAGATCAATCACTTCATGATGGCCGACTTCAACGCGGTCAAGGAGCTGTCCTCCGCCGTCGACGGCGTCGAGGTCTGCCTCGGCAAGGACATCGACGACCCCGACTCGCACCTGAAGCTCAGCAAGGGCCGGCACAGCGTCCAGGGCGAGGAGGCGCTGGCCTTCGTCCGTACCCGGCACTCCGTCGGCTTCGGCGGCGACCTCAGCCGCATCGAGCTCCAGCAGCAGTTCCTCAGCTCGATGATCCGCAAGATGAAGTCCGGGGGCACGCTCACCAACCCCTCGAAGCTGTACGACCTCGCGGACGCGGCCACCAAGTCGCTGACCGTGGACACCGGCATCGGCAGCGTCAGCAAGCTGACCTCCGTGGCCAAGGACCTCAGCAAGGTCGACCTGAAGCACATCACCTTCGCCACCGTCCCGGTCCTCGACAACCCCGAGGACGGCCCCGTCCACAAGACGGTGATCCTCGACAAGGCGAAGGCCGAACCGCTCTTCTCCATGGTCAAGCAGGACGTTTCGCTGACCGAGGTGAAGCAGAAGGAGAAGCAGCAGGAGAAGGCGGCGAAGGACAAGCAGGCCGCGCTCCTGAAGGGCCCCAAGGCCGCCCCCGCCGACGTACGGGCCCGGGTCTTCAACGGCAGCGAGAAGTTCGGCGCCGCCCAGGCCACGCTCTCCTGGCTGCAGAACTCCCAGGGGATGCTCCGCACCAGCAACGGCGGCAACGCGCCGGGCGGCAAGAAGCAGGCGACGACCACGCTGGAGTTCGCCCCCAACCAGGCCGATCAGGCGCGCCGGCTCGCCGCGGCCATGGGGCTGCCCGCCTCCGCCCTCAAGCAGGGCGCGCAGGACGCGGCGCCGATGGCCGAGATGAAGCTGATCCTCGGCGCGGACTTCAAGGGAGCGGGTGTCCCGCTCGGCGCCCCGTCGAAGGCCCCCTCGGGCATCCAGAAGGTCGAAGCCGACGACAAGAACATCTGCGCCAAGTGAGCCACGAAAGACAAGCAGCAGGCCATGACCGTCAGATGCACCGCGTGAGCCGCGCGCGTTCTATGGACCGCGCGCGCTTCGTGGGCCGCGTCAGCCACGTGTGCCCCGTGAGTCGTACGTACCTCACGAGTCATACGCACCTCATGAGCCACGACACCACCACCCACCACTCGCCTGCCCAGCGGGCCGGACGCACCACCTAGAACGGGGAGGCACGATGCGGCAGAGCAGTGTGCGAGGGGAGCGCGGGCGCCGACGCGCCCCCGAGGCCCGCGAACTGGGCTGGGACGACAGCATGTACAAGGAAGGCGCCGATCCCGACGTGACCGCTCCGAAAGCCAAGGGCGACCACTCCGGCACGGGCCGGGGCGAGCGCCATCGCCGCGGCGGCCCCCGCAAGAAGCGCGGCCGCGGCGCCCGAATACTGCGCTGGACCGCGTTCTCCGCCGCGGTCCTCATCCTCGGCACGGCCGGCGCCGGGTACTTCTACTACGAGCACCTCAGCGGCAACATCAAGAAGGGCGACCTCAACCTCGGCAAGAACCAACTGGACCGCAGCGCCGCCAACGCCAAGGGCCAACGCCCCCTCAACATCCTGCTGCTGGGCTCCGACAGCCGCAACAGCGCCGCGAACGTGGCGCTCGGCGGCTCCCACCGCGACGTGGGCCGCAAGCCCCTCGCCGACGTGCAGATGCTGCTCCATGTGTCGGCCGACCGCAGCAATATGTCGGTCATCAGCATCCCCCGCGACACCCGCGTGACGATCCCCGAGTGCAAGGACCCCGATGACGGCAAGGTCTACTCGAAGACCGACCGGGAGATCATCAACGCCAGCCTCATGAACGGCGGTCCGGGCTGCACCGTCGCCACCTGGGAAGAGCTGACCGGCATTCCCGTCGACCACTTCATGATGATCGACTTCGCCGGCGTGGTGAACATGGCCGACGCCGTCGGCGGCGTCCCCGTCTGCGTCAAGGGCAATGTCTACGACAAGCTGTCGGGGCTGCGGCTGGAGAAGGGCGACCACAAGATCAAGGGCAAGCAGGCCCTCCAATGGCTGCGCACCCGCCACGGGTTCGAGGACGGCAGCGACATCGGCCGCACCCACGCCCAGCACATGTACATGAACGCGATGGTCCGTCAGCTCAAATCGGGCACCAAGCTCTCCGACCCCGGCCAGCTCACCGACCTCGCCGAGGCCGCCACCAAGGCGCTCACCGTCGACAAGGGCCTCGGCTCGCCCAAGAAGCTCTACGACCTCGGCGACGAACTCAAGCAGGTGCCCACCAAGCGGATCACGATGACCACCATGCCGTGGGTGCAGGACCCGCAGAACCCCAAGGCGCACGTGGTGCCCAAGGCCGGCGACGCGGACAAGCTCTTCTCGCTCGTACGGAACGACACCGCGCTCGACGGCAAGGACAAGAAAGACAAGAAGGACAAGACGCAGGACAAGAAGGACACCCCGTCCGACCCGGCCGCGCCCAAGGGCGAGATCGGCGTGACCGTGCAGAACGGCACCGGCTCCGCCGCCCAGGCCCCGACCCCCGGCCGCGCCGGGACGATGGCCGCGCAGCTCGTCAAGGACGGCTTCGCCAAGGCCGTCGCGGACACCACGCCCCGGACGCAGGCGACCACCGTCATCAGCTACCCGAAGGCCGACAAGCGGGGCGACGCCCAGGCCGTCGCCAAGGCGCTCGGCCTGCCGGACAGCGCGCTGCGGATGTCGACGTCCGTCCAGCAGATCACCCTCGTGGTCGGCGCGGACTGGCGCACGGGCACCTCGTACCCGAAGGACGCGGGCTCGCACGACAAGGGCGACGACAAGGCGCCGGACAGCTCCGCCGCGCTCAACGGCGACGACTCGTCGGCGTGCATGGACGTCAACCCGCTGAATCGTTTCTGACGCCTACGCCGACGCCTCCGCCTACGTGAAGAGGGCCGCCCCGGATGCGCCGGGGCGGCCCTCCTTACGTACGTACGCACGTACCGCTACGACTGCTGCCGCTCCTCGCGCCGCGGCGACGTGACCGCCGGGCGGCGGCTGGCGATGACCTTCCTGGCGAGCGAGCGCGGGCTGGTGAGGAAGCCGTACCCCCAGGTCATGTGCATCGTCGCCAGCGCGAGCGGGATCTGCGCCCGCGCCTTGAGCGACAGCCCCTTGCCCGCGGGCAGCGACCCGGCGGCGATGGCGGCCAGGTACCCGGCCGGGACGACGAAGCCCCAGGGAGTGACGGCCGCGCCCACCACGATGCCGGCGGCGATGGCGACGACGGCGGTCGGCGGCGCGAGGTAGCGGAGGTTGATGGAGCCGGAGTGGTAGCGGGCGACGACGTGCCGCCAACGCCCGTAGTTCTTGTACTGCTTGGCGAGCGCGCGGACGCTCGGCCGCGGCCGGTACTGCACCCGCAGCTCCGGGGAGAACCAGACGAGACCGCCCGACTCGCGGATGCGGAAGTTCAGCTCCCAGTCCTGGGCGCGGATGAACTCCTCGTTGTAGCCGCCCTGTTGCTCCAGCGCCTCGCGCCGGAAGACACCCAGGTACACGGTCTCGGCGGGGCCCGCCGCGCCGCCGGTATGGAAGGCCGCGTTGCCCACGCCGATCTTGGAGGTCATGGCGGCGGCGACGGCCCACTCCCAGTCGTTCTCGCCCTCGGCGTGCATGATGCCGCCGACGTTCTGCGCGCCGGTCTCCGCCAGCAGCCGCACGGCGGTCGCGATGTAGTTCGGCGAGAGCATGCCGTGGCCGTCCACCCGCACCACGATCGGGTGCCGGGACGCCTTGATGGCGGCGTTGAGCGCGGCGGGCGTGCGGCCGGTGGGGTTCGGCACGGTGTGGACCCGGGGGTCCTCCCGCACCAGCTCGGCGGCGATCTCGTCCGTACGGTCCGCGGAGGGACCCAGGGCGATCACCACCTCCAGCTCGCCCGCGTACTCCTGTTCCAGGATGTGCCGGACGGAGCTGCGCAGATGCCGTTCCTCATCGAGCACCGGCATGATCACGGAAACGGCGGGGGGCTGCGGCTCAGACATCGTTCCTCGGGGGTACGGCCCGGGGCGGCGTCCGCCGGGTCGGCGGCGCCGCGACGGGGGTGAAGGATCGTCCGTCACGTTACCGCGAATGGCTGACCCGGGCGCACGCCGCCCGGGTGGCAGCGGGGCGCGCGGCGGCGTGGGGGCGACGGCAGCTGATCGTATGGGCCTACCGTGACCGTCGGTCCTGCCCAGCCGCCCAGCCCGTCGCGGAGGTCTCCGAAGTGACCCCACCGGCCCGCTCACCCCGGCCCCGTCCCCGGCCGCCGACCCACCGGCGCCGCAAGCGCTGGGGCCGCCGCCTCGCCACGGGCACCGCCGCCCTGGTCCTGGCCACCAGCGGCATCGGGCACGCGGTGGTCACCGGCATCGACGGCGGCATCGACCGCGTCGACCCCTTCAGTGGCCTGTCGAACCGGCCCGGCAGCGGCGGCGGCATGAACATCCTGCTGGTCGGCACGGACGGCCGCGACAAGATCACACCGGCCGAGAAGGCCCGCTACCACCTGGGCGGCGAGCCCTGCCACTGCACCGACACGGTCATGATGGTGCACCTCTCCGCCGGCCGGGACCGCGCCAGCGTGGTCAGCCTGCCGCGCGACTCGTACACCGAGATCCCCGAGCACACCGACCCCGCGACCGGCAGGCGCCGCGCCGCCCACCCGCAGAAGCTCAACGCGGCGTACGCGGAGGGCGGCCCCGGCCTGACCGTACGGACCGTCGAGCACATGACCGGCGTGCACCTCGACCACTACCTGGAGGTCGACTTCACCAGCTTCATGAAGACGGTGGACGTGCTCGGCGGCGTGCAGATCTGCACGGCCCGCCCGCTGAAGGACGACTACTCGGGCCTCGACCTGCCGGCGGGCACGTCGAACCTGAACGGCGGCCAGGCCCTCCAGTACGTACGCTCCCGCCACCTCGACGGCGCCTCCGACCTGGGCCGGATGCAGCGCCAGCAGCGGTTCCTGGCGTCGCTCATCCACCAGGCCACCAGCAGCGGCGTGCTCCTGAACCCGATGAAGCTCCAGGACCTCGCCTCCGCGATGCTCGGCTCGGTCCGCGCGGACCGGGGCTTCGGCAGCACGGACATCCTGGCGCTGGGCCAGGCCATGAAGGACTTCACGCCCGCGTCGTCGGAGTTCGCCTCGGTGCCGCTCGGGAACATGAACTACAGCGTCCCGAACGTCGGCTCCACCGTGAAATGGGACGAGACCAAGGCCCAGCGGCTGTTCCGGTCGATCCGCGAGGACCGCCCGATCGCGGCCCGGCACGGCGGCGGGGCGCACGGCGCGACCCCGGTCGACGTGGCGCCCCAGCAGATCCGGGTACGGGTCCTGAACGGCAGCGGCCACCCCGGCCTCGGCCGCGCCGCCGACCATGCCCTGGCCGCCACCGGCTTCAACACGGACAAGGCCCCCACCACGGCCCAGGGCTCCCCGACGCCCCACACGGTCGTCGGCTACGACCCCCGCTGGGACCGCTCGGCCCAGTCCCTGGCCACGGCCCTCCCCGGCGCGGAACTCCGCCAGGTCCCGAATCAGGGCCCCGTACTCACGGTCACCCTGGGCACCCAGTTCACGGACGCGGCGAAGGGCGTACGGAAGGTACGGGCGCAGGAGCCGCCGCAGGACAGCGACAGCGCGCGGGCGGTGAAGGGGGACGAGGTGGTGTGCCCGTAGGGGGCGGGGCGGATAGGGGGCGTACCCGCTCGTCAGTACGCCGTGGGGCGGACAGCACGACAGTCCGCCGCGAATGATCTACCATCAGCGGAGCGACGCCGATCGCCATAGCGCCTCGTCACACCCTGCCTCCAGCCGTTACCGGCTAACGCGGGGCCTGACCCCGGGGGCAGCAGGGCAGATCACGCGCTTCACCGCAGAACGAGGCCCCTCCGCCGCAGCGCACTTCTCCTTCGGCGCCCCGTTCGCCCGTGCCTGGTACCTCAACGCACAGATCAACACCCGCCGGTCCGCAGCAAGGCGCGGCGGGTGTACTCACCGAGCATGACATTCCGATCATGGCTCCAGCCTTGATCCGACCACACGCGCAGCCAGAGAGGACCACCATCCATGTCTGAGATCATCCGCGCCGAAGTCGCCGTTTCGTACGGCGACCAGAGCGGCGCACCGCGCATGGCCGTCATCACCCACGACATCCCCGTCACAACGTCGGCGCCGGGCGGCAGCCTCTACCTCACTCCGGAGGAGAACGAGGCCGCGCTCAAGGCCGCGGCCCAGGCATTCGCCGCGGCCCTGCCCACCGACCGCGGATACGAAATAGCCGGCTCCCTGGTGAGCGAGACGAAGATCGCCGTCTGACCGCTCCACCCATCCCGCACCGCCGCCCGCGCGTTTCCCCGGAGACGTGCGGGCGGTGTTGCGCGCGGCCGCGTCAGGCCTCGTCCGGCTGCTGCTCGCGCAGTTCCTTGATCGCGCGGCGGCGGGCGAGCCGGTGCGTGCGGCGGATCTGCGCTTCCTTGAAACGTCGCTCGTTCCGCTCCGTGTCCGGGATCACCGGCGGTACGGTCCGCGGCTTGCCGTCGGCGTCGACCGCGGCGAACACGAGGTAGGCGCTGCCGACCTGGGTGGCGGGGGTGGACTCGTTCCAGCGCTCGGCCATGACGCGCACGCCGATCTCCATGGACGTGCGCCCCGTCCAGTTGCACTGCGCGTGGACGTGGACCAGGTCGCCCACGCGGACCGGCGAGAGGAACGCCATCTCGTCCATGGACGCCGTGACCGCGGGCCCGCCGGAGTGGCGGCCGGCCACCGCGCCCGCGGCGTCGTCCACCAGTTTCATGATCACGCCGCCGTGGACGGTGCCCATCAGATTGGTGTCGCTGCCGGTCATGATGTGGCTCAGCGTCGTGCGCGACGCCTCAGTCAGCTTGCCGGGGAGGTCTTCCCCCGGCTCTATAGGGCCGTGATCAGTCATGACACCAGCGTAAACGGCCGGACATGTCCCTCCGGGCGGGAGCGGCCGCACCCCCGTGACCTCGGCGTTCGGCTTGCCCGGTATCGCTGCGTCAGGGCCTTGGGCCTGATTGGTCATGTCCTCCACCAAATGCGGTCCCGGAATGCATCAGCTCTGCAACAGCAGGGCCCCGATCCGGTCCCCGCCCTGTGAGCCGCCGTGTCCTGGCAGGCACACTTCATCCCATGAACGATTGGCCCGAGGGACGGACCGGTGACGGCAGGGACCGGTATGGACGCGGCGGCGCCGGCTCCGAGCCGGAAGGTGCCCGAGCCATGCCGCATATCCGCCGCGGCACACAGCAGCCTTACCTGCCGCAGCAGCCCCAGGGATACGACGACGGCTACGCCGCCCACCAGGCCGGCGGCTACGACGACGGCTACAACACCGGCCAGGTGTACGGCCGGGGCGGCCAGCCCGGCGGACCGGGCGGGCCGGGCGGTTCCGGCGGGCCCGGCGGCGGCGCGTACGGCCATCCGCCGCGCACCAACCCGCCCAACTGGCGCAAGCGCATCAAGATCGGCGTACTGACGCTCGTCGTCGTGGTGCTCGCGGTCTCCGTAGGCACGTACTTCTGGGCCGACTCGAAGGTGCGCCGCGAGGTCGATCTGAGCAAGGTCGAGGACCGCCCGGGGTCGGGCGAGGGCACCAACTACCTGATCGTGGGCTCCGACAGCCGCGAGGGGCTGTCGGACCAGGACAAGAAGGACCTGCACACGGGTTCGGCCGACGGCAAGCGCACGGACTCGATGATGATCCTGCACACCGGCGACAACGGCTCCACGATGCTGAGCTTCCCCCGCGACTCGTACGTCACCATCCCCGCCTTCACGGGCAAGAAGTCCGGCAAGCGCTACCCCGCCTCCACCCACAAGCTGAACCAGGCGTACTCGGACGGCGGCCCGGAGCTGCTCACCCAGACCATCGAGTACAACACCGGCCTGCGCATCGACCACTACGCGGAGATCGGCTTCGGCGGCTTCCGCAGCCTCGTCGACGCGCTGGGCGGCGTGGACATGTGCCTGGACAAGGCGGTCAAGGACAAGGACTCGGGCGCCGACTTCAAGAAGGGCTGCCAGACCCTCGACGGCAAGCAGTCGCTCGCCTTCGTCCGCCAGCGCCACCAGGAGGCCGACCAGGACCTGGGCCGCATGCGCAACCAGCAGAAGTTCCTCAACACCCTGGCCAAGCAGGCCGCTTCGCCGACCACGATCCTCAACCCGTTCCGCCTCTACCCCGTCATCGGCTCGGGGCTCGACACGCTCATCGTCGACAAGGACATGGAGCTGTGGAACCTCACCTCGATGTTCTGGGACATGAAGGGCGTGACGGGCGGCGACGGCAAGCAGATGACGGTGCCGATCTCCTCGGCCAATGTCTCGACGCCGAGCGACGGGGTCGCGGTGAAGTGGGACAAGACCAAGTCGAAGCAGCTGTTCGACCAGCTGAAGAACGACGAGAAGGTCACCGTCTCGGACAAGTGAGCACGTCGGTGAGCAGGGAAATCCCGGACCGCCTGGCGGCGTCGTACTCCAGGACCTTCGGCGAGGAGGGCAGAGCCTGGATCGCGGCGCTGCCGGCGCTCGTCCAGCGCCATCTGGACCGGTGGGAGCTGGTACGGGACGGGGCCGCCGGAGCCGGAGAGGCGTCGCTGGTGCTGCCGGTACTGCGCAAGGACGGTACGGGCGCGGTCCTCAAGCTCCAGCTCCCCAGGCAGGAGACGACCGCCGCGCTCATCGGCCTGCGCACCTGGGACGGGACCGGCACGGTATGGCTGCTCGACCACGACCCGGAGAGCAGCACCATGCTCCTGGAACGGCTGGACGGCGCCCGTACGTTGGCCGCGCTGGAGGACGACGACGAGGCGACGGCGATTCTCGCGGGCCTGCTGGCGCGCCTGGTGAGCGTCCCCGCACCGGAGGGGCTGCGCGGCCTGGGCGACATCGCCGCGGAGATGCTCGCGCGGGTCCCAAGAGCTGCCGCGGCCCTGGCCGACCCGTCCGAACGGCGGCTGCTGCGCGGCTGGGCCTCGGCGGTGGCCGAACTGGCCGACGAGCCCGGCGACCACATGCTGCACTGGGACCTGCACTACGACAACGTCCTGGCAGCCGACCGCGAACCCTGGCTGGCCATCGACCCCGAACCCCTCGCGGGCGACCCCGGCTTCGACCTGTGGCCCGCCCTGGACAGCCGCTGGGACGACGTAGTCGCCAAGGGCGACACCCCCCGGATCATCCGCCGCCGCTTCGACCTGCTCACCGAAACCCTCGGCCTGGACCGCGCCCGGGCGACGGGCTGGACACTGGGCCGCCTGCTCCAGAACGAACTGTGGGACATCGAGGACGGCGGTTCCGCCCTGGCCCCGTCGTCCGTAGCGATGGCCGAGGCGCTCCAGCACTCCCCGTAACCGGCCGCGCCCCTGCTCCCGCCCCCGGCCGGTCACGTCAGGGACGCCGCCGCGTCCGCTACCAGGGAACGAGCTGCCGCACCCCGCGCGGCCCCTTGTGCCAGGCGGTCGAAGGCTCGGGAGTACAGCTCCACCTGGCTCGGCTGTGTGAGCGTGGAGGCGGCGTCCAGCGTGTCCGCGTGCACCCTGCCGTCATCGAAGATCGTGAAAGTCGGCATGGGCCACACCGTCCGTCGCACCGAGAACGGGACGATGCCCACGGCGACGTTCTGAAGGTCCATGACCCCGAGTAGGTGGTCGAGCTGCGCCGCCATGGTTTCGGCGCCGCACAGCCGATATCGCAGCACCGATTCCTCCAGCACGAATGAGAACCGGTGTGCGGCGTTGTTCAGCACCGCGTTGCGCCTCATACGGGCCGCCACAGCGTCGTCCACGTCATTCGGGGTGCCCCGGAAGTCCGCGATGGACGCCAGGAGAGCGGCGGCGTATCCAGGGGTCTGGAGGAAGCCCGGAACCACGTCGGAGACATAGACACGGAAGACCTGGGTCCGCTGGTACAGGACCCGGTGGATTCCTGCAGCCTCCTGAGGCCGCTCCGCTGGAGCCGCTTCCACTCCACATGGGCGTCGGCGGACTGCCGACTCGCCGCGATCAGATCAGGGGCCTGGTCGTCGGCGGCGCAGGCCCGGCACCATGCTCGGATGTCCGCGTCGGAGGGAGGCGTTCTGGCGTTCTCGATGCGGGATGACTTCGACTCCGACCAACCGCAGCTGACGGCCAGCTTCCGCCCGCTGATCCCCGCGTCCTTCCGGATCTCGCGCAGCCGCCCCGCGAGTTCCTCGCGTGCCTTCTGGACGCGTGAGGAGGAGGGGGATGGAGGCATGGAGCCGGGTTTCCGTCAGACCTCGTACCGGTGGTGCGGGACAGCCCGCTCCCAGACCGATTCGAAGGCGGCGGAGCACAGCTTCACGGATTCCGGATCCGCCGTGATCTCGTCCTCCACGACCGCGCCGTCGCCCGAGAAGTGGTGCACCCGGAGCAGTCCGTCGTCGAACAGCCAGAAGTCGTTGCCCGGCAGCGGGATGGCCGTGGCGCGTCGCCTGGGCAGCCAGCGGACCTGCTCCCCTGCCGTGACGTTGGCCCGCGTGACGTAGTGCTCCCACCGGATGTACTCCGATACGGGCTCGGAGACCACTCGCGCCCTTCGGATCACCACTCCCCTGGCCACAGTGTCCGCGATCAATTGGTCGTAGGGATGCCACCAGGTCTCGCGGGCCTCCCAGTCGATCCGCTCGCCTCGCTTCCACGCCTCGAAGCGGTCCGTGGCCGCGTATGCGTCACGGAGTTCCAGGTGAACGGCGGATCGCTCGCACCGGCCGAGCAGTTCAGCGAAGCTGGGCGCGCTCGACGGCATCGCACGCCTCCCTGATCATCGGAACCATCCGGGCGGGAATCCTGACGATGGCCTCGCTGTCGGGCACGGAACCGTTCGCGGGACTTGTCCCCTCGCACTCCGCCTGCGTCTCGGGGCTCGGCTTCCACCCCTGCAACAAGATCTCCTGAGCTTCCGCGTCCGCCCACACGGCAGGGCATTGGTCCCGGTCGGTTTCGGGGTCGATTCCCACGAACTCCACGGCCATGGCCGGCTCCCTGTCCAGGTGATCGCTCGGTCTTGCACAAGCTTCCTCGAACTGGGGAGATGACGTCAATACCACTACGAGGCAGGGCAATTGACGTGCAAGGTTCTGCAAGTTCGTGGCGCTCGCCGGCACCCGGTTCCTACGGTCGTCACATCGGCGCGAACTCGGCCTGGAGGGCGGGCTGCGAGGTGCCGCAACAGGGAGGACCGCAGATGCACGATGCACGCGCACTACTCACCCCCGCCGCGTTCGGGGGCGTCGTCGCGACCGTCCTCGGCAGCCATCCCGGCATGGAGGAGGCCGCGGCGGAGCGGATCGTGGCCGAAGCGCTGAAGTTCGTGGACGCTGCCGCGCAGTTCCCCGCCGTCAAGATCACGCCCTCTGCTGTGGTGGAGGAAGGCTGGCACGCCCTGATCCTGCACACGAACCTGTACGAGGGGCTGTGCGACCGCCTGGGGCGGTTCGTACACCACTGGCCCGGGCGTCCCGGCGCCGAGCGCCCCGACGAGCAGGCGCTGGCCCGTACGGTGACCATGATCGAGCAGGCCGGCCACACCGTGGACGGGGAGTTGTGGGCGGCCTCGGCCAGGGTGCCGGTGCCCGTAGCCGCCGGGGTCCCGGTGGCGCGGCCGGGTTCTGGACCGGCACGGGGAGCCGGAGTCCCGTCCTCGGGCGAGTGATCGCCCGCTCGCCTGCCGACGGACGAACGCCCCCGCCGCGGCCGGCAGGGGCGTTCTCGCGAAAGTCGCGTTACGGCAGGTTCCTCGCCATCACGATCCGCTGGACCTGATTCGTGCCTTCGTAGATCTGCGTGATCTTGGCGTCGCGCATCATGCGCTCCACCGGGTAGTCGCGCGTATAGCCGTAGCCGCCCAGCAGTTGGACGGCGTCCGTGGTGATTTCCATGGCGGCGTCGGAGGCGTAGCACTTGGCGGCGGCGCCGTAGAAGGTGAGGTCTTCCTTTTCGCCGCCGGCGGCGACGCGTTCGGATTTGGCGGCGGCCGTGTAGGTGAGCTGGCGGGCGGCTTCGAGTTTCATGGCCATGTCGGCGAGCATGAACTGGACGCCTTGGAAGTCGCCGATGGGCTTGCCGAACTGCTTGCGTTCCTGGACGTAGCCCTTGGCGTAGTCGAGGGCGCCCTGGGCGATGCCGAGGGCCTGGGCGGCGATGGTGATGCGGGTGTGGTCGAGGGTCTTCATCGCGGTGGCGAAGCCGGTGCCCTCGGCGCCGATGATGCGGTCGGCGGGGATGCGGACGTTGTCGAGGTAGACCTCGCGGGTGGGCGAGCCCTTGATGCCGAGCTTCTTCTCGGGGGCGCCGAAGGAGACTCCGTCGTCGGCCTTCTCGACGAGGAAGGCGGAGATGCCCTTGGTGCGCTTGTCGGGGTCGGTCACGGCCATGACGGTGTAGTAGTCGCTGACGCCCGCGTTGGTGATCCAGCGCTTCACGCCGTTGAGCACCCAGGAGTCGCCGTCGCGGACGGCCTTCGTCTTCATGCCGCCCGCGTCGGAGCCCGCGTCGGGCTCGGAGAGGGCGTACGAGAACATCGCGTCGCCCTGGGCGAGCGGGCCCAGGTACTTCTTCTTCAGCTCCTCGGAGCCGGAGAGCATGACCGGGAGGGAGCCGAGCTTGTTGACGGCCGGGATGAGGGAGGACGAGGCGCAGACGCGGGCGACCTCCTCGATCACGATGACGGTGGCCAGGGCGTCCGCGCCGGCCCCGCCGAATGCCTCGGGCACGTGGATGGCGTGCAGGTCGGCCGCGGTCAGCGCGGTGCGGGCCTCTTCGGGGAAGCGGCCCTCCTCGTCCACCTCGGCGGCGAACGGGGCGATCTTCGCCTCGGCGAGTGCGCGCACCGAGTCGCGGAGCATGTCGTGCTCCTCGGACGGCCGGTACAGGTCGAAGTCCTTTGATCCCGCCAAGGTGTTCTCACTCCCCTGAGAGTTAACTACCGTTTAGTAACTGCGATTCTAGGGCCTGTCGTCAACCTCCGGTCGTTCGCCCGGAGGGCGGGCTCCGCGTCGTCTGGTGCGTGCTCTCGCAAGGCGGAGGGCCGTCCCTGTACTGGGCGTACTGGGATGAGCCCGACAACGCGGCGAGAGTGCGTGCCAGGCGGGGCGGAGCAGACCGGAGGTTGACGACAGGGCCTGGAGCCGCCACCCCGGCCTGGCCTACGTGAGCTTGCCGACAGCTATGCTCGGGCACGGATCAGCCCGTACGCATGTTGGAGCACTCATGGCCCCCAAGATCACCGTGATCGGCACCGGCTACCTAGGGGCCACGCACGCGGCCGCCATGGCCGAACTCGGCTTCGAGGTGCTGGGGCTGGACGTGGTCCCCGAGAAGATCGAGATGCTCTCGCAGGGCCGGGTCCCGATGTACGAGCCGGGGCTGGAGGAGCTGCTGCGGCGGCATGTCGCCGGGTTCGAGGGGGCCAGCGGGCGGCTGCGCTTCACCACCTCCTGGGAGGAGGTCGGCGAGTTCGGCGATGTCCACTTCGTCTGCGTGAACACCCCGCAGAAGCACGGCGAGTACGCCTGCGACATGTCGTACGTGGACAGCGCCTTCGAATCGCTGGCCCCGCACCTGCGCCGGCCCGCCCTCGTCGTCGGCAAGTCCACGGTCCCCGTCGGCAGCGCGGAGCGGCTCGCCGCCCGCCTCGCCGAGCTGGCCCCGGCCGGCGCCGACGCCGAGCTGGCCTGGAACCCGGAGTTCCTGCGCGAGGGGTTCGCCGTCCAGGACACCCTGCACCCGGACCGCATCGTCGTCGGCGTCGCCGGCGAGAGCGCCGAGCGGCGGCTGCGGGAGGTCTACGCCACCCCGCTCGCCGAGGGCTCGCCCTTCGTCGTGACCGACTTCCCGACCGCCGAGCTGGTCAAGACCGCCGCCAACTCGTTCCTCGCCACCAAGATCTCCTTCATCAACGCGATGGCCGAGGTCTGCGAGGCCGCCGACGGCGACGTCGCGAAGCTCGCCGAGGCGATCGGGCACGACGAGCGGATCGGCCGGAAGTTCCTGCGCGCCGGCATCGGCTTCGGCGGCGGCTGCCTCCCCAAGGACATCCGCGCCTTCATGGCGCGCGCGGGCGAGCTCGGCGCCGACCAGGCGCTGACCTTCCTCCGCGAGGTCGACTCCATCAACATGCGGCGCCGCGGCCACATGGTGGAGTTCGCCCGCGAGGCGGTCGGCGGCTCGTTCCTCGGCAAGCGCATCGCGGTCCTCGGCGCCACCTTCAAGCCGGACTCCGACGACGTACGGGACTCCCCCGCGCTCAATGTGGCGGGCCAGATCCACCTCCAGGGCGGCCAGGTCACCGTCTACGACCCCAAGGGCATGGACAACGCCCGCGCCCTCTTCCCCACCCTGGGGTACGCGCCGACCGCCGTCGAGGCCGCGCAGGGCGCGCACGCCGTGCTGCACCTCACCGAGTGGCGCGAGTTCCGCGAGCTGGACCCCGCCGAGCTGGGCAAGGCCGTCTCCGAGCCGTTCATCCTCGACGGGCGCAACGCGCTCGACCCCGCGCTGTGGCGCGCGGCCGGCTGGACGTACCGGGCGCTGGGGCGGCCCCGCGCCTGAGCCCCGCCCGCAGGGATACGCGGACGCCCGGGACCGTCGCGGTCCCGGGCGTCCTTCGTGTGCGTCCGCGTCAGTGGCCCGCGGTCTTCTTCGCGCTCACCTCAGCCGCGTTCACCATCACATACCGGTGGTTGAACTGGACGGTGTAGTACTTCTTCGCGCCCTTGACCACCGTCTGCTTCGACGGGGAGAAGTCGACGGCGCCGACCGGCGGCTGGTCGGCGACGTACGCCTGGCCGGCCGGGATCGCGTAGTTCTTCGCCTTCAGGGCGTCCTGCTTGGACGGGGACACGCCCTTGGGGTACTCGGCGGCGTCCGGGTAGGCGGTGCCGTACACCTTGGCCGCGTCCTTGCCGGGCGCCTTGACGATCCGTACGCCCTTGGCGGGCGTCGTGTTCTTGCCGCCCGGGTTGTGGATCCAGCCCTTCTGGCCGCCGAACCAGATGGCGGTCCAGTCGCCCCGCTTCTCGGCGACCACGAACTTCTGGCCGGCCTGGACGGTCGTGGTCCAGTCCGAGACATCGTTCGTGCCCTTGTCGTCCTTGCCCCCGTGCACGACGGGGTCGAGGATCAGCGGAGCGTCCTCGCGGGGCTCGCCGCGGACGAACAGGGCGCTGGACGGGCCGGTCACCGGGCCGCACTTCTTGATGACGCCGGACGGGTCGTCATTGGGGCAGATGTTGTGCGTCTGCTGGTTCTCCTTGAACCCCGGCGTGATCGTCACCGCGGTCCCGACGGGGCCGACGCCGCGCTTGCCCTCGTCGATCGGGGCGCCGATCATCCGCATGAAGCGGGTCCAGTCCCAGCCGTTGCCCGGGTCCCAGTGCATGCCGGCGATGGTGTCGTCCGAGGGGCCCGTCACATTGTCGTGGCCGAGGATGTGCTGGCGGTCGAGCGGCACGTCGTAGCGGTTCGCCAGGTACTTCACGAGCTTGGCGGTCTGCTCGTACGCCGCCGTCGTGTACCACTCGGCGCCGTGGGCGGAGAAGCCCTCGTGCTCGATCTGCACCGCGTGCAGGTTGCTGTCGTAATTGCCGTCGCCGAACGCGACGTCCTTGTTCGGCACCATCTGCGTGACCTCGCCGTCCGAGGACCGCATCACGTACTGCGACGAGGACCCGCCCGCCGTCTGGAAGGTCTTGATCGCGTCCTCGTACGACCCCTCGGTCGTGTGCAGCACGATCTGCGTGATCTTGATGCCGTTGGCCGGCCGGTTGGAGACCTGGCCGTTGGAGGCCGCCGCCGGTACGAACTTGCAGTTCATCGACGGCGGGCACTCCGCCTTCGGCGACCCGGTGTCCTTCAGCTTCAGCTTGCTGTACTGGGTGACCGCCGGCTTCGCGGACGGCTGGGCCTTCATCGTCACCGACCGGCCGTCCGCGGCGTCGCGGTGGGCGCCGGACTTGATGGTGGCGAACACGCCGTCTACGTACGACGACGCCGCCTTCCGGTCGGTCAGGCGGCTGTACTTGGCGACCGCGGCGGTCCACTGCGCCGGGTCCTGCGCGGTGGTGCCGGTGAGCTGCTTCTGGTACGCGGCGAGGAGCGCCGCGCCGCCGCGGATGTTCTCCTTCTGGTCGTGCTGGAGCTTGTCGGCGGAGGCGCCGGTCAGCTTCGCCGCGGACCGCAGGGTGTGCAGCTCGGGGTGGTCGGTGAAGGAGCTGAGGTCGGAGCGGCCGGCGGCGCCCGCGGCACCGCCGGTGACCATCTTCGACGTCACGTCGGTGAGGTTCATCAGACCCCAGCCGCCGGTGTTGCTGTAACCGGTGTGGTGCTGCCAGCCGGACTCCTGGTGCGCCACGCCGAGGAGGACGGGCAGCGGCACCTTGAACTCGTCCGCGGCCGCGGCGAAATCAGCCTGCGTGGTCGGCGACTTCGGGTCGTCCTCGGTCATCGCCTGCGCGAAGGACGGCAGGAAAGCGAAAGCGCCTACGGCCAGTGCGCCGCCGACGGCCGCCGTCGGCAGCCAACGCTTTTTCCGCTTGTGCAAAGGGGTTCCCTTCAATGCGACGGTGCGCGGGGCTCCCTCGTCAGGGGGTCATCGACTCGCCCGGTACGCACCCAAAGGTGTGGGGGTAAGCGCGCAATTCCCGTACGGGCTCGCCGAAGTGGGCGGTGACCACCTCGACGGAGACGGTTCTCGGCGCCGAATGACATCAGATCAGAAAAACATTCGGGAACTCACGGCGGGGTGGTCGATGACACAATGATGAGCAGCGTTTGGCGACCGAACAGCCCATTGCGGGCAGCGCGATCCGTACCTTTATCCGGACCTTTCCCCCTTTCGGGTCGCCGCCGCGCTCCGGCCGCTTCCCCTTTCCCTATGGCCCCCGATCCCTTTCGCGCCGCTGCCTTATTCGGGCTTGTCCGGTATTTCGGGGTTCCGGGTCTTGGCCGGGGTCGTACGCCGCCCGCCCGCCTTGTTCGCCCGGTACGCGCGCATCTTCGCCCGGCTCCCGCACACCGCCATCGAGCACCACCGGCCGCGCCCCGCCGGGCTGCGGTCGTAGAAGATCCACTGGCAGTCATGGGCCTCGCACGCCTTGAGCCGGGGCCAGGTCCCGTCCGCGGCGGCGGTCGCGACGGCCGCGGCGATACGGGCCGTGAGCGCGCCCAGCCCCGTCAGGCCGTCCGCCGGGCGCAGCGCCGCCGCGCCCTGCCCGTCCACCGCGAGCACCAGCGGGCCATCGGCGAACAGCCGGTCCAGGCCGGCGACGCTGGAGGGCGCGAGCTCCGCGCCCGTATGGGTCAGGCAGACGGCCCGGAGCGCCTCGCGCAGTTCCTGGGCCCCGGCCCGTTCACGCTCGGCGAGGCCGAAGCGGGCCAGTGCGCCGGCGTCCGTCAGGGCGTCCGCTCCGGTCTCCACGTCCAGGGTGTTGACCAGGTCCTGGACGAGGGCGAGACCGCCGGGCGCCGTTCTTTCCGCGCTCATGCTTGCGACGTTACCGCCATTGGGGCAGTATGCAGTAACGGTTACCAACAGATCGCTCTTACCAGTAACTTCCCCTCAGGAGGAACTATGGCCATCGCCACACTGGGCGCCGTCGCACTGGACTGTCCCGACCCCCACGCGCTCGCCGCCTTCTACGCGGAGCTGCTGGGCGGGAAGGTAGTGGTGGAGGAGGGCGGCCGATGGGTGGATCTCGTCGGGGAGGACGGAGTCGTGCTGGCCTTCCAGGAGGCCCCCGACCATGTGCCGCCGCGCTGGCCGGACCCCAGTGCGCCGCAGCAGTTCCACCTCGACCTGCGGGTGCCGGTGATCGACGAGGTGCACGAGCGCGTCCTGGCGCTCGGGGCGCGGCTGCTCGACGACAATGGCGGCGAACCGCGTGGATGGCGTGTTTACGCCGACCCAGCGGGGCACCCGTTCTGTCTGTGCGGTCGATGATCAGGCGGCTGACCAGGTAGTCAGCCACACGGTCAGCCGACCGCAATGACCGGGAAGGCCGGGAGAGCGCGCAGGATGCGGCCGGAATCCGGCCATGAGACAGAGCAGGAAGCAGAGCGGGAAACCGCGCAGAAACCGAGGAGGAGTCTCCATGCCCATCGCGAAGATCCGCGTCACCGTCGTGGACTGTCCCGAACCGCTGCGGCTCGCCGAGTTCTACGCGCACATCCTCGGCGGGCGGATCGAGGGCGACGCCGACGCGGACTGGGTCGACCTGCACACGCCCGACGGACAGCGCCTCGCCTTCCAGCGCGCGCCCGGACTCACCCCGCCGAAGTGGCCGAACGCGGACGACAACTCCCAGCAGATCCACCTCGACCTGGACGTCGACGACATGGAGATGCGCCAGGAGCAGGTGATGGCGCTGGGCGCGACCGCGCTCGACCTCGACGACGACGGCGGCAAGCGCGATTTCCGGGTCTTCGCGGACCCCGCGGGGCATCCGTTCTGCCTGATCAGGCCGTAACGCGCGGGGTCGGGGCCCAGTGAGAGCCCCGGCCCCGCGCGGAAGAACGTCCCGTCAGGGAACGCCCGTCAGAAACGCGCCCCGTCGAGGCGGCCGATCGTCGCCATCGACGGGGCGCGGCGCTGCCCGCCGGCGCGCGCCGTGAACTCCGCGCCGCGCAGCACGCGCAGCGTGTTCTCCCAGGTGAGCTTGGCGATGTCGGTCTCCGACCAGCCGCGGTCGAGGAGTTCCGCGATCAGATACGGGTAGCGGGAGGCGTCCTCCAGGCCCCTCGGGCGGGGCAGCGGGCCGTCCGCGCCGTCCTCCCCGGCCGCGGGCGACGACTCCGGGCCGCCGTCGTAGCAGCCGCTGAGCCCGACATGGCTCGCCCCCGCCACCTCCCGTACGTGGTCGAGGTGGTCGGCGACGTCCGACAGCGTCGCCGGGCCCGCGCCGCGCGCCATGCGCTCCGGCTCGAACGTGACCATGCACAGCCCGCCGTTGACCGGCAGCCGTTCCAGGATGTCGTCCGGGACGTCGCCCGGCCGGCCGGTCAGCGAGGCCGCCGCCGAGTGCGAGAAGAGGACCGGGGCCTTGGAGAGGGCCAGGGCGTGCCGCATGACGTCGACGGAGCTCATGGAGAGGTCGATGAGCATGCCGAGCCGGTTCATCTCGCGGATCACCTCCTCGCCGAAGAGGGTCAGGCCGCCCGTCCTCGGCTCGTCCAGCGCCGAGTCGGCCCACGGGGTGCTGCGGTCGTGGGTGAGCGCCATGGCGCGCACGCCGAGGCCGTGCAGCCCGCGCAGGGTGCCCAGCGAGCTGTCGATGGCGTGGCCGCTCGCGGCTCCGAGCAGCGAGGCGATCCGGCCGCGGTTGCGGGCGTCGGCGATCTCGTCGGCGGTGAGCGCGAGGCGCAGCGACTCCGGGTAGGCGCGGACCAGCGTGTGCACGAAGTCGATCTGGTCGAGGGTCGCGCTGAGCGCCCGGTCCCCGGCCGCTTCCGTCGGCACGTGTACGGACCAGAACTGCGCCCCGACGCCGCCCGCGCGCAGCGCCGGGAAGCTGGTGTGCAGCGTGGCGTCGTCGAGGTCGAGGTCGTAGTAGCGGCCCGGCGTCAGGTCGTGGCCGGAGCGCTGCCGGAGCGTCCAGGGGATGCCGTTGTGGCCGTCGGCGATGGGGCGTACGGCCAGCAGCTGCCGCGCCCGGGTCACGGAGACCGGGTCGGCGGCGGGGTGGTCGGCCTCGGTCGTGAGGTCGGTCTCGATCGCGGTCCCGGTCCCGGGGCCGGTCGCGGAGCCGGTCCCGGTCGCGGGCTCGGCTCCGGTCGCGGGCCCGGCGGTCGCGGGCGCCGGGTCCGGCGCGGGGGCGGAGGCGGGGGCAGGGGTGAATGCTCGGGGGCTCCCCTGGAGGACGGGGGCTGTGTCGGCCATGAAGGGGCTCCGTGCTCGTCGCGGCGCAGTACGGCCACGGTGACACGTGGGCCCCCGTTACTACGAGATGCGCGGCGCGTATGGGCTAAGCGTGGGCTGAGCGTGGGCTGAGCGCCCTCGGGGGACGTCCTGACACGCTCCCGCACCCCTCGCCGCCCGCCGGCGGAGGACAGCCGCCCCGCCCGTGCGAAGGGGCGCCGACCTCCGGCGCCCCCGCGTACGTCAGTCCTGCGCCCCCGCGTGCGTCAGTCCCGCGCCCCCGCGTGCGTCAGCCCCGCGCCGCCGCCCCGTCCAGCTGCTCGATCGTCGCGTTCGACGGCCCGCGCTCGCTCTGGAGGCCGCGCGCCACGTCCTCGGCGGCGCGGAGCGTGCGTACCGCGTTCTGCCAGGTCAACTTGGCCAGGTCGGCATCCGACCAGCGGCGGCGGAGCAGTTCCGCGATCAGGTTGGGGTAGCCGGAGACGTCTTCGAGGCCGGCCGGGGTGAAGGCCGTGCCGTCGTAGTCGCCGCCGATGCCGATGTGGTCGATGCCCGCGACCTCGCGCATGTGGTCGAGGTGGTCGGCGACTGTCGCGGCGGTGGCCATGGGCCGGGGGTGGGCGGCCTCGTGCGCGCGCTGGACCCGCATGCCCTCGGCGGTGGTGTCGAGGTGGTGGAGGCCGTGAGCGCGCATGTTCTCGTCCGCGGACCGGGTCCAGGCGACCGCCGCCGGGAGGATGAACTTGGGTACGAACGTCGCCATCGCCGTGCCGCCGTTGGCCGCGAGGGAGGCCAGCACGTCGTCGGGGATGTTGCGCGGGTGGTCGCACACGGCGCGGGCGGAGGAGTGCGAGAAGAGCACCGGGGCCTCGCTGACGCGCAGCGCGTCGCGCATCGTGTCGGCCGAGACGTGCGAGAGGTCTACGAGCATGCCGAGCCGGTTCATCTCGCGGACGACCTCCTCGCCGAAGCGGGTGAGGCCGTTCGCGCGCGGCTCGTCCGTCGCCGAGTCCGCCCACGCGACGTTGTCGTTGTGGGTGAGGGTCATGTAGCGCACGCCGAGCGCGTACAGCGCGCGCAGGGTGGCGAGGGACTCGTCGATGCTGTGGCCGCCCTCGGCGCCCATGAGGGAGGCGATGCGGCCCTGGGCCCGCGCCTCCTCCATGCCGTCCGCGGTGAACGCGAGCCGCAGGTCGCCGGGGTGACGGTCGGCCAGCTGCCGTACGCAGTCGATCTGTTCGAGGGTCGCGGCGACCGCGTGGCCGCCGGGCATGTCGCTGCGTACGTACACGGACCAGAACTGCGCGCCGACGCCGCCGGCCCGCAGCCGGGCCAGGTCGGTGTGCAGGCGGTCGCGCTGGTCGGCGGCGATGTCGAGCCGGTCGAGGTCGTAGCGGACCTGTTCGCGCAGCGCCCAGGGGAGGTCGTTGTGGCCGTCGACCACGGGGTGGTCGGCGAGCAGTTCGCGGGCCCGGTCCAGGAAGTCGGCCGCCGCGGCCGTCCCGGAAGCCCCGGCCGTCCCGGAAGTTCCAGCCGTTCCGGAAGTTCCAGCGGTCCCGGCAGTTCCTGCCGTATCGGTCGTCTCGGACACCTCTGACTCCTCCGTCATCGTCACTTGCCGCCGAAGCCGAAGCCGCCCGACCGGCCGTTCTCCACCTTGGCCCGGAGCCGCTTGCCCTTCTCCGTGGCCTGCTCGTTCAGCTCGTCCTGGAAGTGGCGCACCCGGGCCAGCAGCTCGCTGTCGTGCGCGGCGAGCATCCGGACCGCGAGCAGCCCCGCGTTGCGGGCGCCGCCCACCGAGACGGTGGCGACCGGGACCCCGGCCGGCATCTGCACGATGGAGAGCAGGGAGTCCATGCCGTCGAGGTACTTCAGCGGCACGGGCACGCCGATCACCGGCAGCGGGGTCACGGAGGCCAGCATGCCGGGCAGGTGGGCCGCTCCCCCGGCGCCCGCGATGACCGCCTTGAGGCCGCGGCCCGCGGCGCGCTCGCCGTAGTCGATCATCTCGCGCGGCATCCGGTGCGCGGAGACGACGTCGACCTCGTACGGGATCTCGAACTCGTCGAGGGCCTGGGCCGCGGCCTCCATGACGGGCCAGTCGGAGTCCGAGCCCATGACGATGCCGACCAGCGGGGCGGCGCCGGAGCCCGTCGCGGGGGTGGTGCCGGGTGACGTGGGCGCGCTCATTCGGTGATCGTTCCTCGCAGGTATCCGGCGGCGTGGCTCGCGCGCTCCCGCACGTCCGCCAGGTCGTCACCGTAGGTGTTGACGTGCCCGACCTTGCGGCCGGGCTTCACGTCCTTTCCGTACATATGGATCTTGAGGCCCGGGTCGCGCGCCATGCAATGGAGGTAGGCGGCGTACATGTCCGGGTAGTCGCCGCCGAGGACGTTGGCCATCACGGTCCACGGGGCGCGCGGACGGGGGTCGCCGAGCGGCAGGTCCAGCACGGCCCGTACGTGGTTGGCGAACTGCGAGGTGACCGCGCCGTCCTGGGTCCAGTGGCCGGAGTTGTGCGGGCGCATCGCCAGCTCGTTGACGAGGATGCGCCCGTCGGGCGTCTCGAACAGCTCGACGGCGAGGTGGCCGACGACGCCCAGCTCCTTGGCGATCTTCAGGGCCAGTTCCTGCGCGGCGGCGGACAGCTCGCCGGACAGGCCCGGCGCGGGCGCGATCACCGTGTCGCAGACGCCGTCGACCTGGATCGACTCGACCACCGGGTAGGCGACGGCCTGGCCGTGCGGGGACCGTACGACGTTGGCGGCCAGCTCGCGCGTGAAGCCGACCTTCTCCTCTGCGAGCACGGGCACCCCGGCCCGGAACGGGTCGGCGGCGTCCGCCTCGCTCCGTACGATCCAGACGCCCTTGCCGTCGTAGCCGCCGCGCACCGTCTTGAGCACGACCGGGAAGCCGTCGCCCTCCGCCGCGAAGCGCGCCACGTCGGCGGGGTCCTCGACGATCCGGTGCCGGGGGCACGGCGCCCCGATCTCCGTGAGCTTCGCCCGCATCACGCCCTTGTCCTGGGCGTGCACCAGCGCGTCGGGGCCGGGGCGTACGGGCACGCCGTCGGCCTCCAGCGCGCGCAGGTGCTCGGTGGGCACATGCTCGTGGTCGAAGGTGATCACGTCGCAGCCCTGTGCGAAGGCACGAAGAGTCGCGAGGTCGCGGTGGTCGCCGATGACGACTTCGCCGACGACCTGCGCCGCGGACTCCTGCGGGGTATCGCTGAGCAGCTTGAACTTGATGCCGAGGGGGATGCCTGCCTCGTGGGTCATACGGGCGAGCTGACCGCCGCCGACCATGCCGACTACCGGGAACGTCACGCGGACCAGAGTATCCGTCCGGCCGGATACCGCCGTCCCCGGCCTTGGATGTTCCTCCAAGCACCTCTATGCTCGACGGAAGTTTGACGCGTACCCGACGTGTTCGGCCGTCGGCTGGTTGCCGGCCGGTCGCCATGCGACCGCACCGCCGTGACCAGCCGGAGCGCTCCGGCGGCCACCCCATTGCCCAGCCACGGGAGCACGCCCTCGGGTCGCTGGTTAGCATGAAGAAGCTGGACCTACGCTGACTGACACCGACTTCCGCCGGACTCTGGAGCTTGAAGATCACTATGGGTGAACCGAGCGCACTCCGTTCTCGGGCGGATCGGCTGATCCGCGAGGTCGCCAAGTTCGGGGCGGTCGGAGGCGCGGGCGTACTCGTCAACCTCGCGGTCTTCAACCTCGTCCGGCACACCAGCGAGCTGCCGGTCGTGCGCGCCAGCGTCGTGGCGACCGCCGTCTCGATCATCTTCAACTACGTGGGGTTCCGCTACTTCACGTACCGCGACCGCGACAAGCAGGGGCGCACGAAGGAACTCACGCTGTTCCTGCTGTTCAGCGCCATCGGCCTGGTGATCGAGAACGGCACGCTCTACACCGCGACGTACGCCTTCCACTGGGACAGCCCGCTCCAGAGCAACGTCTTCAAGTTCCTCGGCATCGGCATCGCCACCCTCTTCCGCTTCTGGTCCTACCGGACCTGGGTGTTCAAGGCGCTGCCCGCCCGCGAGGCGGTGGAGACCGCCGAATCGTTCCTCACCGACCCGCGGAACCACGTGCGGGTCATCAACAAGTGACCGCGGGGGCGCCGCCGCCCCTCACGGCTCCCGCGTCTCCCGCGCCTGGTCCGCGTCCCGGCTCAGGAACAGCGCGAAGACCGGCGGGTACCCCTGGAGCAGTTCCAGCCGTCCGCCGTCCGCCTCGGCGAGGTCCCGGGCGACGGCGAGCCCGAGGCCCGTCGAGTTCCGGCCGCTGACCGTACGCTCGAACACCCGCGAGCCGAGGTCCGGCGGCACTCCCCGGCCCTCGTCGGAGACCTCCACCACGGCCTGGTTGCCGGTGACGCGGGTGCGCAGCGCCACGGTGCCGTCCCCGTGCATGAGCGAGTTCTCGATGAGGGTGGCCAGCACCTGCGAGACCGCGCCGGGCGTGCCGACGGCCCGCAGCCCCTGCTTGCCGGAGCGGACGATGGCGCGGCCCTCGCTGCGCGAGGCGGGCCGCCACTCCTCGATCTGCTGCTTGACGACCTCGTCGAGGTCGAAGGTGACGGCGGAACCGGACTGCGGGTCGCGGGAGTTGGTCAGCAGCCGCTGCACGACGTCGGTGAGCCGCTCCACCTGGGTCAGCGCGATCGTCGCCTCCTCCTTGACCGTGTCGGGGTCGTCGGTGAGCGTGATCTCCTCCAGCCGCATGGAGAGCGCGGTCAGCGGTGTGCGGAGCTGGTGCGAGGCGTCCGCGGCGAGCCGGCGCTCGGCGGTGAGCATCCGGGCGATCCGCTCGGCGCTGGCGTCGAGGACGTCGGCGACCCGGTCCAGCTCGGCGACGCCGTAGCGGCGGTGGCGCGGCCGGGGGTCACCGGAGCCGAGCCGCTCGGCGGTCTCGGCGAGGTCGGTCAGCGGGGTCGCGAGCCGGTTCGCCTGCCGTACGGCCAGGAAGACGGCGGCGACGACGGCGAGCAGCGCCACCCCGAGGATGACCATCAGGGTGCGGCCGATCTCCTGGCTGACCGTGGTGCGGGACTCCACGACCGTGATGGTCTCGCCCCGCTCGCCCTTCTGGGTGGCGGTGATGACCTCGCCGGCGGGGTGCTTGCCCAGTTCGATGGCGGCGCGGCCGGGGATCTCGATCTTGGCGTAGCGGTTCGGCGTGATCTGCTCGCGCAGCACGCCGGAGGCCACCCGCTCACCGCCCATCAGCCGGCTGTCGACGATGCTGACCAGCCGTACGGCCTCGGACTGCACGCTCTCCTGCGCGCTGCTCTCGATCGTGCGGGTCTCGACGATGACGAGCGAGATGCCGAAGACGGCGATCACGACGAGCACCACGGCGAGCGTGGAGTTGATCAGACGGCGGCGCACTGTGCCCTCCGGGGCGGGGTGGTACGAGTCTCGGCCCCCGGGCGGGGCGCCCGCGCGGGGCGCGCCGCGCCGTGGCGCATCCGCCCCGCCCCGCCGGCCGCTGACCGCACGGCCGCCGGCCCCGCCCGGCGGGCCCTGGGGCCTCGCTGAGCGGGCTCAGCTCTTCTCGAAGCGGAACCCGACGCCGCGCACCGTGGCGATGTAGCGCGGGTTGGCGGCGTCGTCGCCGAGCTTCTTGCGGAGCCAGGAGATGTGCATGTCGAGCGTCTTGGTCGACGACCACCAGGTGGTGTCCCAGACCTCGCGCATCAGCTGGTCGCGGGTGACGACCCGGCCGGCGTCGCGGACCAGGACCCGCAGCAGGTCGAATTCCTTGGCGGTGAGCTGGAGTTCCTCGTCGGCCATCCAGGCGCGGTGCGACTCGACGTCGATCCGCACCCCGTGGGTGGCCGGCGGCTGCTGGGCGGACTCGACCGCGCCGCGGCGCAGCAGGGCGCGCACCCGGGCGAGCAGCTCGGCGAGCCGGAACGGCTTGGTGACGTAGTCGTCGGCCCCGGCGTCCAGGCCGACCACGGTGTCCACCTCGTCGGCGCGGGCGGTGAGCACCAGCACGGGGAAGCCATGGCCTTCCGTGCGCAATCGGCGGCAGACCTCCAGCCCGTCCATGCCTGGGAGACCGAGGTCGAGTACGAGCAGGTCCACGCCTCCTTGGAGGCCGGCGTCGAGCGCCGTGGGACCGTCCTCGCGCACCTCGACCTCGTACCCCTCGCGGCGCAGCGCGCGTGCGAGCGGCTCCGAGATGGACGCGTCATCCTCGGCGAGCAGTACTCGGGTCATGGGGTGATGGTAGTCCGCCGAACCGCACGTCAGAGGTGCCCGCACCCCGCCCTGCGAGTTCACTCACCCAACTGGCCTTTAACCTTCGAATATAGGCGGGTAGTTCCCGAATCTCCTGTGATCCATGTCTCAACTCCTTTCTTATCCGGGCGGGGTGTGACGTATGGTGACGGGACGTCTGCAGCACCACGGGGGGACCTTCGGCTCTTAACGCGCGCCGTGGGTCTCTGTTGTGCGCGGGGCCGGCACACCCAGCCCTGATTCACAGTGAATGACCTGTCGGCCGTGTCCGCCGCGCGCCCGCGCGCGACGGACATGGATGCCGGTGTACGGCTGTCCCATCCGATGCTTCGTTCCGGGGTGTCGGTCCCCCGGACGTGGGATGCGGGCGGTGCCGTGCCGGTACCGGCCCACCCCCATCCGGGCGTGCGAGATCTTTCTACGCGCGTCCCGACCACACAAGGATCGACCATGGCGTCCAGCCTGACGAAGGGCACCGCCGAACAGGGAACCCCTGATTCCGGCGGCAAGACCTTCTTCGGCCACCCCCGCGGCCTGGCCACTCTCTTCATGACCGAGATGTGGGAGCGCTTCAGCTTCTACGGCATGAGGGCACTGCTCGTCCTTTACCTGATCTCCGGTGGACCGGATGCCAAGACCGGCGGTCAGGGCGGCGGACTGGCGATGTCGCTCGCCACGGCGTCCGCCATCTACTCCGTCTACATGGCCACGGTCTACCTGCTGGCCATGCCCGGCGGCTGGATCGGCGACCGGATCTGGGGCCCGCGCAAGACCGTCGCCATCGCGGCGAGCGTCATCGTCTGCGGCCACCTGGTGCTCGCCATCCCCGGCGCGCCGACGTTCTTCGTCGGCATGGTGCTGGTCGCGGTCGGCTCCGGCCTGCTGAAGGCCAACATCTCGACGATGGTCGGCCAGCTGTACGACGGCCCGCAGGACCCGCGCCGGGACAGCGGCTTCTCCATCTTCTACATCGGCATCAACGTCGGTGGCGTCGCCGCCCCGATCGCCGTCGGCACCGTCGGCCAGACCATCAACTGGCACCTGGGCTTCGCGGTCGCCGCGCTCGGCATGGCGCTGGGCCTGATCCAGTTCCTGATCGGCACCCGCCACCTCAACCCCGTCAGCAGCCAGGTCCCGACGCCGCTGGAGCGCGAGGAGCGCAACGCCTGGCTCCGCAAGGGCCTGATCTGGGTGGCCGTCGCGGCCGTCTTCTACATCGTGGTCGTCTCCGCCGGGCTCTTCACGATCAACTGGGCGCTGATCCCGATCGCGCTGATCGGCCTGTTCACGCCGATCGCCGTGCTGTTCCGCATCAAGCGGGACAAGGAGCTCACCGACGTCGAGCAGACCAAGATGAGCGGCTACATCTGGTTCTTCGTCGCCGCCGCCGTGTTCTTCATGATCTTCGACCAGGCCGGCTCGACGCTGAACGTCTTCGCCGACAAGAACACCGCCTCCAAGGTCCTCGGGCTGGGCTTCCCGTCCTCGTGGTTCCAGTCGGTGAACTCGGCGTGGGTGATGGTGCTCGCGCCGTTCTTCGCCTGGATGTGGATGGCGCTGAACCGCCGCGGCAAGGAGCCGACCACCACGGTCAAGTTCGCGACGGCCATGCTGCTGATCGGCGCCTCGTACGTCATCTTCATCGTCCCGATGCTGATGACCCAGGACGGCTCGAAGGCCAGCCCGATGTGGCTGCTCACCGTCTACATGGTGCAGACCATGGGTGAGATGTGCCTCTCCCCCGTCGGCCTCTCGGTGACCACCAAGCTGGCGCCGCAGAAGTACGCCAGCCAGATGCTGGGCGTCTGGTTCCTCGCGGTCACCGCCGGAGACTGCGTGGTGACCCTCGCCGTCACCGCGGGCGCGGACCTCAACGGCGTCGCGGTCATCGCGGTGGAAGCGGCGCTGGCGGCACTCGCCGGTGTGGCGATCTACTTCAACCGCAAGAAGGTCAGCGCGCTCCTGGGCGACGTCCGCTGACGTCTTCGGACACCTGCTGACAGGGCCCCGGCCGCGGTTCTCCACCGCGACCGGGGCCCTTTCGCGTACGTCCTGGACAGCCGGCGGCCTCAGCGCCGCAGCCGCCGCCAGGGGGTGAAGGTGAAGACCGCGGCGCCGAGGAGCACGGCGCACCCCGCGATCAGGCCGAGGGCCTTGAGGCTGCCGTGGTCGCCCGCGCCGGTCGCGGCGAGACCGCCGGACGCGGCCGAACCGCCCGCGGAGCCGGCGCCCGTGCCGCCCGCGGAGGCCGGGTGGCCGCCCGTGCCGCCGCTGGAGCCGGCCGAGCCGCTGGAGCCGCTGCCGCCGGAGACGCCGCCCTGCTGCGCGGTGGTGTCGAGCTGGAGGGAGGGACCCGGGTCCTTCGCCGGGGTGCAGGTCGTGGTGGTGCCCAGCGCGTTGACGGTCAGGACGCCCGGGGTCAGCGTGGCCTTTCCGCTCGCACCGGGCTTGTACGCGCCCTTGAGGTCGGGGATCGCGATGGGCTGGCCGGTCTTGATCGGGTCCTTGTTCGGCGCGCCCTCCGTCTTCACGGTCCCCTTGTCCGCGCCGCCGACCTTGACGGCCATCGAGGGCTTCACCGAGTTGGCGGGGATGTCGGCCGGGCTGTCCATGACGGACTTGCCGAACTTGACCGTCAGGTCGTAACTCCCGCCGTTCTTGGCCGCGTTGATCTGCACCGGCGAGGTGGCGTTCTTGTCGCCGATGGGCGTCTTGCACTGGTAGTCGACGCTGACTTCCTTGCCGGTGAACGAGCCGCTGCCGGGGTCGCCGCCGCTGGAACCGCCGGTTGAGCCGCCGGTTGAGCCGCCGCTGGAACCACCAGTAGAGCCGCCAGTCGAGCCGCCGCTGGAACCACCAGTGGAACCACCAGTAGAGCCGCCGCTCGTGCTCGTACCGCCGGCGGTGCTCGTACCGCCGCTCGTGCTGCCGCTGCCGTCGGTCACCTTGATGGTGGCGCCGGGCTTGACCGCCTCCTTCGCCGAGCACTTGGTGTCGGTGGAGATCGGCTTGTTGACGTTGATGCTGTACGCGCCGGGCGTCAGCGTGACGTCACCGGCCTTCGTCAGCTTCACCTTGCCCTTCATGTCGGGCAGCAGCATCGGGCTGTTCTTGGGGATCGGCGGGTTCTGCCGGGGCCCCTCCATGGCGACCTCGGCGCTCTGCGCGCCGCCGAGCGTGAGCTTGCCGGTCGGCTTGACCGTGTCCTTGCCCAGATCGAGGATGTTCGGGTTCTTGGAGGCGGCCTCCACCGTCTTCCAGACCACCTCGACCTCGTCGCCGACCTTCGCCGTGGCCGGGGCCTTGATGTCCACCTTGGTGGTGCCCTGGATCGGCGGCAGGCCGGAGATCGGCGGCGGCAGGCACTCGGTCTTGTACGAGACTTCGGCGGCGTGCGCGGTACCCGAACTCAGTCCCACGCCCGCGCCGCCGAGCAGCAGCGCGACGCCTGCCGCGGCTGCTCTCCGATGCGTTCTCACGTAGTCCCCTTCGTTTTCGTCTGCGTCGTCGGATGGTCGTCACTCGGTGCGGAAGTCTGGGGCGGTGCGGAAGTCTCGGACGGTGCGGAAGACTTGGGCGGTGCGCCCGGCAGGGTGTCCGGGGTGAACCAGGGCAGCGAGCCGGTCTCCTCCCGTACGCCCGTACGCCCGCGGCCCTTGCGTCCTGTGGCCGGGCGGCGCGGGAGAGCGGCGGCGAGGGCGGGGCGCGGGATGCGCGGGAGGCCGGGGACGCGGCGGTGGGCGGAGCGCGTGCCGACCGTGGGGGGCCTCGGCCGCAGCCGGTCGACGACCGCCATGCCGATGCGGAAGACCGCCGCCGGGATCACCACGCACAGCAGAATCCAGAAGAGGGTGACGCCCCACGGCCGCCCCACCGGCCACGGCTGCTCGACCAGCATCTTGCCGCCGTACTTGAGCGAGACGAGGTAGTCGCCGTACGCGCCCGCCGACAGCTCCACCGGCAGCTCGACCCGCGCCTTCTTGCCCGGCGGTATCGCGCCGCGCCACTGCTGCTCCTCCCAGGAGGGGGCGAGCACGCCGTGCGAGGTGCCGACCTGGAAGACGGGGTCCTTGGCGGCGGTCGAGCCCAGATTGGCGACGGTGACCACCAGTTGGCGCTGTGGCGGTGCGCCGAACCAGGTCAGCACCCCGCCGGAGCCCTTGAGCCGCGCGCCGAGCACGCTCAGCCGCTCGCCGCCGGACTGGGCGGGCAGCGGCGCGACCGGGTGGCCCGCGACGCTGAAGTCGGCGTCCGCGGCGGCCGCCTCGCCGGTGACGGTCGCCGCGTGCACGACGCACGGGCAGGGCTTGGGCGGCTCGCTGACCGCCAGCTTCTCGCGGAACGCGCCGTCGGCGCCGGTGGTGACGGCGCGGCCGTCCGCGTTGGCGCAGGCGTTGGTGCCGCCGATCATCTTCTGGCCGCAGATCAGCAGCGTCAGCAGGGTGTGCGGGCGCCAGCCGGTGCCGCTGACGGTGACGCTGCCGCCCGCGCCTGCCTCCCGCTTGTCGACGGTGACGACGGGCCCGTCGGCGGCGGGCGCCGCCGCGTTCGCGGTTCCCGCGAGCGGCAGGGCGAGGGCGAGCGCCGTCAGCAGCACGGCCAGGGTCTTGGGGCTGCCCCGGCGATCCCGGCGGCCGCGCGGCCCGTCGCCGCCCGCGCGCCGGAGCGCGAAGCGCCGTACGGCCGTACGCGCGCGGGATGCCGAGGGGCGGGGGGATGGGGGGTGAAGGGCTGGGGGGCGCTGCCCCGTCGCCTGTCGCTGCGTACTGCCGATCACGTTCTCGCTCCTGACCCCGTACCGGCCAATTCCTCTCGCTCCCCCGTCTCTTCGCCGGCCGGTCCCCCGGCCGGCGGCGGTGCGCGTCTGCGCCTGCGGCGCGCGAACCAGGCCGCTCCGCCGAGGCAGAGGCCGGTGGCGAGGACGGCCGCCCAGCCCCAGGGCAGGGCGCGGTAGTCGGCGCTCGCCGTGGCGTGCGCGCCGCCGCCCGCGGTCGCGGTGAGCTCGACGCGCACCGAGTCGAACGACGGCGCGTCCGCCCACTTCTCCGAGAGCCGCACCCGCTGCCCCGGCCGCAGTTCGACGGGGAGCGTGCGGGCGGGGCGGCGCAGGACCTGGCCGAACACTCCGTCGGCGCTGACCGCGAGGCGCGGCGTGAGGGTGACGTTGCCGTGGTTGACGAGCGCGTAGCGGATGCGCGCGGCCGCGCCCCGGCCGGTGACGCGCACGTCCTCGACGGACAGCGCGGCGAGCGTCGGCCCGCTGACGCGCAGCGCGAGCCGCACCCCGGCCTGCCGGCCGTCGCCGCTGACGACGATCGCGCCGGGATGGTCGCCGGGCACCGCGTCGGCCGGGACGGTCACGGTGAACGGCACGTCGGCCCGCGTGCGGGGCGGGACCTTGACGGTCTTCGACGCGAGGGACAGCCACGCTCCGGCGTCATGCCCGGCCCCGCCCGTCCTGCCCGCGCTCCCGGCTCCGTCGGCGTCCGTGCCGCGCAGCCGCACGGTGCGCGGCGCGGCGCCGGGGTTGGTGATGGCGATCTTGTCGGTGAGTACGGTGCCGGGCGCGCCCTCCAGGTAGAAGTACGGGCGGCCGGACGAGCCCGCTCCGGCGCCGCCGGGCGCGGGCGCGGCGGACCACGCGTCGGGGGCGGCGGCCGTCGCCGCCGCGGGCGCGCCCAGCAGCGCCGCGGCGGTGACGGCCGCGACGACGGCGCTGCGGGTACGGGACGGCATGTGCGGGCTCCCTGCGGCTCGTACGCGATGGCGCGCGGGGCGGGACGGCTGCGCCGGGACGGCGTCGCCGCCCCTCTTCCCGCACCGTCCCTCCCTCCACAGGGAGTCCCGCCGGGAGTTCCGTCGGAGGTTCCGCCGGGAGTTCCGCTGGGAGTTCGGCCGGGGCCGCTCGCCCCGGCGCCGGATGGTGGGGGTGACCGTTGTGCGAAGTGTTCCGATGTGTGGGATGGGGGGGCCTACGGGCCGGCGGGCGGCCCGCGGTGAACGAGAGCTAGCGGACGGCCTTCTGGCGGCGCGTCAGCCACAGGGTGCCCGCCACTCCGGCGAGCAGCACGGTGCCGCCGAGCGTGCCGAAGGCGACCGCGTTGTCGGAGGGGCCGGTCTGCGGGAGCTGGCCGCCGGTCGAACTGGAGCCGCCCGAGCCGCTGGAGCCCGTACCGCCCGACCCGCCGGTGCTGCCGCCCGTGGACCCCGAACCGCCCGAGGAGCTCGAACCGCCCGTGGAACCGGAGCCGCCCGTGGAACCGCCCGAGCCCTTGACGTCGAGGCTGAGCGACGGCTTGGGGTTGTTGTTCGGCGTACAGGTGGTGGTCGTGCCCATCGCCTTGATGGTGAGGGTGGAGGCGGTGAAGGTGACCTTGCCGCTCTTCTTGGGCGTGTACGTGCCCGACAGGTCGCTGATCTTGATGGCGGTGTTGGCGGGTATCGCCGCGTCGTTGGGCGGGCCCGTGACGGCCACGGTGCCGGTCTCCGCGCCGCCGAGCTTGATGAGCGCACTTGGCTTCATCGCGCCCTTGCCGAGTTCGATGGGGCTGGAGGAGACGCCCTTCTGGAAGGACATGGTGAGCTTGTACGAGCCGCCGCTCGCCACGCTCTTGATGTCGATGGGCGAGACCGCGCCCTTGTTTCCGATCGGTGTCTTGCACTGGTAGTCGACGTCGACCGTGTCGGCGTGCGCCGCGGGGGCGGCCAGCAGGACTGTCCCGCCGGCCAGCGCCGCCGCGACCGCGAGCGCGCCGCCCCGGCCTACCGCGTGGCGTTTCGTGTGGGACACGTCGGGTTCCCCTCTCGTCAAATACTCCTCAAACGCCCGTCGTGCGCCGCCGCGAAATGTTACTGACGGCACATCAGATCGGGCGCCGACAGTACGCCGGGGACCATGGAGAGGGAAGACAAAGAACACGCCGGATCGCGACGGGCGCGGGGGCGCGTGGGAGAGGGCGTGCGGAAGGGGCGGCACGCGACGGCCGCCGAACAGGGGCCGGATACGAAACCAGATGCGAAAGGGGACGCGGGACCCGGGCCCGTCATCGCGACCCGGCCCCTGACAGCGCTCAGGACGGAGCCGCGAGCTCCGCCCAGACGGTTTTCCCGGCGCTCTCCGCGTTGCGCACGACTCCCCAGTCGAGGCAGAGCCGCTGCACGATAAACATGCCGTGCCCGCCGGGCCGCCCGGCGCGGTGCGGAGTGCGGGGCGCGGGCGTGCCGGAGCCGAGGTCGACGACCTCCAGGCGCAGCACCTTCCCGCTACAGGCCACCCTGAGCTCCTCGGGGCCTTCCGCGTGCAGGCAGGCGTTGGTGACCAGCTCGGAGACGACCAGCAGGACGTCTTCGGCGGCGGCCCGCTGGTCGGCGGTGGCCGCGGGCAGCCAGCCCCAGTCGTGCAGCGCCTCGCGCGTGAAGTCGCGGGCGCGCGGTACCGCCCCGCTGGCTCCGATGAGGTGGAGTCGGCGTACCTGCCCGGCCGGGGACGGGGCCGCGGCCGGAGCGGCGCCGCCCGGCTCCGGACCGCGGTCGCCCGGCGGGGACGACCGGGTGGTGCTCATCAGCGCTTCACCTCACCGAATCACCGATTACAGGACTGACGGATACCTGGCACATTCAACGGATTCAGGTCTCTCCTGCCCGTCCGATCGGTGAGAACACCCACTTCTTCGATACGGGTCGTGTGACACGGGTAACGCCTGGGTTGCACACAGGGACAGGAGAGGTGACGCTCAGTCCGCGAGAGCGGCTTCGAGCGTGTCATGAACGGTGAAGACCGCCTCGGCGCCGGTGATCTCGAAGACCCTGGCGACCACGGGCAGCATTCCGGCCAGATGGACCCCGCCGCCCGCCGCCTCGGCCTTGAGCCGGGCTCCCAGGAGCACGTTGAGTCCGGTGGAGTCGCAGAATTCCAGCTGCGAGCAGTCGACCACGAGGCGCGAGCAGCCCTCGTCGACGCAGCTCTCCAGCGGTTCGCGCAGCAGCTCGGCCGTGTGGTGATCCAGCTCACCGGCCGGGGTCACCACCGCGCTCACTCCATGCCGACGGACCCCGACATGCAGCCGGCCCCTGCTTGCACTGCCGACCATCCCGCGGTCCATGCGCACCCCTTCTCGGTTGCTTGCCTGGCGCTTGGGGAAGCCTACGCCTTCAAAACGGCGTCCGGTAGCCAAAGATCCGTCATTTTAGGGCGAATACGGACAACTCGCACTTGCCATGGGTAGGTAAAGACCGGTAGGGCTAGTACGAACGACAAACACGGCCGGCTTTGGAGGCGCCGCACACCGCAGCAACTGGTCATGGCTTCGGCAGCCATATGCCGAGAATGATGGAGGACACCATGTCACCCCGGCTCGACGAACCGCGCACCGATATCCCTCGGGAGACCGCCTCGTCGACACCCCCGCCCGAGCCCCGTGCCGAGCAGGCCGCCCCGGCCGCCGAGACCGCGGACATCGCGGACGCGGCAGCCGCCCTCGGCGACGTGCCGCTCGACGAGCTCCCCGAGATCCCGCCGTACGACGAGGTCGGACCGGTGGACGCGCGGGCCCTGTCCAAGACGCTCTTCGAACGCCTCGAATCGCTGGAGGAGGGCACCCACGAGCACGCGTATGTACGCAACACCCTGGTCGAACTCAACCTCGCGCTCGTGAAGTTCGCCGCCTCCCGGTTCCGCTCGCGCAGCGAGCCGATGGAGGACATCGTCCAGGTCGGCACCATCGGCCTCATCAAGGCCATCGACCGGTTCGAGCTCAGCCGCGGCGTCGAGTTCCCCACCTTCGCGATGCCGACGATCGTCGGCGAGATCAAGCGCTTCTTCCGCGACACCAGCTGGTCGGTGCGGGTGCCGAGGCGGCTTCAGGAGCTCCGGCTCGACCTGGCCAAGGCCGGCGACGAGCTGGCCCAGAAGCTCGACCGCGCCCCCACCGTGGGCGAGCTGGCCGCACGGCTCTCCCTCACCAACGAGGAGGTCGTCGAGGGCATGGCCGCGAGCAACGCGTACACCGCGAGCTCGCTGGACGCCCAGCCCGAGGACGACGACACCGAGGGCGCGCTCGCGGACCGCATCGGCTACGAGGACCACGGGCTCGAAGGCATCGAGTACGTCGAGTCGCTGAAGCCGCTGATCGCCGAACTGCCCCCGCGGGACCGGAAGATCCTCTCGCTGCGGTTCGTCGCCAATATGACGCAGTCCGAGATCGGCGAGGAGTTGAACATCTCTCAGATGCACGTCTCCCGGCTGCTCTCGCGCACGCTCGTCAAGCTCCGCAAGGGCCTGATGATCGACGAGTAGGAGCGGCGCCGCTCCTTACCGGCCCCCCACGGCTTCGAGGCCCCGGCTCCAGCGGATTCCACCGCTGTCGAGCCGGGGCCTCGCCCGTACTCTCGTCCGTTACCCTGCCCGTTCTCCCTTGTGCCACACCGCCGAGACCAGCGGGACTCCCGGCCGGTAGGCGAGGTGGACGTGGCTCGGGGCGTCGAGGAGGGCGAGGTCGGCGACGGCGCCCACGGTGACGCTGCCGACGTCCGTACGGCGCAGGGCGCGGGCGCCGCCCGCGGTGGCCGACCAGAGGGCCTCGTCGGGGGACATGCCCATGTCGCGTACGGCCAGCGCGATGCAGAAGGGCATGGAGCTGGTGAAGGACGAGCCCGGGTTGCAGTCGGTGGACAGCGCCACGGTCGCGCCCGCGTCGAGGATGCGGCGGGCGTCCGGCCACTGGGCGCGGGTGGAGAACTCGGCGCCGGGCAGCAGCGTCGCGACGGTGTCGCTGTTGGCGAGCGCGTCGAGGTCGGCCGCGTCGAGGTGGGTGCAGTGGTCGGCGGAGGCCGCGCCGAGTTCGACGGCGAGCCGCACGCCCGGCCCGTGGTTGAGCTGGTTGGCGTGGACGCGCACGCCCAGCCCCTTCTCGCGGCCCGCGGTGAGGATCGCGCGGGACTGGTCGGCGTCGAAGGCGCCCTTCTCACAGAAGACGTCGATCCAGCGGGCGTGCGGGGCGCAGGCGTCGAGCATCGGGCCGGTGACGAGGTCCACGTACCCGGCCGGGTCGTCGGCGTAGTCCGGCGGGACGATGTGCGCGCCGAGGAAGGTGACCTCGTCGGTGTGGGCGGCGGCGATGCGCAGCGAGCGGGCCTCGTCCTCGGTGTCGAGGCCGTACCCGGACTTGGTCTCGATGGTCGTGGTGCCCTGGAGCAGCGCCTCGCGCAGATAGTGGACGAGCCCCGCCTCCAGCTCCGCGTCGGTGGCGGAGCGGGTGGCGGCGACGGTGGTGCGGATGCCTCCGGCGCTGTAACTCCGGCCGGACATACGGGCGTTGAACTCGGCCGTCCGGTCGCCGGCGAAGACCAGGTGGGAGTGGGAGTCCACGAAGCCGGGGATCGCGGCGCGGCCGCCCGCGTCGTGGACGGCGTCGGCGGCGGGCGCGTCGGCGGCGGGGCCGACCCAGGCGAAGCGGCCGTCCGCGATGACGACGGCGGCCTCCTCGATCAGTCCGAGCGGCCCCCGGCCGAGGGCGGGGTCGTTGGTGACGAGGCTGCCGATGCCGGTGATGAGGGTGGACGCGGGGGGTGTCATTTTTCCTCTCCGTGGGGTGGGCGCAGCGCCGCGATGGCCTCGGTGAGGGCCGCGGGTACATCGGGGACCAGGGTGTGCTCCCCGTCCCGTACGACGTGCCGTCCGCCGACGACCGTATGGCGGACGTCGGCGCCGGTGGCGGCGAACACCGCGGTCTCCGCGCCGAGCCGGGGCAGCGCGCCCGCCGTGCGGACGGTGTCCAGGGCGACGGTGGTCAGGTCCGCGAGCGAGCCGGCGGCGATCTCGCCCGCGTCGTGCCAGCCGAGGGCCGCGTGCCCGTCCGCGGTGGCGGCGCGCAGCAGGGCGGCGGCCGTCCAGTGCCCGCGGGCGCGGGTGCGCAGCCGTTCGTCGAGCTCCATGGCGCGGGCCTCTTCGAAGAGGTCGATCACGGCGTGGCTGTCGCTGCCCAGCGACAGCGGGGAGCCCGCGCGCTGGAGCCGGGCGGCGGGGCCGATGCCGTCGGCGAGGTCGCGTTCGGTGGTGGGGCACATGCAGGTGCCGGTGCGGCTGCCGCCGAGGAGGGCGATGTCCTCGTCGGTCAGGTGGGTGGCGTGCACGGCGGTGGTGCGGGGCCCGAGCACGCCGTGGTCCGCGAGGAGCCGGGCGGGGGTGACGCCGTGGGCCCGCGCGCAGGCGTCGTTCTCGGCGGTCTGCTCGGAGAGGTGGACGTGCAGCGGCGCGGAGCGCTCGGCGGCCCAGTCGGCGACCGCCCGCAGTTCGTCGGCGGGGACGGCCCGTACGGAGTGGACGGCCGCGCCGATCCGGGCGTGGCCGGGGGCCTTGAGGGCGGCGGCGCGCTCGGCCCAGGCGTCGGCGGTGCCGTCGCTGAAGCGGAGCTGGTGGCGGTTGGGGGGCTCGCCGAAGCCGGAGGAGAGATAGGCGGTGTCGAGGAGGGTGATGCGGATGCCGGCCTCGGCGGCGGCGGCGATCAGCGCGTCGCCCATCGCGTTGGGCTCGTCGTAGCGGGCGCCGCCGGGCGCGTGGTGCAGGTAGTGGAACTCGCCGACGCAGGAGATCCCGGCGAGCGCCATCTCGGCGTACACGGCGCGCGCGAGGTTGTAGTACGTGTCCGGGGTGAGCCGGGCGGCCACCTGGTACATGACCTCGCGCCAGGTCCAGAACGTGCCCGAGCCCACCTGGACGGTGGAGCGCAGGGCGCGGTGGAAGGCGTGGCTGTGGGCGTTGGCGAGGCCGGGGAGGGTGAGGCCGCGCAGCGCGACCGCGCCGGGCGGCGGCGTCTCGGTCCCGGTCCGTACGGCCGTGATGCGTCCGTCGGCGGTGTCGATCGCCACGCCCGGTTCGACGTTGGTCCCCAGCCAGGCGTGTTCCGCCCAGTACGTCACCTGCACGCGAGGCCCTCCACTACGTCGGCGAGTGCGGCCACCCCGGCCAGGCAGTCGTCCTCGGCGGCGGTTTCGGCCGGTGAGTGCGAGACGCCGGTGGGGTTCCGTACGAACAGCATGGCGGTGGGGACCGTACCGGACAAAATGCCCGCGTCGTGGCCGGCGCCGGTGGCGAGGACCGGGGCCTTCCCGCCGAGGAGGCCGCCCAGCTCGTCGCGGAGGGCGTGGCCGAACTCGATGACGGGCGTGAAGGACTCCCGGACCACCGCGACGTCCACGCCGTCGCGCTCGCCGCGCTCGGCGGCGGCCTGCTCGATCTCGGCGACGACGCGGTCCAGGGTCTCCTGGTCGGCGGCGCGCGAGTCGAGCCAGCCGCGCACGAGGGAGGGGATGGCGTTGACGCCGTTGGGCTCGACGGCGACCTTGCCGAAGGTGGCGAGCGCCCCGGCGAGCCGGGCCTTCTTGCGGGCGGCGAGGACGGTGTTGGCGTAGGTCAGCATCGGGTCGCGGCGGTCTTCGAGGCGGGTGGTGCCCGCGTGGTTGGCCTCGCCCCGGAAGTCGAACCGCCAGCGGCCGTGCGGCCAGATCGCGGAGGCGATGCCGACGGCGTCGCCGGAGAGGTCCAGCGCGCGGCCCTGCTCGACGTGGAGTTCCACGAACGCGCCGATCCGCGCCAGCCGCTCCGGGTCGGGGCCGATGGCCTCGGGGTCGTACCCGGCGCGCTCCATGGCCTCGGGCAGCGAGACGCCGTCCGCGTCGCGCAGCTCGCGCGCCTGCTCGGCGGTGAGCTGTCCGGCGGCGAGGCGGGAGCCGACGCAGGCGAGCCCGAAGCGGGCGCCCTCCTCGTCGCCGAAGTTGACGATGGCCAGCGGCTTGGCGAACTCCGCCCCCCTCCGGCGGAGTTCGTCGAGCGCGGCGAAGGAGGAGACGACGCCGAGCGGCCCGTCGAAGGCGCCGCCGTCCGGGACGGAGTCCAGGTGCGAGCCGGTGACGACGGCGTCGCCCGCGGCCGGGTCGCCGAGCCAGGCCCACTGGTTGCCGTTGCGGTCCAGCTCGTACGCCAGGCCGCGGGACTCGGCCTGGGCGCGGAACCAGGCGCGGCAGTCGGCGTCGGCGCCGTTCCACGCGTGGCGGCGGTAGCCGCCGGTGGCCGCGTGGCGGCCGATGGGGGCGAGGTCGCGCCACATCTCGTGGAAGGAGGGCGGCGCGGCGGCGCCCTCCCGGGCCGTCACTCGCCCTCCCGCATGGGGATGCGGACGCCGCGCTCCGCCGCGACCTCGTCGGCGCGCTCGTACCCGGCGTCCACGTGCCGGATGACGCCCATGCCCGGGTCGTTGGTCAGCACGCGGCGGATCTTCTCGCCCGCGAGCTTCGTGCCGTCGGCGACCGAGACCTGGCCGGCGTGGATGGAGCGGCCCATGCCGACGCCGCCGCCGTGGTGGAGGGAGACCCAGGAGGCGCCCGAGGCGACGTTGACCATGGCGTTGAGCAGCGGCCAGTCCGCGATGGCGTCCGACCCGTCGAGCATGGCCTCGGTCTCGCGGTACGGGGAGGCGACCGAGCCGCAGTCGAGGTGGTCGCGGCCGATGGCGAGCGGGGCCTGGAGCTCGCCGGAGGCCACCATGTCGTTGAAGCGCTCGCCGGCCTTGTCGCGCTCGCCGTAGCCGAGCCAGCAGATACGGGCCGGGAGGCCCTGGAAGTGGACGCGCTCCCCCGCCAGCTTGATCCAGCGGGCCAGGGACTCGTTCTCCGGGAAGAGGTCGAGGATCGCCTTGTCGGTCTTGTGGATGTCGGACGCCTCGCCGGACAGCGCGGCCCAGCGGAACGGGCCCTTGCCCTCGGCGAAGAGCGGCCGGATGTAGGCCGGTACGAAGCCGGGGAACGCGAACGCGCGCTCGTACCCGGCCAGTTGGGCCTCACCCCGGATCGAGTTGCCGTAGTCGAAGACCTCGGCGCCCGCGTCCATGAACCCGACCATGGCCTCCACGTGCCGGGCCATCGACTCGCGGGCCCGCTGGGTGAAGTCGGCGGGCTTCTCGGCGGCGTAGGTCGCCATCTCGTCGAAGTCGATGCCGAGCGGCAGGTAGGCGAGCGGGTCGTGGGCGCTGGTCTGGTCGGTGACGATGTCGATCGGCGCGCCCTCGGCGAGCATTCGCGGCAGCAGTTCGGCGGCGTTGCCGAGCAGCCCGATGGAGAGCGGGCGGCGGGCGTCGCGGGCCTCGGTGGCGAGCTGGAGGGCGTGCTCCAGGGAGTCGGCCCGTACGTCGAGGTAGCGGTGTTCGATGCGGCGCTCGATGGCGCGCGGGTCGCAGTCGATACAGATCGCGACGCCGTCGTTCATGGTCACGGCGAGCGGCTGGGCGCCGCCCATGCCGCCGAGCCCGGCGGTCAGGGTGATCGTCCCGGCGAGCGTGCCGCCGAACTTCTTCGCCGCCACGGCCGCGAAGGTCTCGTACGTGCCCTGGAGGATGCCCTGGGTGCCGATGTAGATCCAGGACCCGGCGGTCATCTGCCCGTACATGGTGAGGCCGAGGGCCTCCAGCCGCCGGAACTCCTCCCAGTTGGCCCAGTCCCCCACCAGGTTGGAGTTGGCCAGGAGGACGCGCGGCGCCCATTCGTGCGTCTGCATGACGCCGACGGGGCGGCCGGACTGGACGAGCATCGTCTCGTCCTGCTTGAGGGTGGTGAGCGTGCGCACCATGGCGTCGAAGGAGCGCCAGTCGCGGGCGGCCTTGCCGGTGCCGCCGTAGACCACGAGCTGGTCGGGGTGCTCGGCCACCTCCGGATCGAGGTTGTTCTGGAGCATCCGCAGGGCGGCTTCCTGCTGCCAGCCCAGGGCGCTGATCTCCGTGCCGCGCGGTGCCCGTACGGGTCGTGGTCCTGACATGGGCCGTGCCTCCCTGACGTCGCATGGATCGAGCTATTCACATCTTTGCCAGACTGAATATCGCTAGTCAACAGGTCGGCGGGGCGGGGCATGCCGGTCCTGCCGGTCCTGCCGGTCCTGCCGGTCCTGCCGGTCCTGCCGGTCCTGCCGGTCCTGCCGGTCCTGCCGGTCCTGCCGGTCCTGCCGGAGTATCGGCTCGGGCGGAGTATCGGCTCGGGCGGCCTCAGAGGGTGAACCCGCTGGGGAACGGGTCCGTGGGATCGAGCAGGTACTGCCCCATGCCCGTGATCCACGCCCGGCCCGTGACGGTCGGGAGCACGGCCGTACGGTCGCCGACCCACGTGGTGCCGGTGAGGCGGCCGGTGAACCGGGTGCCGATGAGCGACTCGTTGACGAAGTCCTGGTGCAGGGGCAGTTCGCCGCGCGCGTACAGCTGGGCCATCCGGGCGCTGGTGCCCGTACCGCACGGCGAACGGTCGAACCAGCCGGGGTGGATGGCCATCGCGTTGCGGGAGTCCGAGCCGTCCCGGCCGGGGACCGTGAACTGGACGTGCCGGCAGCCTGAGATCGCCGGATCGGTGGGGTGCACGGGCCGGTCGTGCTGGTCGATGGCCGCCATGACGGCCAGCCCGGCGGCGAGGATCTCGTCGCCGCGGGCCGACGAGAAGGGCAGGCCGAGGGCTGTTAACGGGGTGATGGCGTAGAAGTTGCCACCGTAGGCGAGGTCGTAGCGGACCTCGCCCAGCCCGGGGACCTCGACGCGGGCGTCGAGGGCGACGGCGAAGGACGGCACGTTGTGGATGGTGACGTGCTCGGCGCGGCCGTCGCGGACGGCGACGCGGGCCTCGACGAGCCCGGCCGGGGTGTCGAGGCGGACGGTGGTGGTGGGCTCGGCGACCTCGACCATGCCCGTCTCGACGAGGACCGTCGCCACCCCGATCGTGCCGTGCCCGCACATCGGGAGGCAGCCGGACACCTCGATGTAGATCACCCCCCAGTCCGCGTCGGGCCGGGTCGGCGGCTGGAGGATCGCGCCGCTCATGGCGGAGTGCCCGCGCGGCTCGTTCACCAGCAGCCGGCGGATGTGGTCGAGGTGCTCCATGAAGTACGCGCGGCGCTCGGCCATGGTGGCGCCGGGGATCGGGCCGACGCCGCCGGTGACGACGCGGGTGGGCATGCCCTCGGTGTGCGAGTCGACGGCGCTGAAGCAGCGCGCCGCGCGCATCAGCGACCGTCCTCGATGGCTTGAACGGCTTGGACAGCCTGCTTCATATCGGCGTCGAGCTGGGCCAGCCGGTCGGGCGGGAGGGGGCCGCGGGGCGGGCGGCACGGCCCGCCGGGGCGGCCGACGAGGTCCATGCCGTGCTTGATCGCCTGGACGAACTCGGTCCGCGAATCCCACCGGAAGGCCGCGACCAGCGGCTCGTACAGCGCTCTGGCCTCGGCGAGGCGTCCGGCGAGGGCGAGTTCGTAGAGGCGTACGGACGCGGCGGGGAAGACGTTCGGGAACCCGGCGAACCAGCCGGTCGCCCCCATCAGGAGCGCTTCGAGCACGAGGTCGTCGGCCCCGGCGACGGGCTCCAGGCCGGGGGCCTGCTCCCTGATGTGCAGGATGCGGCGGACGTCGCCGGAGAACTCCTTCACGGCGACGACGCCGTCGATCGCCGCCAGCTCGCGGAGGATCTCGGGGGTGAGGTCGACCTTGGTGTCGAGAGGGTTGTTGTAGACCATGACGGGCAGCCCCGCTTTGGCCACTTCCGTGTAGTGGTGCACGATCTCGGCGGTGTTCGCCCGGTAGAGCGTCGGCGGCAGACAGAGCACCCCGTCGGCCCCGTCCTCGGCCGCCGACTCGGCCCAGGCGCGCGCCTGATGGGCCCCGGGCCCGTGCACGCCGACGACGACGAGCGCGTCGCCGCCGACGGCTTCGACGGCCGTACGGGCGACAGCGCGCCGCTCGGCGTCGGTGAGGGAGGAGTACTCGCCGAGGGAGCCGTTCGGGCCTACGCCGTGCACGCCGTTGCCGACGAGCCAGCGGCAGTGCTCGGCGTACCGGTCCAGATCGGGGCGCAGCCCGGCGGGGGCGGCGGGGTCCTCGGCGTACGGGAGGGTGGTGGCGACGATGAGGCCGGTGAGGGTGGTGGGTGCCTTGGGGCTGGGCATGGGGCTTCCCTTCGGTGGCTGGGTGGTGGTGCGGGTACGGCGGGGCTGTTTACGGAGCCGTGGCCTCGGGTTCTTCGCGGGGCCCGGCCGGGTCGTCCATGCCGGCCAGGTCGTCCAAGTCGCCCAGGCGGATGGGGTGGGCGATGGGGCGGCGGTCGGCGGCGTGCGGGTCGGCGAGGGCCGGTACGTCGGGTGAGCCGGACGCGCTCAGCAGGCTGTCGGCGATCTCGGCCACGTTGCGCCCGCACACCCGCCCTTGGCAGAGCCCGAGCCCGGCCCGGCAGGTCAGCTTGAGCACCCGCATCCCGTCCGCCCCCCGATCGAGCACGGCATCCCGCAACTGCCCGTACGTCACTTCCTCGCAGCGGCAGACCACGGTGTCGTCCGTCAGCCACGACCGCCATCCGTCGCGGACCGGGTGCGCGTCGGCGAGCAGGGCGGCGAAACGGCGAGTGGAACGGACGCGGGCGACGAGGGCCGACAGGGAGGTGGGGGGTGTGGGGTGCGTGGGGTCGGTGCGCGACGACGGCGGGGCGGGAGCTGCGGGGGCGGCAGCCGACGTGGGCGGGGCGGGCGGCGCGGTCACGGCGGGGACCGCAGGCGCAGCGGGCGACGTGGACGCGGCGGAAGCAGCGGGGACGGAAGCCGACGCGGGCGGGGCGGGCGGCGCGGTCACGGTGGCAGCCGCAGGCGCGGCGGGCGACGTGGACGGAGCGGGAGGAGCGGGGGCGGCAGCCGACGTGGACGGAGCGGGAGCAGCGGGGGCGGCGGGCGACGTGGACGCGGCGGGGACCGCAGGCGCAGCGGGCGACGTGGGTGGGGCGGCAGCAACGGGGGCGGCAGCCGACGTAGGCGCGGCGGGAGCAGCGGGAGCGGCAGCCGACGTAGACGCGGCGGGGACCGCAGGCGCGGCGGGCGACGTGGGCGGGGCGGGGACCGCAGGCGCGGCGGGCGACGTGGACGCGGCGGAGGTCTCAGGCGCAACAGGAGCAACAGCAGACGCAGGCGCGGGCGACACAACCGCGTCGGCAGCCGCAGGCGCGGCGGGCGACGTGGGCTCGGCGGGAGTCTCAGGCGCGGCAGGCGGCCGAGACGCGGCGAGCGCGCCGGCCGGCCCCACGGCGGTGGCGCGCGTTGCCTCCAGGCTCAACGCAGCCGCTACTCCCGCGAGTTCACCCTCGGCGGCAGCCGCATCGGCGCCCGCGATGCCGGTGAGTTCTCCGGCGGCGTACACGCCCGGCACGGTGGTGGCCTGGCGCGCGTCCACGACGACGTGGCCGTGGCGCAGGGCGCAGCCCGCGGAGAGGGCGAGTTCGAGTTGGGGGGTGAATCCGTAGCCGACGCACACGGCGTCGACGCCTTCGAGGCGGCGTTCGCTGCCGGGCCTGATCCGCCACCGCGCGTCGAGGCGCGCGACGGTGACGGCCTCGACGCGATCGCGGCCGTGCGCGGCGACGACCGCGCCGCGCGCACGGTAGGGGACGCGGTGACGCGCCAACTCGGCGGCGTAGAAGGAGAGTTCCGAAGCCTTGGCGCGGCCTCCGTCGCGGGCAGCGGCAACCGGGTGCCGTAACCAGCGGGCCGGGGAGCCCGCCTCGTACACGCCGAGCACGCGCGCGCCGACGGCGAGCAGGGCGGTCGCGACGGGCAGCAGGAACGGTCCCGTCCCCGCCACGACGACTCGCCGCCCGATCGCGGCCCGCTGCCCCTTCGCGAGCGCCTGGGCCGCACCCGCCGTCACCACTCCGGGCAGTTCCCAGCCGGGAAACGGCAGTGCCCGGTCGTACGCGCCGGTGCACAGCACGAGCGCGTCGGCGGCGAGCGTACGGGCCGTACGGCCGGTTCCGTCGGCGGGCCCCTGCTGGAGGTGGACGAGGTGGCGGCGGCCGGGCCCCGGTTCCAGGGCCCAGACGTCGGCGCGGTCCAGATACTCGATACGGGGGTGGTCGGCGATCGCCCGCTCCAGCGGATGGTCCCGCCCGCCCGAGGGGAACTCCACCGGCGGCCGCCGATGGAACTGGCCCCCCACCCGGCCGCCTCCGTCGACGAGCACCACCCGCGCCCCGCCACGGGCCGCCGCCGACGCCGCGGCCATCCCGGCGGGCCCGGCCCCTACGACGACGACCAGCGGCTCCGCCGGGGGCCGCCGCTCCCTGTGCCCGGCCTGAGCGTCGGGACGGCGCGGCCCGCACCCCGCTTCCGTGTCGGCCGCGGCCGGAGCCGCGATCCCCGGGCCCGCCGCCTCCCTGCCCGCCGCGTCCGAGCCACCCGCAGCAACCGCACCCGTGACAGTCGTGCCCAGGCCCGCCGTACCCGCGGTCGCGGCGCTCCCGCTCGCCGTACCCGCAGCCGTGGGCACGTCCCCCGGCCCCGTCCCGGAGGCAAGGCCCTCGGCCCACCGACCGGCATCACCGATACCACCACCATCACCGACATCACCGGCTCCGCCCCCGCCCGGCCGCCCCTCCGCCGCCGATTCCGGCGCCCCCGCCCGCCGGAGAGCCCTCTGCGCGCCACCCTCCCCCGCAACGGACCCCCGCCCCCCATAAGGGAGTTCAGCTCCCCGCTGCGTCTCGATCCGATCGCCGTCCGCGACCTCCCGGCGGCACGCCCGTACGTCCGGAAGCCCGTTGACCGCCACCAAGCAGTCGTGGCAGACGCCGATGCCGCAGAACAAGCCGCGGGGGCGGCCCCCGTCCCGCGTCGTGCGCCACGACACGCGGCCCATGGCCAGCAGCACCGCGGCCACCGTATGGCCCGGCAGGGCCAGTTGGGGGCAGCCGTCCACTTCGACGTGCACGATCCGCTTCGGCTGCTGCGCTGTCATGGGGCGGCGGCCTCCAGTCCCGGGCGGGCGACCCGGAACGGCTCCGGGTCGAGGTGGGGTTTCTCGCCCGCGTACAGCTCGGCGAGGAGTTCGCCCGTCGCGGCGGCGAGGCCGATGCCGGCGCCCTCGTGGCCGGTGGCGTGCCACAGGCCACGGCGGCGGGGGTCCTCGCCGATGACGGGGAGGTGGTCGGGGGTGTACGGGCGGAAGCCGCCGTACGCGCGCATCACCGGTACGTCCCGCAGTGCCGGGAAGAGCCCGGCCGCCTTGCGCGCGAGGGCGCTCAGCACGGCCGTGCGCACCGTCTCGTCGAAGCCGACGCGCTGCCTGCTGGAGCCGATGAGGACGGTGCCGGCGCGGGTGGCCTCGACGACGGTGGAGGTCTGGAGCGCGGCGTCGCCGCTGCCGACGGCGCCGACGTAGTCGGCGTCGTACACCTTGTGCCGCACGGTGCCCGGCGGCAGCGGCGCGGTGACGAGGACCATGCCGCGGCGCGGCAGCACCGGCAGCGGCGCGCCCGCGGCCGCCGCGAACGCGCCCGCCCACGGGCCGCAGGCGTTGACGACCGCGCCGCACGGCACGGGCCCGGCGGAGGTCCGTACCGCGCGCACCGCGCCGTCGGCGCGGCACTCGACGCCGAGCGCGCGGACGCCCGTACGGACGGCTCCGCCGCGCGCCCGTACGGCGGCGAGCAGCGCGGTGGCGGCCAGTACGGGCTGGAGCTGGGCGTCCTCGGGGTAGAACACGGCGGCGCGCACGTCGCGCGTCAAGTGCGGCTCGTACGAGGCCACTTCACTGGCCGGGACTTCGACGGCGGTCACGCCCGCCGCGCGCTGCGCCGCCGCGAAGGGGCCGAGCGCCCGCGCGCCCGCCTCCTCGGCGGCGACGACGAGCCCGCCCTTGGGCTCGTACTCGCACTCCGCGCGCCCCGGTCCGAGCTCCTCGCCGAGTGCCGCGAGCAGCCGCGGCCAGCGGGCCAGGGAGTCGCGGGCCAGGTCGAGTTCGGGGCCGGGCGGCTTGTCGGAGACGAGGAGGTTGCCCTCGCCGCGCGCCGTGGTGCCGGAGCTGACCGGCGCGTGGTCGAGCACGGCGACGCGCGCGCCGCGCCGGGAGAGCGCCTCGGCGCAGGCCGCGCCGATGACGCCGCTGCCGACGACGGCGACGTCGGGGTGGAAGGGGAGCAGGGGGAGCCGGAGAGCGCGCACGGGCGTACCGCCGTTCCGCCGAAGGGGCGCCGTGACGCTATTGCGGCTCCGGTGGAAGGTCAACACCGCATGGGGGCACGGAACAGGCCACGGAACGGTGGCCCCAGCGCCCGCTCAATGGTGAAGTGGGCTGATGAACCAAGGAATCTCAGACGCCGAACGGTCGGCCGCGCGCCGCGACGCCGCGGTGCGGGCCGCCGTGGAGCAGGGCTTGATCGGGCCGGGCGAACCGGTCGTCGGACTGTTGGACGTGGCGGGCATCCGCGCCTCCGCCAGGGCGCTGCGCGCGGCGTTCGAGGAGGTCAGCGCACCCGGTACGGCGGTGCTGCACGCCTTCGCGGTGAAGGCGGCGTCGCTGGTGCCGGTGTTGCGGCTGCTGTCCGAGGAGGGGCTGGGCTGCGAGGTGGCGAGCCCCGGCGAACTGGCGCTGGCCCGCGCGGCGGGCGTGCCGCCGGACCGTACGGTCCTGGACTCGCCCGCCAAGACCCCGGCCGAATTGCGCGAGGCGCTGGCGCTGGGCATCGCCGTCAACGCCGACAATCCGGACGAACTGGCCCGCCTGGACTCCCTGACCCGCTCCGCACCGACCGCCTCGCCACTCGGCCTGCGAGTGAACCCGCAGGTGGGCGGCGGTTCGATCGGCGCCCTCAGCACGGCCACGAAGACATCGAAGTTCGGGGTGGCACTGCGCGACGAGGGCGCGCGGGAGTGGGTCGTACGGGCCTTCGCCGACCGCCCCTGGCTGACGCGGCTGCACGCCCACGTGGGGTCGCAAGGCGTGCCGCTGGAGCTGATGGCGCGCGGCGTCCGGGAGACGTACGAACTGGCGGAGGAGATCAACCGCACGGTGGGCCGGCAGCAGGTCGACACGGTCGACCTCGGCGGCGGACTGCCGGTGAACTTCGGCTCCGACGAGATCGATCCGACGTACCGCGCGTACGCCCGGCTGCTGGCCGAGACCGTGCCGGGGCTGTTCGACGGCCGGTACGGGCTGGTCACGGAGTTCGGCCGGTCCCTGCTCGCGAAGCACGGCACGATCCTGGCCCGCGTCGAGTACGCCAAGTCCGCGGGCGGCCGGGCCATCGCCGTGACGCACGCGGGCGCCCAGGTCGCGATGCGCACGGTCTACGCGCCCCAGTCGTGGCCGCTGCGCGTCGCGGCATTCGACGAGAAGGGCCGCCCCAAGACGGGCGACCTCCTCCCCCAGGACGTGGCCGGCCCCTGCTGCTTCGCCGGCGACCTGATCGCCGAGAACCGCCCCCTCCCCCGCCTGGAGGCAGGCGACCACGCCGCGCTCCTCGACACGGGCGCGTACTACTTCTCGACCCACTTCGCCTACAACAGCCTCCCGCGCCCCGGCGTCCACGGCTTCGCGACGGACGACGACACCGTGCGCTTCACGCCCGCACGCGCCCCGCAGTCCATCCCGGACCTGGTCGCCGAGAGCGGCGGAGACTACGCGACGGGCCTCAGCGAGCTGGGGTGAGGGGCGCCACGGCAGGAGGGTGAACGGCCGTTCGGTGCCTGCGCGCGGTGTCGGAATGGCCGGACCGGCCCATGCCGACGAAGGCCGCGAACCCGGGCCGCTCGATGGCCGGCGGCATGGAGTCGTCCTCGTCCACGTACCGGGCGAGGTCGGGGTCCGACCTCAGCAGGGCGAGCGCGCGGGACGCGCGGTCCGGGGGGAGCCGGTCCAGCAGGTGGCGCAAGCGCTCGTAGTCCTCCGCGGCCGTCATGGCTCCGAGCGTACGCGGCCGGGTGTGCCGGGCCCGGGCTCCTGCGCGGCTCTCACCCGAACGTGCCCGCCCCCGCCCCGCCCTCGTCCCCGCCCCGTCATACCCCGGTATCACCTCCCCTTTGGCTCCGTCGTATGACGCCCCGGCGCCCCTCGCCGCCATAGCGTCGACCGCAGTGATCCGCCGGTCGTGGCGGGGTACGGGAGGAGCGCAATGTCGGCGTACGACAGCAGGCAGAACAATCGGCGGCCGGGCCGCCGCCGCGTCCTGGCGGGGGTCGCCGTGCTGGCGGCCGCGGGGGTGCTGGGGACGGTCGGGGCGGCGGCGCCGGCCGAGGCGCGGGGCGGGGACGCCCCCGCCGTACGGGTCCAGCGGGCGGCGCGCGCCGAGCTGCCCGCGCCCACCGGGCCGTACCGGGTCGGGACCAGCTCGCTGCACCTCACCGACCACAGCCGGGCCGACCCCTGGAAGCCCGCGGAGCGGCGGGAGTTGATGGTCAGCTTCTGGTATCCGGCCGCTGGAGGCGGCAAGCGGACCGCCCCCTACATGGACCCGAAGGCGGCGGCGCACTTCGGGTCCGAGGAAGGGGCCGCGTCCTTCAATCACCATCTGCCCGTCGGCAGGACGGACTGGGCCGCCACCGGCACGCACGCCGCCGAGGGCGCGCCCGTCGCGCGCGGCGGGAAGCGGCCCGTCGTGCTGTACTCGGCGGGGCTCGGCGACCCGCGGACCTGGAACACCGGGCTCGTCGAGGAGCTGGCCTCGCGCGGCTACGTCGTCGTGACCGTGGACCACACCTACGAGGCGTCGGAGGTCGCCTTCCCCGGCGGCCGGCTCGCCCCCTCCGTCTTCCCGGACCTGCTCAAACAACCCGGTCTCGACATCGGCGGCGTGCTGCGCAAGTCCATGAAGACCCGGGTGGCCGACTCCCGCTTCGTACTCGACCGGCTCGGTTCCCTGCGCCACGAGCGCGGGCTGCCGCGCGGTCTCGCCGGCTCCCTCGACCTGCGCCGCATCGGCATGGCCGGGCAGTCCGCGGGGGGCTTCACCGCCGCCCAGACCATGCACGACGACCGGCGCGTCAAGGCCGGGATCAACATGGACGGTCAGATGGACTTCCCGGACGCCAAGGGCGAGGGCAGTGAGCTGAGTTCGGTGGCGCGGGACGGGCTGGACCGGCCGTTCCTGCTGATGGGCACGGACGCGGAGGGTTCCGGGGACCACACCCGGCAGCCGTCGTGGGGCGCGTTCTGGAAGAACACCCACGGCTGGCGCGGGAATCTGACGATGCGGGGCGGGCAGCACGGTTCGTACACGGACGCCGCGGCCCTCCTCCCGCAGCTCGCCCGCCAGGGGGCGGTCCCGGCGGACGTCCTCAAGCAGGGCATCGGGACGGTACGGCCGGAGCGGTCGGTCGCAGCCGTACGCGCGTACACGGTGTCCTTCTTCGACCGCTGGCTGCGGGGGCAGGACGACCATCTGCTGGACGGGCCCTCGCAGCGCTTCCCCGAGATGACCTACGCGGAGTAGCGGGCCGTCCTCACTCCGCGAACAGCCCCCGCTCCGCGGCCTTGGCGTCGAACTCCTCCAGCCGGGACTGCGCGTCCGGCAGTTCGTCGCACATGGCCTCCAGCAGCACCCGCCCCAGCAGCATCGGCGCGCACGCCGTGTCGAAGGCCAGGCCGGTGCCCACGGCGGCCGGGAGGAGGAGGTCGCTGTGGTGGGCCACGGGGGCGAAGGCGCTGTCGGCGACGGTGACCACCCGCAGGCCGGCGCCGCGCGCGTACTCCAGTGCCTCGACGACCTCGCGCGGATGGCGCGGCAGCGCGAAGCAGAGCAGGGCGGTGCCGCCCGCCCGTACGGCCGCGTCCACGCGGTCCGCGAGCATCGTGCCGCCCTCGTCGAGGAGCCGTACGTCCGGGTGGACCTTCCGGGCGAAGTAGGTGAAGCCGGCGGCCTGGGCGGAGGCGGCGCGCAGGCCGAGTACGGGCAGCGGGCGCGAGCAGGCGAGGAGCCGGCCGGCCTCGGCGACGGGGGCGGGGTCGGCGAGGAGCGCCGCGAGGTGGCGGAGGTTGTCGATCTCGGCGTGGACGGCCTGCTGGTATTCGTTGTACGAGCCCTCGCCCGCGAGCTGCCCGGCGGGCGCGACCTCGCGCAGGTGCCGGCGCAGCGCCGGGTAGCCGTCGAAGCCGAGGGCGACGGCGAAGCGGGTGACGGAGGGCTGGCTGACGCCGGCCAGCTCGGCGAGTTCGACGCTGGAGTAGAACGGCGCGTCGCCCGCCTGCCGCACCATGCAGTGCGCGATGCGGCGCTGGGTGGGGGTGAGCCGGTGTCCTTCGAAGAGCTTCTGGAGCCGCGCGGCAGCTCCGGACACCCCTTCTGAGCTGCCGTTATCGGTGGCGCTCCCGCCGTTGTCACGCATGCTGTCCTCCTGGCGTTCTCCGCCGGACTATTGACATCTATTCACTCACCTATGACTGTGCATGACTATATGCAGCCCCGGGCCCCGCCCGAACGCACAGCCATAGGGAGGCACGGGATATTGGCCATCGAACGCCGCTCCATCGACGTCGTCCCGGACGACGAACGCCATGGCACCGCCTTCAGCCAGTTCACGCTCTGGCTCGGCGCCAACCTCCAGATCACCGCCGTCGTCACCGGCGCCCTCGCCGTCGTCTTCGGCGCGACCGCGTGCTGGGCGCTGGCCGGGCTGCTGCTCGGCAATCTGCTGGGCGGCGCCGTCATGGCGCTGCACTCCGCCCAGGGGCCGAAGCTCGGGCTGCCCCAAATGATCTCCTCCCGTGCCCAGTTCGGGGTGCGCGGCGCCGTCGTGCCGCTGCTCCTGGTCATCTTGATGTACATCGGTTTCTTCGCCAGCGGCACGGTCCTCGCGGGCCAGGCCGTCGGCGAGCTGACGCACCTCGGGGACACCGCGGGCATCGTGATCTTCGCACTGGTCACGGGCGTCACCGCGGCGGTCGGCTACCGCCTCATCCACGCCCTGGGCCGCGTCGCCTCCCTCGTCTGCGCCGTCGCCTTCCTCTACCTCGGCGCGCGCCTGCTCCAGCGGGCCGACCTCGCGACGCTGCTGCACGACCGCTCCTTCGGGCTGCCCGTCTTCCTGCTCGCGATCTCCCTCGCCGCCTCCTGGCAGCTCGCGTTCGGCCCGTACGTGGCCGACTACTCCCGCTACCTGCCGCGCTCCACCTCCGGCCGGGCCACGTTCTGGTGGACGCTGGGCGGCTCCGTGCTCGGCGCGCAGTGGTCGATGACCTTCGGGGCGCTGGCGGCGACGGCCGCGGGCGGCGCGTTCGTCGGGCACGAGGTCACCTACATCGTGGACCTGGGCGGCGACGCGGCGCTGGTCACCGCGGCCCTGTACTTCGTCATCGCGTTCGGCAAGCTCACCATCAACGTGCTCAACACCTACGGCGGCTTCATGTCGATGGTGACCAGCATCGGCGGCTTCCGTGAGCAGCGGACGATCACACCGCGCGCCCGCGCCGCGTACATCGCCGCGATCATGGTCGCGGGCACGGCGGTCGCACTGCTCGGCAAGGACAGCTTCCTGTCCTCCTTCAAGGACTTCCTGCTCTTCCTGCTGACCTTCTTCACGCCCTGGAGCGCCGTCAACCTGGTCGACTTCTACCTGATCTCCAAGGAGCGCTACGACATCGCGGCGCTGAGCGACCCCGCCGGGCGGTACGGCGCGTGGCGCGCGCCCGCCCTGATCGCGTACGGGGTCGGGGTGCTGGCCCAGTTCCCCTTCCTGGCGACGTCGTTCTACACCGGACCGCTGGTCGGCCCGCTGGGCGGCGCGGACATCTCCTGGATCGTGGGACTGACCGTGCCGGCCGCCCTCTACTGGCTGCTCGCGCGCGGCGACGGCGGCCCCGCCGTGCCGGGGGAAACGGCCGACGGTTCCGCCGTGCCGGGGGAAGCGGCCGATGGTTCGGCCGCGCCGGAGCGGACGGGCGGCGCCCCCGCCGCGCTCGACGAAGCGGCCGACGACCGCGCCGCCACGGAGCGGGCGCCCGGCCCCCGCACCGTCTGAGCGAGTGGCCGCCGACCCGCACCGCCGGACGAAGCGGCCGACAGCCCCGCGGCCTCACAGCGGGCGGCCGATGGCCCGCCGCCCCGCCGCGTACACGGCCGACGGCCCCGCTACGCCAGGAGAAGCGGCCGACGGCTCCGGCTACACCGGGGGCAGCAGCTTCTTCTGCGGCTTCCCCATCGCGTTCCTCGGCAGCTCCTCGATGAAGCGGACCCGGCGCGGCCGCTTGTGCGCCGAGAGCCGCCCGGCGACGAAGTCGATCAGCTCCGCGTCGCCGACCCCGTCGGCCACCACATAGGCGACGATCTCCTGCCCGAGGTCCTCGTGCGGAACGCCGACGACGGCCGCCTCGCGCACCGCCGGATGGTCGAGCAGGGCGTTCTCCACCTCGCCCGCGCCGATGCGGTAGCCGCCCGACTTGATCAGGTCGGTGGAGGCGCGGCCGACGATGCGGTGCGCGCCGTCCGCGTCGATGGCCGCGATGTCGCCCGTACGGAACCAGCCGTCGGCCGTGTACGCGGCGGCCGTGGCCTCGGGGCGGCCGAGGTAGCCGTCGAAGAGGGTCGGGCCGCTGATCTCCAGCTCGCCGATCTCCGCGCCCGGCTCGGCGGCGATCCGGGTGCGTACGCCCGTGATCGGCGTCCCCACGTACCCGGGCCGCCGCTCGCCGTCGGCGCGGGCGGCCACGGTGATCAGCGTCTCGGTCATGCCGTACCGCTCCACGGGCCGCTGCCCGGTGAGCGCTTCGAGATCGCGGAAGACGGGGGCGGGCAGCGCCGCGCTCCCCGACACCAGCAGCCGGGCCCCGGCCAGGGCCCGCGCGGCGGCGTGGTCGCGGGCCACCCGGCCCCAGACTGTGGGCACGCCGAAGTACAGGCTGCCGCCCGCCGCCGCGTACGCCTGCGGGGTCGGGCGGCCCGTGTGCACGAGGCGGCAGCCGGTGCGCAGCGCGCCGAGCACGCCGAGGACCAGCCCGTGCACGTGGAAGAGCGGCAGCCCGTGGACGAGCGTGTCCTCGGCGGTCCACTGCCAGGCGTCCGCGAGGCCGTCGAGCCCGGCGGCGACAGCGCGGTGCGGGATGAGCGCGCCCTTGGGCGCGCCGGTGGTGCCCGACGTGTAGAGGATGAACGCGGCCGCCGCCTCGGACGGCCGCGCGCCCCGGAAGTCGGCGCGCTCGGCCAGGTCCACGGTGAGCTCCTCCCCCGCCCCGAGCACGAGTTCCGCGCCCGAGTCGCGCAGGATGTGGTCCCGCTCGGCGGGGCCCGAGTCCGGCGGCAGCAGCACCAGCGGCACCCCGGCCAGCAGGCCGCCGACCACGGCGGCCACCGTCTCCAGCGTGGCGTCGGCCCGTACGGCCACGGACTTCGCGCCCGCGATACGGGCCGCCACCGCGCCGCCCGCGCCCAGCAGCTCCGCGCGGGAGCAGGAGCGGTCCGCGACGGACAGCGCGTCGGGGCGGTCGGGGGCGTCGGGGTCCGTAAGCGAGGTCAGCAGGGAGGCGGAGTCGTGCACGGCTGCTCCTTCCACGGGGCCCGGGCGGCCCCACCGTGAATACGGGGGTTAGCCCCACTTCCACGGGGCCTCGCCGACCGTATCGTTGCCGGTATGACGGCCCGCGACCCAGAGCTGAAGAAAGAACTCGACGCCACCTTGCAGACCCGCAAGGAACTGGGCGTGGAGTACGAGTCGGAGCTGGTCGACTCGTTCCTGGAGAAGGTCGAGCAGAAGCTCGACGGGACGCTCGACAAGCAGGTGCGACGCCGGCTCGCCGAGCACCAGATGTCGACGGCCCGGGGCCCGCAGCAGCGGCCGGGCGGCGGCCCCGGCGTGGACAGCTTCGGCGAGCGGTTCGGCTTCGCGACCGTCTCGCTCGTGCTCGCCATCCCGCTCTCCGCGATCGGCACGGCCAACGCGGGCCTGGCCGGACTGCTCGTGACCTGGGCCGGCATCGTCGGCGTCAACGTCGTCAACGCGGCGGGGTACGTGCCGTGGTTCCGGCAGCGCTTCGGCAAGGCGGACGACAACTGGTCGTGAGCCCGTTCATGACGGCTCGTTGACGGCCCGTGTCGATGCGTACGGCCATGGGGGACGTAAGACGGCCCGTGCTCATGAGTACGGGCGCAGGGAACGGCCGGCCGGGGAGTGGCGCGGGGACCGCCGCACCCCGGCCGGAGCCGGGGGCGGGACGACGGCGGTCCCCGCGAGGGGCGCGGACCGGGTGAGGACCGGCGCTCGCGCCCGGGCGCCCATGGAGGTCCGGGAGCCGCTCCGGAGGTCCTTGGCACCACACGGGTGTCGGTTCGAACGGATGTCCTCGCCGACACCTCTCAATATGCCGGACCCGTGTTAAATGCGTGCTGCGGGCGCGTGACTCATACGTACCGTTTACGCGAAAGAAGCGGCCCCTGTCGGCCCGTTCACTCCGCGCGCGACATCCTGGGCACTGCCCTTCAGGGCTCCTTCGACGCCATGCGCAGCATGAACACCCGCGCGGAATCGGCCCGCACGGGCCTTTCCGCTGTCCGGCCCTGGGGGCCTACCGGCCGGCTGGGCTCACGAACGGCTCGCGAGCCACTTCTCGGCCTGCTCCGCGTACTGCGGCGCCCATTGCGGGCTCCAGCGCCGGAAGTAGACGTGCATGTTCAGCGCGTGCAGCACATGCCCGAGATCGATGCGCCGCTCCCAGTCGTCCGGCAGCGGGCACGCGGCGGCGTAGGACGCCAGGAAGACCTCGCGGCCGGCCCCGAACGCGTCGAAGAGATGCTCGTCGAGCTTGCCGAAGTCGCGGAACCTGTCCGCGTACGTGGCGTGTTCGAAGTCGAGAACGCAGCTGATCCGCCCGTCGCGCACCAGGAAGTTCGGCAGCCACAGATCGCCGTGGGTGAGGGCCGGGACGTTCGCCGAGTCGTCCAGCCCCGCCACGGCGGCGCCGATCGCGGACCGGAGGGCGTCGGCGTCACCGATCAGACCGAGCTCGGCCCCCGGGATCAGCGCCTCCACCTCGGCCTCGACCGACTCCTTCAGGGATGACGCCACGGGCCCGCCCAGCACGTTCCCGAAGTGGGGCCCCCTGATGGCGTGCAGCCGCCCGATGATGTCGCCGAGATCCCTGACCAGCGCCATCCGCTGGTCGAGGCCGAGGGATTCCCACACCTCGCCCGCGGCGTCGCCCTCCTCGTACTCCTGGATGAGCAACGGACCGCCCATGGACGGCTCGTGCTCCACCAGCCGCCGGTACCGCACCACGGGGATGCCGTGTTCCGCCGCCACCTCGGCATTGGCTACGAGCCGCCGCAGGTGCCCGGGGTCCGGCTCCCGCTGCGGGACCTTGACCAGCAGCCGGCCCTCGTCGGTGTCGGCCACCCACTGCTTGCTCGTATAGCCCTTGTCGAGTGGGCGGACCGATGTGACCCGGCTTCCCGGACACTCCCTCCGCAGCAGGTCCCGGATCGTGCTCGCGGTATCGGCGGACATGGAGATCTCCTGCTGTCGGCGGCGGGAAGACGGGTCGGCGCCCGCGTCGGAGAGATCCTGCGGCGCCCCCGCATCAGGCCAACTTAGGCCATGTGCAAGGCCGGTCGCGCCCCGCCGGCCCTGTTCCCGCATACCTTCGAGCCCCGACCCACCGGGGCGGGTCGGGGCTCGAAGGCGGCTCGGCGGCGGGCGGTCCGAGGCGCCTGCTCGACGGGCGCAAGCGCCCGCCGAGTCGGCCGCGCCACTTCCTACTTGGCGGTCTTCGCCAGGAACGCCAGCAGGTCCTGCCGGCTCACGACGCCCTTCGGCTTCCCCTCGACCAGCACGATCGCGGCGTCCGCGGTGCCCAGCACGGCCATCAGGTCCGCGACCGGCTCGCCCGAGCCGACCTGCGGCAGCGGGCCGCTCATGTGCTTCTCCAGCGGGTCGCCGAGCGAGGCGCGCTGCGCGAACAGGGCGTCCAGCAGTTCCCGCTCGACGACCGAGCCGATGACCTCGGCCGCCATCACGTCGGGGTGGCCGGCGCCGGGCTTGACGATCGGCATCTGCGAGACGCCGTACTCGCGCAGCACGTCGATGGCCTCGCCGACGGTCTCCTCGGGGTGCATGTGGACGAGCGAGGGCATCGCGCCCTCCTTGTCCCGCAGCACGTCGGCGACGCGGGCCGTCGGGCCGCCCTCCTCCAGGAAGCCGTAGTCGGCCATCCACTCGTCGTTGAAGATCTTCGACAGGTAGCCGCGGCCGCTGTCCGGCAGCAGCACGACGACCACGTCGTCGGGGCCGAGCCGCTTGGCGACCTCCAGCGCGCCCACGACCGCCATCCCGCAGGAGCCGCCGACCAGCAGGCCCTCCTCCTTGGCGAGGCGGCGGGTCATCTGGAAGGCGTCCTTGTCGGAGACGGCGACGATCTCGTCGGCGACCGACTGGTCGTAGGCGGTCGGCCAGAAGTCCTCGCCGACGCCCTCGATCAGATACGGGCGTCCGGAGCCGCCGCTGTAGACGGAGCCCTCCGGGTCGGCGCCGATGACCTTGACCCGGCCGTCGCTGGCGTCCTTGAGATAGCGGCCGGTGCCGCTGATGGTGCCGCCGGTGCCCACGCCCGCGACGAAGTGCGTAATGCGCCCCTCGGTCTGCTCCCACAGTTCCGGGCCGGTGGAGTGGTAATGGGAAAGGGGATTATTGGGGTTGCTGTACTGGTCGGGCTTCCAGGCGTTGGGCGTCTCGCGCACCAGCCGGTCGGAGACGTTGTAGTACGAATCCGGGTGTTCGGGATCGACGGCGGTCGGGCAGACCACCACCTCGGCCCCGTATGCCCGCAGCACATTGATCTTGTCGGTGGAAACCTTGTCCGGGCAGACGAAAACGCATTTGTAGCCCTTCTGCTGGGCCACGATCGCGAGCCCCACCCCGGTATTGCCGGAGGTCGGCTCGACGATGGTGCCGCCAGGGCGCAGCTCGCCCGACTCCTCGGCGGCCTCGATCATGCGCACGGCGATCCGGTCCTTCACCGAACCGCCCGGATTGAAGTATTCGACCTTGGCAAGGACTGTCGCCGTAATGCCCTCGGTCACGTTGTTGAGCTTGACGAGCGGGGTATTGCCGACTAGCTCGATCATCGAATGGTGAAACTGCACGGTGGTCTCCGCGGTCGGGGGCAGCCGTCGTCGCGTGCCCGTAGTACCAGCCTATTGCGCATCCGTTCACCGGAACGTCGCGTTGCGCGCACGGCCGCTCGGGGCAACTACCTGTTAGCAGGATGTGCGGCGCGGTCGCGCTCGGTAGCGGCGGCGCCCGGCACTCAGCGGTGGAACGGGAGGAGACCCGGCCTATGTCGATGTCCAGGGCGAGGGTCGCGCGGCGGATCGCGGCGGCGGCGGCGTACGGAGGCGGCGGAATCGGACTGCTCGGCGGGGCGGCGGTCGGCCTGCTGCTCACCGAGGTCCGGCTGGCGAAGCGGGTCGTCGGCGGCGCGAACGAACCGCCGCCCGGCGCCGACGGCCGGTACGGCGCCTCCTTCGTGCACCGGCTGCACCAGCCGCCGCTGCGGCTCGGCTTCCTCGGCGACTCCACGGCGGCCGGCCAGGGGGTGCACAGGCCGCGCCAGACGCCGGGCGCCCTGCTCGCCACGGGGCTCGCGGCGGTCGCCGAACGGCCGGTGGCGCTGCGCAACGTGGCCGTGCCCGGCGCGCAGTCCGACGACCTGGAACGGCAGACGACCCGGCTGCTCGCGGACCCCGGCCCGCCCCCCGACGTCTGCGTGATCATGATCGGCGCCAATGACGTGACGCACCGGATGCCGCCCGCCCGGTCGGTGCGGCTGCTGTCGGAGGCGGTGCGCAGGCTCCGGGAGGCGGGCTGCGAGGTGGTGGTCGGCACGTGCCCGGACCTGGGCACGATCGAGCCCGTATATCAGCCGCTGCGCTGGGTGGCGCGGCGGCTGAGCCGTCAGCTGGCGGCGGCGCAGACGATCGGCGTCATCGAGCAGGGCGGCCGTACGGTCTCGCTGGGCGATCTGCTGGGCCCGGAGTTCGCGGAGAACCCGCGGGAACTGTTCGGTCCGGACAACTACCACCCCTCGGCGGAGGGGTACGCGACGGCGGCCATGGCGGTGCTGCCGACGCTGTGCGCGGCGCTCGGACTCTGGCCGGCGGACGAGGAGCACCCCGACGAGACGCGCCGCGAGGGCATCCTGCCGGTGGCCCGGGCGGCGGCGCAGGCCGCCGCCGAGGGCGGCACGGAGGTCACCGGGGCCCGCGGCCGGTGGGCGCTGCTCAGGCACCGCAAGCGGCGGCTGCCGTCGGACGCGGGTACGGGCGCGGGCACGACGGAACACACGGCGACGGGGTGAGCGGGGGCGCGGGCGAGCAGCCGCGCGCCCGTACGGTCGAAGGCGGTCCGGGCCGGAGTCGCCGCCTGATGGCTCGGGCCCGGGCCGTAGGGCTCGGGCCCGGACCCTCGTCCTCGACGGCGTCTACGTCACCGCCACCGTCCTCGGCCCCAGGGCCCTGCCCAGCGCACCGGCGAACTCGCCCGTCGCCTCATCTGGACCGCCTGCGACGAACCCGACCGCCACTGAATCCGGCGCCATGCCCAACTCGGGGCGGGCCTTCCCGCCTCCGACCGACAGCGTTAGCGCGAGCCTGGCAACGCTGCGGGAGCCGTGACCGAGCATGCTCTTCGCTTGCCCAACCCTGTCGTAACAATTACGGTTACCCCGAAAAGGGAGGAGGGTGCGCGTGAGTGCCAACAGCAAGCTGACCGTCGCCATCCACGCGCTGGCGTGGGTGGGGCTTTACCAGAGCCGTGGGCATGACGTCGCCACCTCGGAACAGATCGCGGAGAGCGTGAACACCAACCCCGTGGTGATCCGGCGCCTGCTCGGCCGGCTCCGCGCCGCAGGGTTCGTACACTCACGGCGAGGCGCCGGCGCGGGGTGGATGATGAGCCGCGAGCTGACCGACATCACGCTGCTGGACGTGTACGACGCGATCGAGTCCGGCCCCCTGTTCGACATGCACCGGGCGGAGCCCAACCAGGGCTGCGTCGTGGGCGCCGGCATCCGGCCCGCCCTCTCGAACGTCTACAGCCGACTGGACCAGACGCTCCGCGGCGAACTGGCCCGGACGACGGTGGCCGACGTCCTGCGCGACACGCTTTCCGCCTCCTGACCACCGTGCGGTGTGCACGGCAGCCCCTTGGCCCCAAAATGTAACCATAATGGTTACATCAAACTCCGACGCGAACCGCCGCGCCGAACGCGAAGAGAGAAGAGAGAAGATGATGACCGAACCCACCAGCAGGAACCTCCCGACTCAGATCGTGTTCAACGCCTACTACCGGGTGCACCCGGACGACCGGCAGAAGTTCATCGACGCGGTCGTGCCCCATATCGGCTTCACCGCCGAGTTGCCGGGCTGTGTGTTCTACGTGTTCGCCGCCGACCTGCTCGATCCCAACACGTTCCACCTCTCGGAGGGCTGGGCCGACCAGGCCGCCCTCGACCGCCACAACGCCTCCGAACCCTTCCAGAACGCGCTGCGCGAGGTGATGACCAACGTCAGGATCCTGGATCACCAGGGCCAGCGCTACGAGATCGCCGATCAGGGCGCCGGGGACCCGCCCGGCGGAGTGGAGCTCACCGGCTGAACGCTGGGGAGTCGGCAGCCGCGCGACACCCACGCCTCCCGCGGGCAACGGGCGCCGGCCCCCCGACCGCGAACTCGGCGGGGCACCGCTCTCCGAAGCCCCGGAACGAACGCACGATCACGGGCACACACAACGAAGTTGACCCCATACCGTCAGCTCAGCCTTGCCTCTTCGCGCGGGTGTGCCGACGGGACGTGAGTGAGGCGTTTCCGGAACGTCAGCGGCCCCGGGAACAGTGGTGTCCAGAGGGCGGGAACGGCCGAAGAAGAGTCCCGCACGAGACGCAGGGAGAACCCGATCATGCGTACTTCCCGGATCCGCACCACCGCTCTGGCCACCGTCACCGCCGCACTGGCACTGGGCCTGACCGCCTGCGGCAGCGGCGGCGGCGACAACGGTTCGAAGGCGGCGAGCAGCAGCCACGACGCCGCTACCGCGCAGAGCCGCCTCGCATCCACCGGACACGACAGCGACAGCGGCAGCAAGGAAGGTCTGCGCCCGCAGAGCGCCTCCGGCGGTACGGACGCGGCCGCGAGCAAGAACTCGACGGCCGGCGGCGAGCAGTGCCGGGGCGACGAGATGCTGGTCAGCGCGGTGCACCGGTTCGCCGGACAGCAGGGCGACCACCTGCTCGTCACCGCGGTCAACAAGGGCG
>NZ_JBFAIV010000033.1:0-96820 GCF_040654875.1 Streptomyces sp. NPDC050610 | reverse complement strand
AGCTACCTCGCCGGACTCCACCTCCGCGCCTCCATGATCTGGATCAAAGACCTCACCCAAACCACTCAGTGACCACAACTCAATACAGGCCCTAGTTCGCCATGAGGCGGTCCGCCAGGCCCTCCAGCAGACCGACGACGCCCAGTGGCCCGTCGACGACCAGGTCGGCGCGGTCGGCCAGTTCGGTGACCTCTGTGCTGCCGCTGCACACGAGGAGGCCGGGGAGGCCCTCGGACCGCAGTTTGTCGACGGCGGCGAACGCGGCGAGGTCGCCGAGGTCGTCGCCCGCGTACAGCACGGAGCGGGCGCGCGCTTCGCGTACGTACTCGGCGAGCGCGACGCCCTTGTCCATGCCGGGCGGGCGCAGCTCCAGGACGTAGCGGCCGGGTTCGACGATCAGGCCGTGGCGCTCGGCGAGCCCGTCGAGCGGGCCGCGCAGCAGCTCGAAGGCGGCCTGCGGGTCGGCGGCCCGGCGGGTGTGGACGGCGACGGCGCGGCCCTTGCTCTCGGTCCACGTGCCCCGCCAGGCGCCGGCCGCTTCCAGGACGCCGGGGAGTTCGGCCTGCGCGGCGGCGACTCCGGGGTGCGGCGCGGGGGCCTGTACGGTCCCGGTGGCCGCGTCCCAGCGCTCCGCGCCGTAGTGGCCGAGGACGGTCAGCCGCTCCAGGCCGGGTACGCCCGCGAAGCCGCCGTAGCGGACGGCGACGCCAGCCGGCCGTCCGGTGAGCACGGTCACGGCGCCCAGGCGCGGGGCGATCCGGGCGAGGGCGGCGACGGCCGCGGGGTGCGCTCGCGCGCGCTCCGGGTCGGGGACGATCTCGGCGAGGGTGCCGTCGAAGTCAAGGGCGACGGCGGCACGTTCCGGAGCTTCGAGGAGCGCGGCGAGGCCGTCGCGTCCGGCGGGCGTCACGGGGACGAGGAGGGGGTTGCTGCCCATGCGGCGACCCTACCGGGGAGCGGCGCCCGTCCGGCCGGCCGCGACCCGTACAAGGGGTGCTCGAAGGCCATCCGAGGGGCCGTCGTACGGAGGACCGCGGGGAGGGCCGTACGGGCCGTACGTGGAGGGGGGCGTCTACCGGCGTTCGCGGCGGGCCGTACGCGAAGGGGGTGTCTACCGCCGTTCGCGTCGTGCCGTCCGTACGCGGCGCAGGCGGTTGACCGTGCCCGGGTCGTGGATGAGTGCCCGTTCGTCGTCGAGCAGGGCGTTCAGGAGCTGGTAGTAGCGGGTCGGCGTGATGCCGAGCCGCTCCCGGATCGCGCGCTCCTTGGCGCCGGGGCCGGCCCAGGAGCGCCGCTCCATGGCGAGAACGGCCAGCTCGCGATCCGAAAGCTCCGGACGCGGCGACGGCGGGTCGGCGGGCTCCGGACGCTGCGACGGCTCCGCAGTGCCTGGACGCTCCGGAGGCTCCGGAAGGGCCTCTTCCGGTTCCTCCGGCTTCCCCGACTCCCCCGGCGCCTCCGAGAACTCCTCACGCGGGCTCATTTCGCCCACCTTAGCCGTCCGCGTTGTCCGTGGCCTCGGCCTCGCGCTGGATCGACTCAAGCACCGACGCCGGGTCGCCGCCCTTCTTCACCGTCGAGCCGATCTTGTCCTTCAGCGCGCTGGTGACCCGCGCCCACGAGGTCTTGTCCGCCGGGTAGAACTGGGCGTACTGAAGCTGCTCAAGGAACGGCCACAGCTTCTTTTCCTCGTCATCGTTGCGCATCGCCTCGGACGCCGACGTGGTCACCGGCAGCATGTCGTACCGGCGGGTGAAGTCCAGGACGTTGTCCTTGTGGTAGATGAAGTTGAGGAAGCGGCCGATCTGTTCGCGGCGGCCGTTCGCCTTGAAGCCCATCATCCAGTCGGCGACGCCCATCGTCGTCTCGGCCTTGCCGTCGATGCCGGGCAGCGGCGCCATCTTGTACTTGATGCCGTGCGCGGCGGCCTGCTGCATCAGCGTGGGGTGGCCGTTGAGCATGCCGACCTCGCCGCGGCTGAACGCGTCGAAGATCTGCTGCCGGTTGGTGCGGCTGGGGTCGCCGGTCCCGGTCAGCCCCTTGCCGACGAGTTCGTCGCGCAGCCACTCGAACGCCTTGACGTTCTGGGGCGAGTCGATCGTGTACGCGCCGGTGCGGTCGGTGTAGCCGCCGCCCGCGCTGAGCATCCACAGCATGGTCTCGGCCTGCGGCTCCTCGCGGCCGAACGGCAGCCCGAAGGGGATCTTCACGCCGATGGCCTTGAGCTTGATCGCGGCGGCCTGGATGTCGTCCCAGCTCTCGGGCGCCTTGGTGACGCCGGCCTTGGAGAAGAGCTCCTCGTTGTAGAAGAGCAGCCGGGTGCTGGAGACGAACGGCAGTCCGTACTGGACCCGGTGCAGGTCGCCCGCCGCGGATACCGACGATATGAAGTCGGACTGGGTGGGGATCGACAGCAGCTGGTCGGCGCTGTAGAGCTTGCCGGCCGCGGCGAAGTCGGCGTACGCGCCGATCTGCGCGATGTCCGGCGTCTGACCGTCCTTCACCATCTGGGCGAGCTGCTTGTCGATGTCGCCGGTCCAGGGCAGCACGGTCACATCGACCTTGATGTCCGAGTTCTTCGCCTCGAAGGCGCGGATCGCCTTCATCCAGTATTTCTTCGAGGTGTTGGCGGGTTTGTCGCCGTAGTCGGCCGCGACCAGTTTCAGCGTCACATTGCCCGAACCGGATTTGTCGCCGCCGCACGCGGCCAGCGTGGACGCCATCGCCGTCGTCGCGGCCCCGGCCGCCGTCAGACTCAAGAACCGCCGCCGCTGCACAGCTGCTTCCCCACCTTGCGGATTGATCGGTATTGGTTGACCGGCCCTGTCGGACCGGCGTCGAAGGACCGGTACTGATCGCTCATGTCCCCGGGGGGCCTGCGCGCCCCGCGGCCCTCGCCGCGGATGCGCCGGGCTCTCCGGGCCGGTCACGGCTGCGAGTCTGCCCCGCGCGCCAGTCTAAGGTCTACTCCGCCCCTGGTCTCGCTTCGGTCTCACCCTTCCCTCGCGCAGCTCGGGGCTGCTATCCACGGAACCGGCGCGTGCGCGCACGCACCGCCGCTCACGTCCTCCGCCCGTCCTCCGCCCGGCCACGTCACCCCGTTCCCGGTAGCCCCGTCGCCCCCTGTCGCCCCGTCACCCCTCTCATCCCTCTCACCCCCCTCACCTCGCGAGGAGCAGCAACGCATGGAGTCGTCCTCCCGTACCGCAGCCGAGACAGCCACCCAGCCCAGTTGCTGGCGGCGCGCCGCCGAGGCCGCGGCCGCGGCGAGCGGACTGCCGCGGCCCGGCGAGCGGGTGGCGATAACCGGCTGCGGCACGTCGTGGTTCATGGCCCAGTCGTACGCGGCCCTGCGCGAGGCCGCCGGGCAGGGCGAGACGGACGCGTTCGCCGCGTCGGAGTTCCCGGTCTCCCGCCCGTACGACCGGATCGTGGCGATCACCCGGTCCGGGACGACGACGGAGGTGCTGGAGCTGCTGCGGGCCGTACGGGGCCGGGGCGCGGCCACGCTGGCGCTGACCGCCGACGCGAAGACGCCCGTCATGGACGCGGCGGACGCGGTGGCGGTGCTCGGCTTCGCCGATGAGGAGTCCGTCGTGCAGACGCGCTTCGCGACGACGGCCCTGGCCTTCCTGCGGGCCGGTCTGGAGGCGCACGGCGCGCTGCCCGCCGGGGTGAAGACGGTGGCGGAGGCGGCGGTGGACGCCGAACTGGCGGTCGTGCAGCCGCTGCCGGAGGCGGCGCTCGCCGCCGAGCAGTGGACGTTCCTGGGGCGGGGCTGGACGTACGGGCTGGCGCTGGAGGCGGGCCTGAAGATGCGTGAGGCGGCGGGCGCGTGGACGGAGGCGTACCCGGCGATGGAGTACCGGCACGGCCCGATCGCCGTCACCGGGCCGGGGCGGGTCGCGTGGGTCTTCGGCGGGCTGCCGCCGGGGCTGGCCGGCGACGTCGACCGGGTCGGGGGCTCGCTGCTCGCGGACTCCTGCGCGGCGGGCTCGCTGGACCCGATGGCGGACCTGATCCGCGTGCAGCGGCTGGCCGTGGCCGTCGCGGAGTCGAAGGGCTACGACCCGGACCGGCCGCGCAACTTGACGCGGAGCGTGATCCTGCCGGAGTGAGGCGCGTACGGGCCGGGCGCGGGGACGGGGGCCTTCGACGTACGGGAGCGCCCGCACCCTGCCACATCCGCCCGCGCCGAACCGCGGAAGTCCCGTCCCGGCGCCCCTCCGGCGTGAGATCCGCCACGCCGGAGGGATGGGCGCGGGGCGGCGCCGGAGCGCGCCCGGCATGCGATCCGCCGTCCGCGACGGCCCGTTCGGTCCCCGCGAGCGCCGCCGCGCCCCCCGAGTGGACTAGACCTTTCGCGGTACAACGCGCGAGACTGTACCCCGTGAGACACGTCATCGCGCTCGATGTGGGCGGCACCGGGATGAAAGCCGCCCTCGTCGGGGCGGACAACACGCTTCTGTACGAGGCCAGACGCCCCACCGGCCGCGAACGCGGGCCCGAGGCCATCGTCGACGAGATCCTCGACTTCGCCGCCGAGCTGAGCGACAAGGGCCGCGCGCTGTTCGGCGAACCGGCCGAAGCCGCCGGCGTGGCCGTCCCCGGCATCGTGGACGAGGCGGGCGGCGTCGCCGTGTACGCCGCGAACCTCGGCTGGCGCGACCTCCCCATGCGGCGGCTGCTCAGCGACCGGCTCGGCGGGCTGCCGGTCGCGCTCGGCCACGACGTACGGACCGGCGGCCTCGCCGAGGGCCGGATCGGCGCGGGCAACGGCGCGGACCGGTTCCTGTTCATCCCGCTCGGCACCGGCATCGCGGGCGCCATCGGCATCGACGGCCGCATCGAGGCCGGCGCCCACGGGTACGCCGGCGAGATCGGCCACATCGTGGTGCGCCCCGGCGGCCCGGAGTGCAGCTGCGGACAGCGCGGCTGCCTGGAGACCATGGCCTCCGCCGCCGCCGTCAGCCGCGCCTGGGCCGCCGCCAGCGGCGCCCCGGAGGCCGACGCCGCGGACTGCGCGAAGGCCGTCGAGTCCGGCGACCCGCGCGCGCGGGCCGTCTGGGACGAGGCGGTCGGCGCCCTCGCCGACGGCCTCCTCATCGGCCTCACCCTGCTCGACCCCCGCATGCTCATCATCGGTGGCGGGCTCGCCGAAGCGGGGGAAACGTTGTTCACACCGCTGCGGGCGGCCGTCGCCGACCGCGTCACGTTCCACAAGGTCCCCCGCATCGTTCCGGCGGCCCTCGGGGACACCGCCGGCTGCCTCGGCGCGGGGCTGCTCGCCTGGGATCTGCTCGCCACGAAATCCACGGAGGTTACCGCCTGATGGTCGAACGAACGGTTCTCTCGGGCGCAAGGGTGGTGCTGCCGAGCGGCGTGGTCGAGGACGGCCGCGTCACCGTCGAGGGCCGGCGCGTCGTCGACGCCGGTACGGCTTCTCCGGACGGCCGCCCGGACACGGCGGCGGCTCTGGACCTGACCGGGCACTGGATCGTTCCCGGCTTCGTCGACATACACGTGCACGGCGGCGGCGGCGCCTCGTTCTCCGGCGGCACCGCCGAGGAGGCCCTCACGGCCATCCGTACGCACCGCGCTCACGGCACCACGACGACAGTGGCCTCCACCGTCACCGGCGACCTCGACGACCTCGCCCGGCAGGCGGCCGTCCTGTCCGAGCTGACCGAGCAGGGCGACCTGGCGGGCATCCACTTCGAGGGCCCGTTCATCTCCTCGAACCGCTGCGGCGCGCACCAGCCGGAGCTGCTGCGCGACCCGGACCCCGCGGACGTCCGCAAGCTCGTCGAAGCGGCGCGCGGCGCGGCGAAGATGATGACTTTGGCCCCCGAACTGCCCGGCGGCCTCGACTCCGTGCGGCTGCTCGCCGAGGCGGGCGTCATCGCGGCCGTCGGCCACACCGACTCCGACTACGACGCCACGCGGGAGGCCATCGAGGCGGGCGCGACCGTGGCCACCCACCTCTTCAACGCGATGCCCTCGCTCCTGCACCGCGCGCCCGGCCCCATCCCGGCCCTCCTGGAGGACGAGCGGATCACCGTCGAGCTGATCAACGACGGCACGCATCTGCACCCCTCGATCCTGGAGTTGGCGTTCGACCGCGCCGGCGCGGCCCGCGTCGCGTTCATCACGGACGCGATGGGCGCGGCCGGCATGTCCGACGGGCAGTACCACCTCGGCCCCATGCGCGTCGACGTCACGGACGGCGTCGCACGGATCGCGGACGGCCCCACGGCCGGCGCCATCGCGGGCTCGACGCTCACCCTCGACACGGCCTTCAAGCGGGCGGTGACCGTCGACAAGCTGCCCGTCGAGGACGCCGTACGGGCCATCTCCCTCAACCCCGCGCGACTGCTGGGCGTGGCCGACCGCGTCGGTTCGCTGGAGCCCGGCAAGGACGCGGACCTGGTCGTGCTCGACGCCGCGTACGACCTGGTGGGCGTCATGCGGCACGGCGAATGGATCGTCAAGCCCGCGGCCATTACCGGCGGTTAATGCCTTAAACCACCCGAAGAGGTGGTTCCGCATGGCTGTGCGGCGGTCGCGAATGATTGCGAATCAGCTGCGAACGACGGCGGTCGGCCCTCTGGACCTGGGCCGACCGCCCGCTGTTTGGCATGATCGCGATGGCACAGCACACGCGTCTCCAGGGGTGGTCCACGTGATCCTCACCGTCACTCTCAATGCCGCCCTCGACATCACCTACCGGGTACCGCGGCTGCGGCGGCACGCCTCCCACCGCGTCACCGACGTCACCGAACGCCCCGGCGGCAAGGGCCTCAATGTCGCGCGCGTACTGGCCGCCCTGGGGCACGACACGGTCGTCACGGGGTTCGCGGGCGGCATCACGGGCGAGGCGCTCCGCGCCCGGCTGCGGGACGGCGGCAACGGCGGCATAGGAACTCCTGGCGCCGGGCCGGACGGGCCCGCGACCGACGCCGTGAACGGCGCGAACGGTACGACCGGCACGGGAAGACCTGCCGCCGCCCCCGGCGCCCTCACCGACGCCCTCGTCCCCATCGCCGGGACCACCCGCCGCACCGTCGGCGTCGTCGACGCCGCGACCGGCGACACCACCCAGCTCAACGAGGCCGGCCCCGCCGTCACGCCCGCCGAGTGGGCCGCCTTCACCGGCACATACGCGACACTCCTGGCCGACGCCTCCGCCGTCGCCCTGTGCGGCAGCCTCCCGCCGGGTGTGCCCGTCGGCGCGTACGCGGACCTCATACGGCAGGCGCGGGCCGCGGGCGTCCCCGTGCTCCTCGACACCAGCGGCGAGCCCCTCCACCGCGGCATCGCCGCCCGCCCCGACCTGGTCAAGCCCAACGCCGCCGAACTCGCCGAGCTCACCGGCTCCACCGAGCCGCTGCGCGCCGCCGAGGACGCCAGGCGCCGCGGCGCGGGCGCCGTCGTCGCCTCCCTCGGCGCGGAGGGCATGCTCGCCGTCACCCCCGAGGGCGCCTGGCGCGCCACCCCGCCGCAGCGGATCGCGGGCAACCCGACGGGCGCGGGCGACTCGGCCGTCGCGGGGCTCCTCTCCGCCGGGGCCGAGGCCCTCCCCTGGCCGGACCGGCTGGCGCGGGCGGTGGCGCTGTCGGCCGCGACCGTGCAGGCCCCCACGGCGGGCGACTTCGACCGCCAGACGTACGAGCGGCTGCTCCCCCTGGTCGAGGTGGCCAGCGCCACCGCGCCCGGCTGAGCGGCTGACCGGCGCCGAGGGCGGTTCCCCGCACAGCCACCGCCGACGTACTTCCTACGGGTCCGTTCACAGCCGCCGGGTGACGCGACATGGGCCTACGGCGCGTCGCGACCGGGCTTGACGTGACCGGCCGACAGCCAGACCTGGTCGATGTTGAACCCGCACTTGTTGCCCTGCTCGCACGAGACCTTGATGGTGTTCTTGCCCTTTTTCAGGTCGACCCAGGCCCACGTGTTCGTCCAGCCCTTCTCCCAGTCGCCCTCCTTGGCGCCGGTGAAGTTCCCCATGCTCAGCTTCTGGCCGCTGACCTCGCCATTGACCGTGAGCGTGGAGTTGGCGTCCCTGCCGGGCACGCCGAAGTTCACGGAGAGCGTGTAGCCGCCGCCCTTCGGGACCTCGAAGTCCCAGGTGACGCCCGCGCCGGGCTTGTCCATGCCCCCCACGTACGTGCCGTCGGCGGACCGCGCCCCCTTCACGTCCTTGGACGTGGTGGCGCCGCCATCGACGCGCAGGCTCCCCGCGTCCTCCTTGGGCAGCTTGCCCGGGGGCTTGGTGGGGGTGGGCTTGTCGCTGGGCTTGTCGCTGGGCTCGGCGGACGGCGTCGACTCGGAGGACGCGGTGTCCTTCTTCTTCTCGTCCCCGCCGTTGTTGATCATGGCGATGCTGATGCCGGCGATGACCACCACGACCACCGCGATGGCGCCGATGAGCAGGCCGCGCCGGTTGGGACGGCCGCCGCCCTGACCGCCGTCCTGGCCGTATCCGGGGCCGCCGGGCCGGGAGGGCGGGCCGCCGGGCAGCGTCTCGGGGGCCGCGTACGAGGCGTTGGGCTGCTGCCCGTAACCGGGCTGCTGCTGCCCGTACCCCTGCTGCTGTTGGCCGTAACCCTGCTGGCCGTAGCCCTGCTGCTGACCGTAGCCCTGCTGGTTCGGCACGCCCTGGCCGTACGTGCCGCCCTGCTGCTGCCCGTACTGCCGGGAGCCGACGGGGCGGACCTGGTTGTACGACGTGCGGGGGACGCCGGGCTGCTGCGCGGTCCCGCCGTCGCCGGCCTCGCCGCCCTCCGAGCGGTACAGATAGGCGAACGGGTCGTCGTTCTCCGGCTTGTCGTCCGCGCCGTTGTTACCGGCCGTCATCCCCTGTCACTCCCTACGTGCTGTACCCACCGGCGCCCACCACGTACGCGCCCGGGCCGCTCTTCCGGGCCGGGGCGGCCGGGAGCGGGCTTACGCGATCCGGATGGCCGGAATTCTTGATCGATTCGCGGTCGGCGACAGGCGCCGCCCCGGCGCAGCCTACCCCGTACGGAGTAACCGGCGTGGTGCCGCGGACGTCATCCGGCCCGTCGGCCGGCCTTGGCGCGGGAGCGCTTCTCCACGTACATCCGCTGGTCCGCGGAGTGCAGAACCTCCTCGGCGGACATCCCGCAGCCCGCCCAGCCGATGCCGAAGCTGGCGCCGACCCGGACCGCCCGGCCGTCGACCCTGATGGGCGGAACGATCGCGTTGCGCAGCCGTACGGCCAGGTCCTGGGCGTCCGCGCGGCCGAGGCCGTCGGCGAGGACGACGAACTCGTCGCCGCCGAGCCGGGCCACCGTGTCGCCGTCGCGCACCCCGTTGGTCAGCCGGTGGGCGACCTCGATGAGAACCGCGTCGCCGGTGTGGTGGCCGAACCTGTCGTTGATCGACTTGAAGCCGTCGAGGTCGCAGAAGAGCACGGCCAGGCCCTTGCAGCCGTCGTCGTCCCCCTCCTCGTCGGGGGCCACCGTGTGCACATGGTGGTCGAACCCGGCGGCCAGCACGGTCTCCAGGCCGCTGCCCGCGGCGTAGGCGTCGGCGCCGAAGTCGTGCCCGTACTGCCCGTACGCGGCGCCCTCCACCTCCGCGAAGGCCGCGAGCACCCCGTCGGCGGCCAGGGCCGCGGCCGCGTGCCCGTCGCTGCCGGGGGGCCGGGCACAGAGCCGGCTGGAGAGGCGGGCGCGCAGCTCGGCGCTGTTGGGCAGGCCGGTGAGCGAGTCGTGGCTGGCGCGGTGGGCGAGCTGCAGCTCGTGGCGCTTGCGCTCCTCGATGTCCTCGACGTGGGTGAGCAGGAACCGGGGGCCGTCGGCGGCGTCGGCGACCACGGAGTTGCGCAGCGAGACCCACAGGTACGTGCCGTCGCGGCGGGAGAGCCGCAGCTCGGCGCGGCCGCCCTCGGCGGCGGTGCGCAGCAGGGTGCCGATGTCCTCGCGGTGGACGAGGTCGGAGAAGGAGCAGCGGAGCATCGCGGCGGCGGGCCGGCCGAGGAGGCGGCAGAGCGCGTCGTTGGCGCGCACGATGCGGCCGTGCTGGTCGCCGCCGAGCTCCGCGATGGCCATGCCGCTGGGCGCGAACTCGAACGCCTGCCGGAAGCTCTCCTCACTGGCCCGCAGCGCCTGGCCCTCGCGCTCCAGCCGGACGAGTGCACGTTGCATGTTTGCTCTCAGCCGAGCGTTGCTGATCGCAATCCCGGCCTGGAAGGTGTACATCTGCAGCGCTTCGCGCCCCCATGCGCCGGGTCGGCGTCCATTGCGGGGTTTGTCCACCGAGATGACGCCCAGCAGATCCCCGCCGGCCGCGCCCGTCGCGTACATCGGGGCGAAGAGCCGGTCCATGGGATGCCACTCGCCGGGGAAGCGCGGCTCGGGTCCGCCGGTGTGCCACTGCGGGACGTCGTCGTCGTCGAGCACCCAGCCCTCGGCGTAGGGCACGAAGCGCAGGTCTCCCCAGCCCTCGCCCATGCCCAGCCGGCGCTCCCAGGACGCCCGGGAGCCCACCCGGCCCGCCATGAGCGCCTCGGCGCTCGCGCTGCCCGCCACCGCGGCCACCACGAGGTCGCCGTCGGGCCGCACCAGATTGACGGCCGCCAGCTCGTACCCGAGGCCCTTGGTGATGCCTTCCGCGACTGCCTGCAGCGTGTCCGCGAGGCTGCGCGCGGTGTTCAGGTCCGCCACCGCCTGGTGCAGCTGCCTCAGGGTCGCAAGGCGGACATACGGCTCCGACTCGGTCTCCATACCGTGCACTCCCCCGAGACCTCGACAGCAACTCCAGAATTCTTGTCGTCCGATTACCACGGCCACTGAATCACAGCGAGCTGCCCACTCGGTACACAGGGTCAACAATTACTGACTGCTGTGACTCATGTCACAGGGAGTGTTCGGCTTGCGGGGGTGGCGACGGGCGGCCCCACTATGCTTCCTAAACGCAAATCCGAGGCCACCCCGCATGGACGGCCGATCGGCCGTCGGCCCTAGGACCCGCCTGGTCCCGCAGCCCGATGTGACGCAGAGCGAGGGGCGGCTAGCGTGCGGAACGTGTTGCAGACGACTTCTTTCCCACGCGCCGACGCCGACATCCCCCATGCTGGCGGGGTGAGTGATGACGAGTTCCGGGCCGCGCTGGCGCGGCTGGCCGCGGGCGTGGTGCTGGTGACGGCCCACGACCCGGAGGACGGTCCGCGCGGCGAGGACGTCGGCATGACGGCGACCGCCTTCATGTCCGTGTCCCTGGACCCGCCTCTCGTGATGGTGAGCGTTCGCAACGACTCCCGGATGGACGATCTCCTGGAGCGCCACCCCCTATGGGCCGTGTCCGTGCTCTCCCAGAGCCAGCGGCACATCGCGGGGCGGTTCGCGATGAAGGGGCGCGTCAGCGACCGGCTGCTCTTCGAGGACATCCCTTACGAGCGCGGCAAGGAGAGCGGCGCGCCGCTGGTGGGCGGGGCGCTGTCCGTACTGGAGTGCCGCACCGAGCAGCGCGTCACCGCCGGGGACCACACGCTGGTGATCGGGCGGGTGCTGACGGCCGGCAACCCGAGCGCGGAGGGCGGGCCGCTGCTGTACTTCCGGGGGAAGTACGGGAAGTTGGCGTAATGGGGCGGTCCGGACGCCGTCGAGGGCGCACGGAGGGGGCCGGGCGCTGCCGAAGGCGTACGGAGGGGCCCGGACGCTGTCGAAGGCGTACGGAGGGTGGCCCGGCTGACGTACGGGGGTGCGGCCCGGGCGACGTACGGGGGGGGCGGCCCTACCGGCGTACGGGGGGGGCGTGACCCTGCCGACCGACGTACGGGGCGGCCCGGCCGGGCCCCGAACAGCCCGGCCGGCGTCGCGCCTCAGCCCCAATCCCGCCCGGAGCGCCCCTTCTTGGTATCGCTTCGCGCCTTCTTATTGCGCAGGCGGCGCTCGTTGACGCCGCGCGGGATCTTCCGGGCCTTACGGGGCCGGGGCGGCGGAGCGGTCGCCTCCGCGAGCAGCGCGGCCATCCGCACCAGCGCGGTCTCGCGGTTGCGCCACTGCGAACGGTGCTCGGAGGCCCGTACGGACACGACGCCGCCCACGAGGCGGCCGGCGAGCCGCTCCAGGGCGCGCTCCTTCCACACCTCCGGCAGCGCCTCCGTCCTGGCGAGGTCGAAGCGCAGCTCGACCTGGCTGTCGCTGGTGTTGACGTGCTGCCCGCCGGGCCCGGAGGACCGGGAGAAACGCCACATGAGCTCCGCCTCCGGCAGGGAGACGGAACCGCGGATGACGTGAGGACCGGACATGGCACCCATGATCCCGCGCTCGGAGACCGCCGTCACCTCGTTTTGCGCGGAGCGATCGGCAACTGGCCGTCAGAGATGAGTAAAGAAAGTAAAGGGAGCTGGAACCCTACGGTCCCTCCTTCGCGTTATCGAGGATGACGGTAGCTTCGTCCGCAGTACGGAGCCCCGCGTCTCGACCAGAAAGGGACATCTCCCATGGCTGTAAGCCTGTCCAAGGGCGGCAACGTCTCCCTCACCAAGGAGGCCCCGGGCCTGACGGCCGTCACGGTCGGTCTCGGCTGGGACGTCCGCACCACCACCGGCACGGACTTCGACCTGGACGCGAGCGCCATCGCCGTGAACACGAGCGGCAAGGTCTACTCGGACCAGCACTTCGTCTTCTTCAACAACAAGGTCACCCCGGACCAGTCCATCGAGCACACCGGTGACAACACCACCGGTCAGGGCGAGGGCGACGACGAGCAGATCAAGGTCAACCTGGCCGGTCTGCCCGCCGACGTCGACAAGATCGTCTTCCCGGTATCGATCTACGACGCCGAGAGCCGCAGCCAGAACTTCGGCCAGGTCCGGAACGCCTACATCCGCATCGTCAACCAGGCGGGCGAGGCCGAGATCGCGCGCTACGACCTCAGCGAGGACGCGGCCACCGAGACCGCCATGGTCTTCGGCGAGCTGTACCGCAACGGCGCCGAGTGGAAGTTCCGCGCCGTGGGCCAGGGCTACGCCTCGGGCCTGACCGGCATCGCGAAGGACTTCGGCGTCAACGTCTGACCCCAGACTCCGACCGACCCGGAACCGGCGCGTAGCCGCCTCGGGACCGACGCATAGCCGGCCCGGAACCGGCGCGGAGCCGGCCTGGTCGGCACGGAGACCGAAGGCCCCCAACTGTCCGTCAGTTGGGGGCCTTTCCATGTGCGCGGCAGGGCGGTCAGTCCGGTAGCAGCCGCGACACGAGGGAGCGCACCCATTCGTCGGTGAGGGGCAGGCCGGAGAAGACCCCCCGGTAGTAGAGGGGGGCGAGCAGGGCGTCCGTGGCGCGTTCGAGGGTCGGAGGCTGATTGCCCCGGACGCGGTCCCGTTCGAGGACGGCTTCGAGCGCCTGCCCGCGCTCCCCGCTGCACGCCTCGGCGCCCAGCCCGCCGGCCGTGCCGATGGTGGCGCGTACCAGGGCGAGGGTGTCCGGGTCGCCGAGGTCCTTGGCGAGGTCGAACGCGTAGCGCTCCAGATCCCCGCGGAGGCCGCCGGTGTCCGGGACCACGAGGTCGCCGGAGAAGCGGCTCGTGGCGACGTCGGCGAGCAGATCGCCGACGGAGCCCCAGCGGCGGTAGACCGTGGTGGCGTGCACGCCCGCGCGGGCGGCCACGGCCGGAATCGTCAGCGGCTCATTGGCCTCGTCGGCGAGCAGTTCCTTGACGGCCCGGTGGACGGCCGCCCGGACTCGGGCGCTCCGGCCACCGGGCCGACTGCCGGGTTGACCGCCGGATTGACCGGCGGGTTGACCGCCGGTGTGCGGCGAAGGAGGGGGCGTAACGGGCATGGGGCCAATTATTGCATCGTTCACTGCTTTTTTAATGCAGCGTTCACTGCGATTGTGTTAGCTTGGAGCCGTAAACGCAACGATCACTGCGAGGCTTGCGGGCCTCAGGAAGTGAGTTCGACCGTGCCCAGCCGAGAGTTCACAGCACCCGAGACGCGCCCGCTGCGACTGCGGGACGTGACGGTCCCCAACCGCGTGTGGATGTCCCCGATGGCCCAGTACTCCGCGGGACCGGACGGAATGCCGACCGACTGGCACCTCGTGCACTACGGAGCGCGCGCGGTCGGCGGCGTGGGCCTGCTCATGGTCGAGGCCACGGCCGTAGGGCCCCGGCACCGCACCACGTCGGCGGACCTCGGCATCTGGAACGAGGAGCAGGCCGCCGCGCACCGCCGCCTGACCTCCTTCATCGCCGGCCGCGGCGTCGTCCCCGCGATCCAGCTGCTGGCCGCGGGCCGGAAGGCATCGCACCAGGTCCCCTGGGAAGGCGCGGGCCAGAACGGCCCGGTGAGCGTGGCCGACGGCGGCTGGGAGACGATCGGCCCGACCGCGACCCCCATCGGTGACCTGAACGCCCCCAAGGAAGCCGACGACGCCGACCTCGACGAGGCCGTCGAGGCCTTCGCCCAGGCGACCCGGATGGCCCACCTGGCGGGGTACGAGGCCGTCGAGATCCACGCCGCCCACGGCTACCTCGTCCACCAGTTCCTCTCCCCCCTGTCCAACCACCGCACGGACGAGTACGGCGGCAGCCTCCAGAACCGGATGCGCTTCCCGCTGCGCGTGGCCCGCGCCGTCCGCGCGGCCTTCCCCCCGGAGAAGCCCGTCTTCGCCCGCGTCACCGCCACCGACTGGGCCGCCGGCGGCCTCACCATCGACGACGCCGCGATATTCGCCAAGGAACTGGCGGCCGCGGGCATCGACCTCCTGGACATCTCCTCCGGCGGAGCGGTACGGACCCGCGAGGCCCGCACGCCCGTACGCGACGAGGTCCACGTCGAGTTCGCGGACACCCTCAAAAAGGCATCCGGCCTCGCGGTCGCCCCCGTCGGCCAGATCGGCGACCTCGCCCGAGCCGCCGAACTCGTGGCCACCGGCCGAGCCGACGCCGTCCTGATGGGCCGCCCCCTGCTCCGCGACCCCTACTTCGCCCTCCGCACCCGCCCCGACGACCAGACGGCCTGGCCGCGGCAGTACCACCGCGCGCTGTGAGGCCGGGGCACGTCCTGAGGACTGGAACCGGAAGCGCGCGGGGAACGCCGGCGCTGCCAGGCGGGGCTACGGGCCCGGTTCCCCGTACGGAGCCCCGCGCCGGACGCGACACGGCGCGGCCCCGGCTGCTGGGTCCGCGCCCCGGTGGTTCTCCCCGCCCAGCGGCACCTGACGAGACGCGTCGTCCGGTCGAGTTCGGACTGACTGTCGCGGCGGGCGAGGCTCAGCGGACGTCGGCTTCCTCCGCTTCCCCTCCGTTCCGGCGTTAACGTGAAGGACCGGCCGAACGGGCCCTCGCCGCATCGCACCGCGAGAAGAAGCGGTTGCCCGTGTTGGGGCGGCCACGGCCACTGAATTCACGCGCCGGGCTGACGTTCAACGAGCAGCAGGTGTTCGAGCAGCGTCCGTAGAGCCGGCTCGCCCCCGGACATCCCGGGCCGCCGGAGCGGGCGGTTGAGCCGGTCGACAAGGTGAGCGTGTATCTCGTCGGCAGTGGCAAGCAGGGCAGCGGCACGTGCCCGGTCTCCTGCATCGGGAGCTCCGCCGACCGCCCACCGGGGTGGTGACCTGAAGCGGCCGAACACCGGCCCGAGGCAGGCGCATTGCTCCTGAAAGCCTCGCTCGACCGCTACCTCGCGGAAGACACGTCCACCGCCATCCCGTCCGAAGGCTCCCCTCGGCCTTCGCGTCGGCCCCTCGGCCGGTCGAGGTCATCGGCCGGAACCGGCTGTTCAGCGAGGTGATCCGGGGCGGACCGGGCATCGCCGGGCTCGGCCTGGTCGAGCTCTGCGAGCCGCTGGAGCAGGGCTCCCACCGTGTCGGGAGCTGCGGGCAGGAGCGGCAGGCGCACGTCCGGGGTGGGAATGCGGCCCAGCGCGTGCAGGGCGCCTTTCAGTACGACCGGGTTGGGTTCGGCGAAGACGGCCGCTGAGATGCGCACGAGTCGGTGCCCCAGCGGCCGGGCCGCAGCCGCGTCCCCGCGCGCCCACGCGTCGGCCAGGTCGGCGAAGCGCCGGGTGGCCAGGTGCGCCGAGGCGGCGATGCCGCCCGCCGCGCCCAGCGCCAGCATCGGGGAGAGCAGGAGGTCGTCACCGGCCAGCACGGCGAAGCCGGGCGGGCAGTCGGCCAGGAGTTCCACGGCCGCCCCGTCCAAGGCTCCCGTCGCGAACTTGGTTCCCGCCACGTTGGGGAGTGCGGCGAGTTCGCGCAGCGCCGCGGTGCGGAGCGGCTGGGCGGTGCGGTAGGGGACGTGGTAGACGAGCAGCGGTACGGGGCTGTGGGCGGCGAGCCGCGTGAAGTGCGCGATCACACCCGCCTCGCCCGGTCTGGTGAAGGAGGGCACCGGCACCAGAGCGGCCGTGATCCGCGGCCACTTTCCGAGCCCGGCGAGCGCGGCCGCGCCTGCCGCTGTGTCGTTGGCCCCGGCCCCGACGACGAGGGCCGCACCGCGCTCCTGGCAGACCTCGGCGCACAGCTCGATCACCAGCCTGCGCTCCGTCGCGTCGAGTGCGGCTGCCTCGGCCGTCGTGCCGAGCGCGACGATCCCCGCCGCGCCTTGATCCAGCACGTCGCGGGCCAGGGTCTGGAGTGCGTCGGCCGCGATGCCGCCGGTGGCCGAGAAGGGCGTGACGAGAGGGACCAGAATTCCGTGGAGAGCCATGGGCTCCACCCTCGTCCGGCCCGCCATATAGGTCTAGTTCACGTTTTCGGGGCTGAGCTTAAGCTGTTCTGATGCTCGATGTTCGCCGCCTACGGCTGCTCCGGGAGCTGGCCCATCGCGGGACGATCGCGGCTGTCGCCCGGGCCCTGGCCTTCACCCCCTCGGCCGTCTCGCAGCAGCTCAGCGCGCTGGAACGGGAGGCCGGCGTGCCGCTTCTGGAGCGCACGGGGCGGCGCGTGGTGCTCACCCCGGCGGGCCTGTCCCTGGTCCGCCACGCCGAAGCGGTCCTCGACCGCCTGGAGCAGGCCGCGGCCGAACTGGCCCAGTCGCGCGAGGGCCTGGCCGGGGCCCTGCGCATCGGCACCTTCGCCACCGCCGGCCGGACGGTGATCCCGGCGGCCCTGCGCACGCTCGCCCGGCACCACCCCGGCCTGGAGCCGATGGTGCTGGAGATCGACCCGGCAGACGTGGCCGACGCCCTGCGGGCGGGCGAACTCGACGTGGCGCTGATCCACGGATACGACTTCGCGGACGGCCCCGTCCACCGGGTGCTGTCCACGGAACCCCTGTGCGCCGAGGCGATGTACCTGGCCTCGGCGGCGGACTCCGGCCACACCGCGGCCGAGCGCGTCGAGAACCCCGACACCGCGGCGATCGCAGCCTGCCGCGACCTGCCGTGGATCACCGCGACACGTGGCACGCTCTGTCGCCGGATGACCGTGCGGCACTGTGAAGCCGCCGGTTTCACCCCTCATGTCCGCCACGAGATCGACGACTTCCCGACGGTGCTCGCCCTGGTGGCGGCCGGTCAGGGCGTGGCCCTGGTCCCGGAGCTGGCCTTGACCGGCCCACCGCCCGGAATCGTGCTGACCCGGACGCCGCTGCGCCGCCGCACCAAGATCGCCTACCGCAGCGGCGCCGCCCACCATCCGGCGGTATCCGCGATCACCGCAGCCCTCCGCTCAGCCCTCCCCACCCCCCTCGTCGCGGAACCTGAGCCTCAGCCGTAGCGGCGCTGCGGCTCGTACGACAGGGCCTACGGGCATCCGTCGCCCGCACCCGACCTGCCCGGCCTCGGTCACCCCGTCCCGCCCCCGAAGGCCGGCACGCCCCGCCCGCGCGCCCGGCGCGCGCCCAACGCGCCCCGCCCCCAACCCCGGCACGTCTCGCCGCAAACCGGAATGAAATCCCCCGCCTGTCCAAGAACGCAGGATCAAATCCTTGTTGCGCCCCTGTCAAAGAGCCCCAACGCCTGGCACTCTCTCCTCGGTTCACTCCTGCACTACCGGGCACCCCACCCTTGGCTGCCCGGCCCATCGATGGGCCGCGAACCAGCGGTCCGCGCAAGGAGACCGAGTTGAGACGGATCACGTCCACCCCCCGCAAGAACACGCTGCGCGCCGCCGCGCTGATCGCCTCCGCCGCCATGGTCGCCGTCGGCGTCCAGGCCGGTTCGGCCACCGCGCAGCCCGACCGTGAGTCGGGCGCGACAGCTGTTCAACTCTCCGCCGCCCAGCGGACGTCCGCGCTGCGCGTCACCCAGGACGGGGCAGCCGCGACGGCCGGGAAGATCGGCCTCGGGGCGAAGGAGAAGCTCGTCGCCCGGGACGTCGTCAAGGACGCGGACGGCACGGTGCACACCCGGTACGAGCGCACGTACGCCGGACTTCCCGTGCTCGGCGGGGACCTGGTCGTACACGTGGCGAAGAACGGCGCGCGCAGCGTCACCAAGGCGACCGAAGCCACGATCGCCGTGCCCGGCACCGACGCGAAGCTCGCCCCGGCCGCCGCCAAGAAGAGCGCGCTCGCGGCGTCGAGCGCCAAGAAGAACGCCAAGACGGCCGCCAACGCCGCCCCGCGCAAGGTCATCTGGGCCGCGAGCGGCAAGCCGGTCCTCGCGTACGAGACCGTCGTCAGCGGCGTCCAGCCGGACGGCACCCCCAGTGAGCTGCACGTCATCACCGACGCGGCGACCGGCGCGAAGCTCTTCCAGAACGAGGCCATCGAGACCGGCACCGGCACCAGCACGTACAGCGGCAAGGTCAACCTCACCACGACGAAGAGCGGCTCGACCTACCAGCTCACCGACGGCGCGCGCGGCGGCCACAAGACGTACGACCTGAAGCAGGGCACCTCCGGCACCGGGACCCTGTTCACCGACGCCGACGACGTCTGGGGCGGCGGCCGCCAGACCGCCGGCGTCGACGCCCACTACGGCGCGGCCGTCACCTGGGACTACTACAAGAACGTGCACGGCCGCAACGGCATCCGCAACGACGGCCGGGGCGCCTACTCCCGCGCCCACTACGGCAACAACTACGTCAACGCCTTCTGGCAGGACAGCTGCTTCTGCATGACGTACGGCGACGGGTCCGGCAACACCCACCCGCTCACCGCGCTCGACGTGGCCGCCCACGAGATGAGCCACGGCGTCACCGCCGCCACGGCCCGCCTCAACTACAGCGGCGAGTCCGGCGGCCTCAACGAGGCCACCTCGGACATCTTCGGCACGGCGGCGGAGTTCTACGCCAACAACGCCGCGGACCCCGGTGACTACCTCATCGGCGAGAAGATCAACATCAACGGCAACGGCACGCCGCTGCGCTACATGGACAAGCCCAGCAAGGACGGGCCGTCCAAGGACTACTGGTACTCCGGCCTCGGCAACGTGGACGTCCACTACTCCTCCGGCCCGGCCAACCACTGGTTCTACCTGATCTCCGAGGGCAGTGGCCCGAAGGACATCAACGGCGTGCACTACGACAGCCCGACCTCCGACGGCTCCAAGGTCACCGGCATCGGCCGGGCCAAGGCCGAGAAGATCTGGTACAAGGCGCTGACCACGTACTTCACCTCCACCACCAACTACAAGGCGGCCCGCGCGGGCACCTTGAAGGCGGCGGGCGACCTGTACGGCACGACGAGCGCCGAGTACAAGGCCGTCGGCGCCGCCTGGACCGGCATCAACGTCAAGTAGTCGCGTAGCGGTCCAACGGTCCAGCACCACCCAGCACATCCAGCACTCCCCCCGCACCACCCGCACCGCCCGTACGCAGCCGCGTCCCCGCCCGCCCCGACGGGCGGGGGCGCGGCCCGCGACCGGCCCCCGGCCGTGACACCATCGAGGCGTGATCGACCTCGGCTACTCGCTCTCCTCGCGCTTCCCCGACCCGCCCCAGCTGGACTACCGGACGGCGGACGTACGGGCGCTGCGCCACGACCTGTTCTGCGGAGACGTGTACCTCGCCGACGCCAAGACCGACCGGGAGCTGTCCACGGCCTGGGGCTGGGTCCCCGTGCTCGACTTCGCCTGGGCGCTGTGCGACATCCTGGAACAGCTCGACCGCGACCCGCGCGGCAACCGCTCCGCGACCCCGCACTACGCCGAGCTGGACTTCACCGAGTCCGCGGACCGCATGCTCTTCGAGCGGCGCTTCGGCTGGGTGGAGGTCACCGCCGACTGGATGCCGGCGGACGAGGCGCCGCTCACCTTCAACCACCGCGCGCTGCGCCGCGAGGCCCGCGACTTCCTGCACGACCTGATCGCCGACCTCACCGACATGCACGAAGGGCTCGGCGACAACCCGGCCGTATGGGACCTCCAGGCCCGCTTCCCCCGGAGCTGACCACCCCGGCCGTAGCCACAGCCCGTAGCCACAGCCCGTAGCAACAGTCCGTACCAACGTCCCGTACCAACAGTCCGCGCGGACAGCCTGTACGGACAGCCCGCTACTCCACCCGCACCCCGATCTGCGCCGCGAACGCCGGCGCCAGGTCGAAGAGCTGGGCCGGGCTGATGACCGCGCCCGCCAGCTGGTCCACGCCCCGCGCGATGTCCAGCTCGGTCGCCTCCCGCAGATCGACGTCCGTCATCCGCACCGCCGTGAGATCGACCCGCCGCACCGCGCAGTCCTTGAACACCACCCGCTCCAGCCGCGCGCCCCCGAAGTCCGCCTCCGAGAGGACGCACCCCTCGAACGTCACGTCCTTGAGCACCGCCTTGCGCAGATTCAGGTAGTCGATCTTCCCGCCGCGCACCAGCACCCGCTCCAGCACCGCGCCGTGCAGCTGCGAGCCGCCCAGCCGCGCGTCCACGATCTCCACATCCCGCAGCGACGCCTGCGCCAGGTCCGTGCCCACCCCCCGTACGCCGTCCAGCACGCAGTCCACGAACCGCGCCCGGCCCAGCCGCGTCTCGTCCAGCGCGCAGCGCGTCAGCCCGCAGTCCATGAACCGCGCCCCGCGGCCCTCCTGGCCCACGAAATCCAGGTCCGTGAAGCCGATCCCGTCGTAGTCCCCCTCGGACTCCAGCTCCGCGTCCTCGAACGGCCGCAGCGGCGGCAGCCGCACCTCCGGCACCCGTACCGTCCGCGCCGCCGCCGTGCTCTTCTTGCCTCGCGTCGTCATCGCACCGCCTCCCGCCCATACCGTGGCACAGGGCACTGACAACGCCCCGGCCCACCGACCGGAACAGCCGGGCCCACCGCCCGGAACTGCCCGGTCCAGGGCCCGGCCCAGGGCCCGGCCCAGCCCGTTCCACCACCCGGCGCACCACCCGCAACCGCCCGATCCCCCGCCCGCCGCCCGGACCCCACCCCTCCGGAGCGCGCCGCGCCCCCGGAGCGCCTACGCTGTTTGAGCGCGTCGTACGTGCGTACACGACGCCCGCGGACGGCGAGTACGGAAGCCATACGTACGCGACGCCGGCACGCGGCGGCGGGTACGCGCCCGGGCGACGACCGATCCGCCCGGCCCCGCGGCGCGCGGCAGGGCCCATGAACGCGAGCGGCCGCGAAAGCAGGTCTCCCGATGACCCAGAGCCACATATCCGCCACCCCGGACAGCAGCCCGCAACCCGACCCCCGCCGCTGGTGGGGGCTGGTGATCATCGCATTGGCGCAGCTCATGGTGGTGCTCGACGCCACCATCGTGAACATCGCGCTCCCCTCCGCACAGCGCGACCTGAACATGTCCGACGGCAACCGGCAGTGGGTGATCACCGCCTACACCCTCGCCTTCGGCGGCCTGCTGCTCCTCGGCGGGCGCGTAGCGGACCTCGTCGGCCGCAAGCGCACGTTCCTGATCGGCCTCATCGGGTTCGCCGCCGCCTCGGCGCTCGGCGGCGCGGCGTCCAGCCAGGGCATGCTGTTCCTCGCCCGCGCCCTTCAGGGCGCCTTCGGAGCCCTCCTGGCCCCCTCCGCCCTCTCCCTGCTCACCACGACCTTCACGGACGTCAAGGAGCGCAGCAAGGCGTTCGGCATCTACGGAGCCATCGCGGGCGGCGGCGCCGCGATCGGGCTGATCGCGGGCGGCCTGCTCACCGAGTACCTCGACTGGCGCTGGTGCCTGTACGTCAACATCCCCATCGCCCTCGTCGCCTTCCTCGGCGCCGTCGTGCTGCTCCACGACCGCCCCGGCCACGGCAACGTACGCCTCGACGTCCCCGGCGCGATCCTCGGCTGCGGCGGCCTCGTCGCCATCGTCTACGGGTGCAGCGAGGCCGAACCACGCGGCTGGAACGACGCGCTCGTGCTCGGCCTGCTGATCGGCGGCCTCGTACTGCTCGCCGTCTTCGCCTGGTGGCAGTCGCGCGCGCCGAGCCCCCTGCTGCCGCTGCACATCGTCCGCGACCGCAACCGCGCCGGGGCCTTCCTGACCATGGGGCTCGCCGTCATCGCCATGTTCGGCATGTTCCTGTTCATGACCTACTACTTGCAGGTCGTGCTCGGCTACTCGCCCGTCAAGACCGGCATGGCGTTCCTGCCGATGACCGTCGCCATCATCATCGGCTCCACCCAGATCTCCGCGCGGCTGCTGCACCACCTGCCGCCGCGCGTCCTGATGACCCCCGGCGCCGTACTGGCCGCGGTCGGCCTCTTCCTGCTGACCTTCCTGACCGCCGAACCGGCCTACGTCACCCACGTCCTGCCCGCCGAACTCCTCGTCGGCCTCGGCATGGGCCTGATCTTCATGCCCGTCATGGCCACCGCCACCAGCGGCGTCGCCCCGCAGGACTCCGGCGTGACCTCGGCGACCGTCAACACCGCCCAGCAGGTGGGCGGTTCCATCGGCACCGCCCTCCTCAACACCATCGCCACCTCCGCCTCCTCCACGTACATCGCCTCCCACCTCAAGGAGGCGGCGGCGCGTACGGGCGGGGCGCCGACCCCGGCCGTCAAGGGGGCCGTGATCAAGGACGGCGTCGTCCACGGCTTCACCATCGCCATCGGCTGGGGCGCCGGGATCATGCTCCTCGCCGCCGTGGTCGCCGGGACCATGGTGACGGCACGGGCGCCAAAGAACGCCGCCCCCGAGGACGAGCCCGCCCCGGCGGACGCCCCCGCTCCGTAAGCGGGGGCCCGGCCTCGGCCGGTACGGGCGCGAGCGATACGACCGCCCTCAGATGTACGGGCGCGAGCGGTACGGCCGTCAGGCCACCACCCGCATCTCCCGCGCCGTGTTGTTCAGCCGCCGGCCGCCCGACTCCGTGCACACCACGATGTCCTCGACCCGCACCCCGAACCGGCCCGGCAGATAGATCCCCGGCTCGATCGAGAAGCACATCCCCGGCACCAGCGGCAGGTGCTCGCCCTCGACCATGTACGGCGGCTCGTGCGTGGTCACGCCGATGCCGTGCCCGGTGCGGTGGATGAAGTACTCCCCGTACCCCGCCTCCTTGATCACCTGCCGCGCGACCCGGTCGATCTCCTGGCAGGCCACTCCGGGCCGTACCGCCTCGAACCCCGCCTGCTGCGCCTCCCGCACGATGTCGTGCACCTTGCGCTCCTCCGGGGTCGGCTCGCCGACATGGACCGTACGGGTCGTGTCCGAGCCGTAGCCGTCCTTCAGGCCGCCGAAGTCGAGTACGACCATGTCGCCGTCCTCGATGACCCGTTCGCCCGCCTCGTGGTGCGGGTTGGCGCCGTTCGGGCCCGAGCCGACGACGGTGAAGTCCACCTGGCTGTGCCCGTTGCGCAGCAGCGACGCGGCGAGGTCCGCGGCGATCTCGCTCTCCCGCCGGCCCGCGAACCGCACCTGCGCGATCTCCTCGAACGTGGCGTCCGCCGCCGCGCCCGCCGCCGCGAGCCGCTCCACCTCGTGCGCGTCCTTGACCGCCCGGAGCATCGGCAGCACCTCGGTGAAGGCCGAGTACCCCGAGTCCGGGAACGTCCGCTGGAGCCCCAGCAGATGCAGCGCCCAGGCGTTGTCCGAGACGCCGTAGCGCCCCTTGACCTCCCCGAGCAGCGCGCCCACGGCACGGTACGGGTCCTCGCCGTCCGTCCAGCCGCTGATCCGCACCGCACCGGCCCCGGTCGCGAGTTCCGCGTCGGGCCGCTCCAGCGTCGGCACCAGCATCCGAGGCTCGCGCCCGGGCGCCAGCAGCAGCGCGGTGAGCCGCTCGGTCTCGGCGGTCGGCCGGTAACCGCAGAGCCAGCTGAGATCGGGCCCCGGCGTCACCACCAGCCCGGCGAGCCCGGCGTCGGCCGCGGCCCGGGAGGCCCGTTCCATGCGGGCCGCGTAGTCCTCGGAGGTGATGGGGGCGGGGTGTGACGGCGGCACGGAGGATGAGGTCATGGGGCGAGCGTAAACCGGCAGCCCGGGCCGGTCACGGTTTCACCAGAGGGGCGACACGGCGACGGCCCCCCGGTCGCACCGGAGGGCCGTCGTCCGCGCGGCTGCGCGCGTTCGGTGGGCCGCCTGTCGGAATCGAACCGACGACCACCTGTTTACAAGACAGGAGCTCTGCCAACTGAGCTAAGGCGGCATCGCGCACGTATGCCCGTACGCGAAAGCGGCACCACTCTACACAGAGCCCGGTTCGCCCAGCCACGCCAAGGTCAGGGGCCCACCGCAAGAATTTCGTGACCGTTCATCTACTGACAAGCGGGTGGCCTGCGGGTAGCGTCACGCCCAGTCCCGTCAATTGGACTGGACCACTCCTTTTACTCGGATCGTCCGGCACGTTCCTGCCGGTGAAGGGACCACACCACCATGGCTACGGTCACGTACGACAAGGCCACCCGGGTCTACCCGGGTACCGAGAAGCCCGCCGTCGACCAGCTGGAGATCTCCATCGAGGACGGCGAGTTCCTCGTCCTCGTCGGGCCGTCCGGCTGCGGGAAGTCCACGTCGCTGCGGATGCTCGCGGGGCTGGAGGACGTCAACGGCGGGTCCATCCGGATCGGCGACCGGGACGTCACGCATCTGCCGCCGAAGGACCGGGACATCGCCATGGTGTTCCAGAACTACGCGCTCTACCCGCACATGACGGTCGCCGACAACATGGGCTTCGCGCTCAAGATCGCGGGCGTCAACAAGAGCGAGATCCGGCAGAAGGTCGAGGACGCCGCGAAGATCCTCGACCTCACCGAGTACCTGGGCCGCAAGCCCAAGGCGCTCTCCGGCGGTCAGCGGCAGCGCGTCGCGATGGGCCGCGCGATCGTGCGCGAGCCGCAGGTCTTCCTCATGGACGAGCCGCTGTCGAACCTCGACGCCAAGCTCCGCGTGCAGACCCGCACCCAGATCGCCGGCCTCCAGCGCCGCCTGGGCATCACCACCGTGTACGTCACGCACGACCAGGTCGAGGCCATGACCATGGGCGACCGGGTCGCGGTGCTCAAGGACGGCCTCCTCCAGCAGGTCGACTCGCCGCGCAATATGTACGACCGTCCGAACAACCTCTTCGTCGCGGGCTTCATCGGCTCCCCCGCCATGAACCTCGTCGAGGTGCCGATCACCGACGGCGGCGTGAAGTTCGGCAACAGCGTGGTCCCGGTCTCCCGCGAGGCGCTCTCCGCAGCCGCCGACAAGGGCGACCGCACGGTCACCGTCGGCGTGCGACCCGAGCACTTCGACCTCGTCGACGGCGAGAGCGGCGGCGAGGGCGCGGCCAAGTCCCTGTCGAAGGAGGCCAAGGACGCCCCGGCCGGTCTCCCCGTCACCGTGAACGTCGTCGAGGAGCTCGGCGCCGACGGGTACGTCTACGGCACCGCCGAGGTCGGCAGCGAGGAGAAGAAGGACCTCGTGGTCCGCGTCAACGGGCGGCGGGTGCCCGAGAAGGGCGCGGTGCTGCGCGTCGTGCCGCGCCCGGGCGAGCTGCACGTCTTCTCGACCTCCACCGGCGAGCGCCTCACCGACTGATCCGCCGGGCCCATCGCCCCCTGGGCCCACGGGTCCCACAGGCCCGCCGAGCCCACCGGGCCGCCGGCCCACCACCGCGCTCATCCGGCCGACGCCGTGTCTCCGCACCCCGGAGGCACGGCGTCGGCGCATGTTTGCCGCACGGCCGGTAAATACCCGTACACAACGCCCCTTTTCGCCCCCTTGCGTCAACTTGAGAACCGCACTCGCGCGCCACTCCATCGCTCGACCGAGTGACTAAATGTCGCCAAATCATCACTCCTCGCTACGATCTGCCGCATGCAGCGTCCAGCTCACCACGCGAGGAAGTCCCCCATGAACCACGCAGCGCGCCACATCGGCAGAACTCTCGCCTTCGTCCTCCCGGTCGTCCTCGTCCTCTCCGGGACCCTCGCGGTCACCCGCGTGCCGTGGGCGGCGCCCTCCGACTCCCAGGTTCTCGCCGCCTCCTCCGGGACCGCCTCCTCCTCCCAGCCCAAGGCCCGCGCCCCGCACGAGGTGCTGCGCGACCGGCTGCTGACCGAGCTCCAGGAGAAGGACCCGGGCGTCGCGCTCACCCACCTCCAGGAGGCGACCGAGAAGCGCCCCTCGCTGGCCGGGCACTGCATGGAGATCGCCCGGGCGCTCGGCAAGGCCGCCGTCGCGAAGTACGGCTCGGTGCGGCAGGCGCACGCCTACTCCCGGCCCGTGTGCGACACGTCCTTCGCCACCGGCGTCATCCACGCCACCTGAGAGCCGCACCCGACCGCACCGCACGGCGCGGCCGCACCGCCCCATATGGTGCGGAGCATGACAGGCACGCACGCGTACCCCGTACAAGCCGTCGTCCTGGCCGGAGGCCAGGGCTCGCGGCTGCGCCCGTACACCGACGACCGCCCCAAGCCGATGGTCGAGATTCCCGGCACCGGGACTCCGATCATCGGCCATCAGCTCGCCTGGCTGGCCGCCGAGGGCGTCACGGACGCCGTGGTCTCCTGCGGCCACCTCGCCGAGGTGCTCCAGGAGTGGCTCGCCTCCGCCGATCTGCCGCTGCGGGTGCGGACCGTCGTCGAGACGGAGCCGCTGGGGCGCGGCGGCGGCCTGAAGTACGCGGCCGCCTCCCTGCCGCACCCCGACCGCCCCTGGTACGCCACCAACGGCGACATCTGGACCCGCTTCTCGCTGCGCGAGATGGCCGCCTTCCACGCCGAGCGTGACGCGACGGCCACCCTGGCCCTGGCCCGGCCCCGGATTCCCTGGGGGGCCGTGGAGACCGACGAGTTCGGTCACGTACTGGACTTCATCGAGTCGCCGCCGTCCCCGTACCTGATCAACGCGGGCGTCTACGTCTTCGCGGCGGACTTCGCGTCGCTGCTGCCCGAGCGCGGCGACCACGAGCGCACGACGTTCCCGAGGCTGGCGCGGCAGCGCCGGCTGGCGGGGTACCCGCTGCCCAACGGCGCGTACTGGCGGGCCATCGACACGGCGAAGGACCTCACCGAGGCCGCCAAGGAGCTGGGCACGCAGTCCCGTTGAAGGCCGGCCCCCGGACGCGCCGCGGCGCCCCCCTCAGCGAGTGGGGCGCCGCGCTCGTAGCCGGAGGTCCGCCGTCAGCCCAGCAGGCCGCCCAGCGAGCCCGTGTGGCTTCCGGAGGTGGACCCGGGGGACTTGGGGGCCGTGCCGCCGCCCGTGGAGCCGCCCGAGCCGCTTCCGCTGCCGCCGCCGCTGCTGCCGCCCGCCGGCGAGCCGGAGGAGGTGTGCGGGGGCGCGGCGGGCGCCGCGGGCCGGTTCGGGGTGTGCGGGGCCGGCTGCTGCACGCCGCCCTGCGTCTGGCTGGGCTGCTGTCCGGGGCCGCCGGTGTGCCCGGGCTGGTGGGCCGTGCCGGGCGCCTTCGAGGCGGCCGGGGACGGCTTGGTGTGCCGCTTGGCGCCGGGCGCGGCCGGCTTGCCGCTGCCGGCGCCCGCGCTGGGCCCGTGCGTACCGGGGTGGGTGCGCTTGCCGGGGTGCTGCGGGAGCGGCGAGCCCGGGAGGTGGTTGGCGGGCGGGTCGCTGGGGCCGGGCACGTTCGCGGTGTCGGAGGAGCGTACGGCGCCTCCGAGCAGCGAGCCGACCAGCAGGGTGACGCCCGTGACGAAGGCGGCCATGGTCCCGCCGCGGCGCAGGACGCGCTTGCGGAGGTCCCACAGTTCGGAGCGCGGGCCGAGCCTGCGCCACGCCTCGCCCGCCAGCCGGCCGTCGAGGGAGTAGACGGGGGCGCCCGCGATGATCAGGGGGCTCCATGCGGCGAGGTAGATGATGTCGGGCGCGTCGTAGGCGGGTACGGTCCGCCAGCTGACGGTGAGCAGCAGGGCCGCGGAGAGCAGGGCGCCGACGGAGGCCGCGAGCCGCTGCCAGAGGCCGAGGACGGTGAGGACGCCGACGGTCACCTGGAGGAACGCGACGGTGAGTCCGGCGCCGACGGGGTGGGCGAGGGCGAAGTCGCGCAGGGGCGAGGCGACGGCCCAGGGGTGCAGGGAGTCGAGCCAGGTGACCATGGAGCCGCGGCGGCCGCCGTCGAAGTAGACGGGGTCGCAGAGCTTGCCCATGCCGGCGTAGACGGAGATGAGGCCGAGGAAGACGCGCAGGGGGAGCAGGACGACGCCGAGGTTCATGCGGCGCCCGGGGTAGTAGGCGTGCCGTACGTCGTCGGCGCGCTGCGGGCGCGCGGTCGCCTCGTCGTCGAACTCGTCCGGCCCGTAGGGCTCTTCGTCGTACGCGCCCCGGGCGGGCCGTACGCCGTGCAGGAGTTCGCGCGGAGGGTCGGAGGCGGGCGGGTGTTCGACGGGGCCGCGCGGTCCGACGACGGTGTTCCGGGTGGGCGGCCCGTCGTCGATGCGGACGCGGGGCAGCACCTGGGTCGAGCCGGCGTCGGCGGGGGCCTCGCCGCGCGGGGCGTCGACGGCGGTCGCGAGGCCGGAGTGGCGTACGGCTTGCAGGAGTTCGGTGGCGGCGGGGTCGCCGGGCGCGGTCCGTCCGCTCCACACGACGGGGGCGCGGCGGCGGGCCGGGCCGGCGGCGACGGGGATCTTCGCCGTGTCGGCCAGGCCGGCGAACTGCCGGGCGGCGCGCGGGGGTCGGGCGAGCTGTACGCGGAAGCTCAGGTGGTTGACGATGACTTGCGCCGGGTCGCTCGGGACCTTCACCGTGCTCAGCGCGGGCTGATCGTCGTATCCCGGCGAGCTTCCCCCCGTGGGGCGGGGTGTTCTGGTGTCCACACTCATCTAACCGAGTGATGGGTGTTTAGGACACTGCTTGACCGCGCCGAACTGTCCGAGACCCGTCAAGGCGGCCGGGCCCGGCACGGGGCCGCGGCCCCGTGTCCGGGAGGCGCCCCGGCCCCGCCCGCCCCCGGCACGGGGCGGGACGGAGCGGCGCGCGGCGGATCAGGCGCGCTGCCTGGCCGCCTCGTAGAGCACGACGCCCGCGGCGACCCCCGCGTTGAGGGACTCCGCGCCGCCGGGCATGGGGATGCGGACGCGCAGGTCGCAGGTCTCGCCGACGAGGCGGGACAGGCCCTTGCCCTCGCTGCCGATGACGATCACGACGGGGCCGTCGAACGCCTGGACGTCGCCGAGCTCGGTGTCGCCCTCGCCCGCGAGGCCCACGACCGTGAGCCCGGCCTTCTGGTACGCCTCCAGTACGCGCGTCATGTTGGCGGCGCGCGCCACGGGCGTACGGGCGGCGGTGCCCGCCGAGGTCTTCCAGGCGCCGGCGGACATGCCGGCCGCGCGGCGCTCGGGGACGACGACGCCGTGGCCGCCGAAGGCGGAGACGGAGCGGACGATCGCGCCGAGGTTGCGGGGGTCGGTGATCCCGTCGAGCACGACGATGAGCGGGTCCTCGCCGGCGTCGAAGGCGGCGGCGGTGAGGTCGTCCGGGTGCGCGTAGTCGTACGGCGGGACCTGGAGGACGACGCCCTGGTGGTTGAGGCCGTTCGTCATCCGGTCGAGCTCGGGGCGGGGCGCCTCCATGAGGTTCATGCCGCGCTCGGTGGCGAGCTGGATGGCCTCGCGCACGCGCTCGTCGCTGTCGATGTACTGCTGGACGTAGAGCGTGTTGGCGGGCACGCCCTCGCGCAGCGCCTCGGCGACCGGGTTGCGGCCGACGACGAGCTCGTTGGTCCCCTTGGGGCCGCCGCGGCGCGGTGCGGGGCGCTTGGCCTCGTGCCGCGCCTTGGCGGTGGCGACGCGGTTCTTCTTGTGTCCCTTACGGGCGGAGGCGGGCGGAGTGGGGCCCTTGCCTTCGAGGGCCTTGCGCCGGTTGCCGCCACTGCCGACCTGCATGCCCTTCTTGTTGGACGTGCGGCGGTTTCTGCGTTGGCTGTTCCCGGCCATGGGTCACCTGTCTCTTCACTGCTGTGAGCCGCCCGGGACGGCTCGGAAAACGTACGTACGAAAAGTGTCGCTCAGGAGAGCGACCAGCGCGGGCCGGAGGGTGTGTCCTCGATCGCGAGGCCGGACTGCTGGAGCTGGTCGCGGATCGCGTCGGCCGTGCCGTAGTCCTTGCGGGCGCGGGCCGCCTGCCGCTGCTCCAGTACGAGCCTGACCAGCGAGTCCACCACGCCGTGCAGGTCCTCGCCGCGCCCGGTCGCACCGCCGGACCAGTGCTCGTCGAGCGGGTCGAGGCCCAGCACGCGGAGCATGGCCCGTACCTCGGCGAGGCGGGCGACGGCGGTCTCCTTGTCGTCGGCGGTCAGCGCGGAGTTGCCCTGGCGGACGGTGGTGTGCACGATCGCGAGCGCCTGCGGGACGCCGAGGTCGTCGTCCATCGCCTCGGCGAAGGCGAGCGGGACCTCGTCGGCGGGCTCGACGGTCTTGCCCGCCTTCTCGCAGACCCGCTGCACGAATCCCTCGATCCGCGCGAACGCGGACTCGGCCTCGCGCAGCGCCTCCTCGCTGTACTCGATCATCGACCGGTAGTGCGGGGTGCCCAGGTAGTAGCGGAGCACGATGGGGCGCCAGCGCTTGACCATGTCGGCGACGAGCACCGAATTGCCGAGCGATTTGGACATCTTCTCGCCGCTCATGGTGACCCAGCCGTTGTGGGCCCAGTAACTGGCGAAGGCGTCGCCGTACCCCTTGGCCTGGGCGATCTCGTTCTCGTGGTGCGGGAAGATCAGGTCGATGCCGCCGCCGTGGATGTCGAACGCCTCGCCCAGGTACTTGTGGGCCATGGCGGAGCACTCCAGGTGCCAGCCGGGCCGGCCGCGCCCCCAGGGCGTGTCCCAGCTGGGCTCGCCGGGCTTGACGGCCTTCCACATGGCGAAGTCGCGCGGGTCGCGCTTGCCGGTCTCGCCCTCGCCCGCGGGCTGGCGCAGGTCGTCGAGGTCCTGGTTGGACAGGGCGAGGTAGTCGGGGTACGAGCGCACGTCGAAGTAGACGTTGCCGTCGGCGGCGTAGGCGTGGCCGCGCTCGATGAGGCCGCGCATCATCTCGATCATCTCGGGGATGTGCCCGGTCGCGCGCGGCTCGTAGGTCGGCCGCAGGCAGCCGAGCACGTCGTACGCGGCGTTGAAGGCGCACTCGTTGCGGTACCCGATGGCCCACCACGGCTCGCCGTACTCGGCCGCCTTCTTGATGATCTTGTCGTCGATGTCGGTGACGTTGCGCACGAATGTCACGTCGTAACCGCGGTAAACGAACCAGCGGCGCATGATGTCGAAGTTGAGTCCGGATCGAATGTGCCCGATATGCGGTGCGGCCTGCACGGTCGCGCCACAGAGGTAGATCGAGACACAGCCCGGCGACAGCGGGATGAAATCACGGATCTGCCGGGCGCTGGTGTCGTACAGGCGAATGCTCACGCAATAAGGGTAGTGCGCCGGGGGCAGTGCCTCACCCGCCATCCGCTTTGCCCTCTATTTGCGTTTTGCATCTATATGAGAAGCATCCATGGTAGCTTCCCCGGCACGCCTCGCCTTCCCGGTGGGGCTCCGGGGAAACCAGGAGCAGGAACCAGGAGGAGCGTTGCACTCCACACTGCCCGTACAGCAGGAGGCGCCGACCACCGCACCGGTCGCACCCGCGGCACCTGGTGGGCAGCGCGGCAGACGGCTGGCCGCCCTCGACGGCCTGCGGCTGTTCGCGGCGCTGATGGTGGTCGCGTACCACTACATCGCATTCGACAGCGGCGCCTGGCCCAAATCCTCGAAGACGCTCTTTCCCACCGCCTATCTGCCGGCCTCCTACGGCTGGCTGGGCGTCGAGCTCTTCTTCGTCATCAGCGGTTTCGTCATCTGCATGAGCTGCTGGGGAAAGAGCCTCGGGCAGTTCGCCCTCTCGCGGATCACCCGGCTCTACCCCGCGTACTGGTTCGCGGTGGCGCTCGTCTCGCTCGTCGTCTTCATCTGGCCGGTGGTCAACGAAGCTCCCTCATGGGGTAACGCGGCCGTCAACCTGACGATGTTCCAGGACCCCCTCGGGGTGACACCGGTCGACGGCGTGTACTGGACGCTCTGGGTGGAGATGCGGTTCTACCTGCTCTTCGCGATCGTCGCCTGGCGCGGGCTCACGTACAAGCGGGCCGTGGCGTTCTGCCTGCTGTGGGCCATCGCGGCGATCGTCGCCAAGGCCGTCGACAACAGCGTGCTCAACCAGCTGCTGCTGCCGGAGGACTGCTGGTACTTCATCGCGGGCATCGCCTTCTATCTGATGCACCGTTTCCGGCCGAATCTGGTGCTGTGGACCATCGTCGGCGGCTGCTTCCTGATCGGCCAGCACTACCTGCTCCAGGCGCAGGCGCGGGCCGAGGAGCACGTGGGGCACCAGGTCCCGAGCTGGCCGACCGTGGCGATCCTCGCGCTGTTCTTCCTGCTGGTCGCGGCCGTGGCGCTGGGCTGGACCCGGCGGATCAACTGGCGGTGGCTGTCCACAGCGGGCGTGCTGACCTATCCGCTCTACCTCGTCCACGAGCGCATCGGCTGGGTGGTCATCGAGCACTTGGCGGGCCATGTGCCGCACTACGTGCTGCTGCCCGGGCTGGTCGTGGGGATGCTCGGCTTCGCGTGGCTGGTGCACCGCTTCGTGGAGCGCCCGCTGGCCCGCCTGCTCAAGCGCGGGATGCAGCGGGCGGTCACGGAGATCAGGGCCGGCTAGCCCGCGGCCGGGCGGGCGCGCCGCTCCGAGGAGCGGCCGCTCACAGGTGCTCGACCGTCTTCTCCGGGGTGATCCGTACGACCACGCGCTCCGCGTCCTGGACCGAGCCGGGGTTGAAGTCGGCGTAGGCGCGGCCGGTGTACTTCCGCGACAGCTCGTCGATCAGCCCGCCGGTGTCCGTGGAGACCGTGGCGGTGCCGCGGACCTCGGCGTAGGTGTACGGGGCGTCGGCCGGGTTGACCAGCACGGTCACCCGGGGGTCGCGGCGCAGGTTCTTCTCCTTGCGGCGGCCGACCGTGGTGGAGAACAGCAGGTCGTCGCCGTCCCGCTTGATCCATACGACCGACAGCTGCGGGCTGCCATCGGGCTGGACGGTCGCGACGGTCGCGAAGACCGGGCCGTCCACGAGGTTCTTGAGCGTGTCGGAGAGTGCGGCTGCCATGACGGTGACCCTTCGCTGCGCTGTCGGACTCGGGCTGCCGGATATGACCGGGGCGTTCGATCCGTACCCAACGCCCCGTCAGCCACCCGCATTCCCGCACCCGCCGTCCCCCATACGGGGGCCGGGGCGCAGCTCTCAGACCCTGACGAGCAGGGCGGTCGCGACGGCCGCGAGGCCCTCCGCCCGGCCGGTCAGGCCCAGCCCGTCCGACGTCGTGCCGGAGACCGAGACGGGCGCGCCGGCCGCCTCGGAGAGCGCCTTCTGGGCCTCGTCACGCCGCTTGCCGATCTTCGGGCGTACGCCGATCACCTGGATCGCGACGTTGCCGATCTCGAACCCGGCGGCCCGTACGATCCGGGCGGCCTCGGCCAGCAGGACGACGCCGGCGGCCCCGGACCACTCGGGCCGGTCCGTGCCGAAGTGGGCGCCGAGGTCGCCGACGCCGGCGGCGGAGAACAGCGCGTCGCACGCGGCGTGCGCGGCGACGTCGCCGTCGGAGTGGCCCGCGAGGCCGTGCGTCTCGTCCGCCCAGAGCAGGCCCGCGCACCACAGCTCGCGGCCCTCCTCGAAGGCGTGCACATCGGTGCCGATGCCGACGAGCGGCAGCGGCGGGCGTGCGGACGGGCCGGGGTCAGAAGCCATCGTTGGCCCTCCTGCGGGCGAGTACGGCCTCGGCCAGGACCAGGTCCAGCGGCCGGGTCACCTTGAACGCCTCCTCGTGGCCGGTTACGAGCACGACCGGGACGCCGCGCCGCTCGACCATTCCGGCGTCGTCCGTGGCGCCGTCGCCCTCCAGGGCGACGCTCTCGTGCGCCTCCGCGAGCGTGGCGCGGTCGAAGCCCTGCGGGGTCTGCACGGCGCGCAGCCGGGCCCGCTCGGGCGTGCCGACGACCGGCTCGGGCTCGCCGGCCGGGCGCGACTCGACCTCCTTGACGGTGTCCGTGACCGGCAGGGCGGGCACGACCGCGGGGGCCCCGGCCCGTACGGCGGCGGCCACGGCGTCCACCGTGTCGACGGGGACGAGCGGGCGGGCCGCGTCGTGGACGAGGACGACGGTGATGTCGGCGGGGAGCGCCGCGAGGCCGAGCCGCACGGACTCCTGGCGGGTGTCGCCGCCCGGGACGACGAGCACGTCGGTGCGGTCCGCGAGCGGGTACTCGTCGAGGAGGTTGCGCACCTCGGCGGCCCCGTCGGCGGGGGCGACCACGACGACGAGGGAGACGGCGCGGGAGGCGGCCATCGCCCGTACGGCGTGGATCAGCATGGGAGTGCCGTTCAGCGCGCGGAGCGCCTTGGGGGCGCCCGGCCCGAGGCGGACGCCGCGGCCGGCCGCCGGGATGACCGCGGCGGTGCGTACGGGCGTACGAGCGGTCGCCGCTCGGACGGCCGTGCGGTCGGGCGTGGTGCCGGGAACGCTCTCGGGAGCGCTGTCGGAGTTCGCGTTGGCGTTCAGGTTTGCTTCCTCGGCCGAGTTGGGTATGGCCACAGCGTGCCGGGCGCGAAGCCCCGATCAGCCCCTTCCGTGACAGCTGGTCGAGCCAGCCGCCCGGGCCCGGCACGCCAAGTACGGCGGGCGGTGCACCAAGCGCAGAGATGCCGCAGCGCCCGGCGATTGACTTCCGTCATTCACACGGGCACCGCGGCACCACTGCCTCTGAGAGCACTTGCCTTACGTCCAGCTGTCATGCGACGAGCGTGGCGTCAGGACGCGAGGACCTCGTCGAGCAGGGCCTCGGCCTTGTCTTCGTTGGTGTTCTCCGCGAGGGCGAGCTCGCTCACCAGGATCTGGCGGGCCTTGGCGAGCATTCGCTTCTCACCTGCGGAGAGTCCGCGCTCGCGCTCACGGCGCCACAGGTCGCGGACGACCTCGGCGACCTTGATCACGTCGCCTGACGCGAGCTTCTCCAGGTTTGCCTTGTAGCGACGGGACCAGTTCGTCGGCTCTTCCGCATACGGTGCGCGGAGCACCTCGAAGACCCGGTCGAGCCCGTCCTGGCCGACTACATCGCGCACGCCGACGAACTCCGCATTGTCCGCTGGCACGCGAACCGTAAGGTCACCCTGGGCAACCTTCAGCACCAAGTAGGTCTTGTCCACGCCTTTGATCTGGCGAGTTTCGATGGCCTCGATCAGCGCGGCCCCGTGATGGGGATAGACCACGGTGTCGCCAACCTTGAACGTCATGTGACAGGTACCCCTTCCGTGGCTATCCAGTCTAACACGGGAACAAGCGGTTCTGAATGGCGTTTTCGCAGGTCAGGGCATATCTCAGGGCTTGACAACAACGCCCGGAACGTGCTGCGACAGGGGTGCGGAAGCAGGTATTCGCAGGTGGGAGCGGCTGTCCGGGCAGGGAGAAACAGGCACGTTACACACTCTTGGGGCAGTGCCGGAGAGGGTCTACGTCCCGGTTTGCCGGAGTCCGTGTGGTGGAGTTCCGCTACTCCGTTCGGGCCCTCTCCGGGTTCGGCGCGACCCGATTCGCTAATTGATCACAAGAACGCGATCACTCCGTTGATCAATTCCGGGGCCTTCCCGGATGCTTCGCGGAAGCTCCACGCATTCCTTACCGATAATTTGCCCGGCCGGCCGCGCGCGCCATTTCCTCGGGCGCCCAAGATCGGCTCGCGAAGGGCGGCCCGTTCACCGGACTCGGGGCCGCTTCGCTGACGGCCTGTCGACCAAGGGGCGGGTCGGGTGCGGCGGCCGTCCGGCGGCTCGGTAACCTGAGGCCGCTGACACACCCTTAGGGCGGCTTTACACCCGTGTACCGCCGTCCACGCCGTCCATCCGCGACCGGGCAGACCGTTCGGCCGCCGTAGCTCGTCTAGGAGATGCCGCCGCCGTGAGCAGCAGCCTTCGACGCGGCGCCCTCGCCGCCACCGCCCTCGTGCTCTCGATCGCACCGCTCTCCGCGTGCGCGGCGGGTACGAGTCCCCAGACCCTTGAGGTCAAGCCGGACAACGCCGCCGTCACGGTCGGCGACATCAAGGTCCAGAACGTGAACGTGATCACCCAGCCGGACCAGGACACCAAGGGCCCGGCCGTCATCACCGGTCACGTCTTCAACAACAGCCGCGACAAGCAGACGCTGCGCGGCATCACGCTGGCCGGCAAGAGCGTGCCCGTGAAGCTCTCCCCCGCCAAGGGCGGCGGCCCGCTCGTCGTGCCCGCGCACGGCTCCGTACAGCTCGGCGGCGAGGGCAACGCCTCCGCGGTGCTGTCGAGCGGCCGCGAGGGGCTGCGGGACGGGGACCAGCAGCAGCTCGTCTTCGACTTCAGCTCGACGGGCGACGTGCGCGTGGGCGCGTTCATCGTCCCGGCGACGAGCTACTTCCAAAAGTGGGGGCCCAGCGAGATGCCCTCGCCGTCCCAGACGGGCGCGGGGAAGCCGGGCTCCACCCCGACCGGCAACCCCACGGGCAAGCCCGGCGGGAAGAACACGGTCACCCCGACGAACGGTGCGACGTCGGGCGGCCACGGCGCGGAGAACGACAAGCAGGGCGGCGACACCGGTCAGCAGAACTCCGGGGAGCAGAACGCCGGACACTGAACGAGCGCCCCGTGAAGGGGCCCGCGACGCCGCCGCCCGCCGCCCCTCTCGGGGCCGGCGGGCGGCGGCGTGTCGGTGCCTCTGCGGTCCGTACGGGCCGGTCTACGGCTCGAACTTGTAGCCCAGGCCGCGGACGGTCACCAGATAGCGGGGCGCGCCCGGGTCGGGCTCGATCTTGGCGCGCAGCCGCTTCACGTGCACGTCCAGGGTCTTGGTGTCGCCCACGTAGTCGGCGCCCCACACGCGGTCGATGAGCTGCATACGGGTCAGCACCCGGCCCGCGTTGCGGAGCAGCATCTCCAGCAGGTCGAACTCCTTGAGCGGCAGGTCCACCTTGCCGCCGGAGACGGTGACGACGTGGCGGTCCACGTCCATCCGTACGGGACCGGCCTCCAGGGCTGCCGGGGTGACCTCCTCCGGTTCGCCGCGCCGCCGCAGGACGGCCCGGATGCGGGCGACCAGCTCGCGGGAGGAGAAGGGCTTGGTCACATAGTCGTCGGCTCCTATTTCCAGCCCGACGACCTTGTCGATCTCGCTGTCCTTGGCGGTCACCATGATGACCGGGACGTTGGACCGGCCGCGCAGCTGGCGGCACACCTCCGTACCGGGCAGCCCCGGCAGCATCAGATCGAGCAGCACCAGATCGGCGCCGTTACGTTCGAACTCGTCCAGCCCATCGGGTCCGGTGGCCGCGATCGCGACCTCGAAACCCTCCTTTCGTAGCATGTACGACAACGCGTCGCTGAACGATTCCTCGTCCTCGACAACGAGCACTCGGGTCACGGAAGGACCTCCGGGGCAGGCAGATGTTCGGTGGTGAAGGTCTCGTACGGGCGGTCCTCGTCGTCGAGGTCGCCCCCGGACCGGCCGGGCGGCTCGGTCCGTGCGTTCGATGAGCGGTCCCGGCCGCGGGCGGTGCCCGCCTCCGGGAGCCGCAGGGTGAAGGTGGAGCCCTGGCCTTCGGAGCTCCACACCGTGACCTCCCCGCCGTGCGAGGCGGCCACATGCTTGACGATGGCGAGGCCGAGGCCGGTCCCGCCGGTGGCGCGCGAACGCGCCGGGTCCACTCGGTAGAAACGCTCGAAGACGCGCTCACGGTCCTTCTCGGAGATGCCGATGCCCTGGTCGGTGACGGCTATCTCGATGAGCGCGCCGCCGGGGGCGGCGATGCGGCGGGCGGCGATGCCCACGCGGGTACGGGCCGGACTGTAGTTGACCGCGTTCTCGACGAGGTTGCCGAGGGCGGCGGCGAGCTGGCCGCGGTTGCCCCAGACGTGCAGGTCGGCGGTGCCGCCGGCGGCCATGGTGATCTGCTTGGTGCCGGCCTGGTGGCGGCACCGGTCGATGGCCTCCGCGACCAGCTCGTCGACCCGGACCGGCTCGGCGTCCTCCAGCGGGTCGTCGTTCTGCACGCGGGAGAGGTCGATCAGCTCCTGGACCAGGTTGGTGAGCCGGGTCGCCTCGATCTGCATGCGCCCGGCGAAGCGGGTGACGGCCTCCGGGTCGTCGGAGGCGTCCATGACGGCCTCCGAGAGCAGGGAGAGCGCGCCCACAGGGGTCTTGAGCTCATGGCTGACGTTGGCGACGAAGTCCCGGCGCACGGCTTCTATGCGGCGGGCCTCGGTGAGGTCCTCGACGAGCAGCAGCACCAGCCGGGAGCCCAGCGGAGCCACTCTGGCCGACACCGCGAGGGCGTCGCCCCGGCCCGTACCGCGCCGGGGGAGGTCCAGCTCGACCTGGCGTATCTCGCCGTCGCGGCGGGTGTCACGGGCCATCTGGAGCATGGGCTCCACGGCCAGCTTCCCGCCGCGCACCAGCCCGAGGGCGTACGCCGCGGAGCTGGCCTTGACCACGGCGTCGCCCTCGTCGAGCACCACCGCCGAGGAGCGCAGCACGGAGAGCACGGTGTCCACGCCGGGCGGCAGGACGGCGTCCGTGTGCAGGGAGCTGCGGGTCGGGCGGGCCTGGTCGCGCTCGCTCCAGCGGAACGCCAGCATGGCGATCACACCGGTGCACAGCCCGGCGATCGCTGCCGCTGCGGCGACGGCCGCGTCCACGTTCATGGCTCCAGGTTATGCGGGGGGTGCGACAGGTCCACAGCCAAATGGGTGCCGCCTCGAACACTCGTCTCCCAGAGTTCACCTTCACGACAGTGCCGGTTCACTCCGGGGGCCGGATCCGGACGCGTTGCGGATCGAACGTGGGAGCGTGGGGCCACAGCACCCCGGGAACCGCCACCGTCGCTCCGCCGGGCTCCGTCCGGTACGGACGGCCGATGGAAAGCCGCTGAAGCCGGCGAAAGAGGAAGAAGGTCACGGAATGCGGGACGCGTACCACGAGGAGCTGGATTCGATAGGCGAGGGCCTCGTCGAAATGGCCCGGCTCGTCGGCTCCGCGATCGGGCGCGCCACCACGGCGATCCTGGACGCGGACCTCAAGCTCGCCGAGTCCGTCATCGCGGCGGACGAGAAGGTCGACGACCTCCAGCGGGACCTGGAGGCACGGGCCATCGCGCTCCTGGCCCGCCAGCAGCCGGTCGCCACCGACCTGCGGATCGTCGTCACCTCACTGCGCATGAGCGCCGACCTGGAGCGCTCCGGCGACCTGGCGCAGCACGTCGCCAAGCTCGCCCGGCTCCGCTTCCCGGAACGGGCCGTGCCGCACGATCTGCACGCCACCATCCTGGAGATGGGCCAGCTCGCGCAGCGGCTCATGGCCAAGGCCGCCGAGGTCATCATCACCAAGGACGTCGACCTGGCGCTCCAGCTGGAGCAGGACGACGACGCCATGGACCTGCTGCACCGCGCGCTCTTCCAGCACCTGATGGACGACCGCTGGCAGCACGGCATCGAGACGGCCGTGGACGTGACGCTGCTGGGCCGCTATTACGAGCGGTTCGCGGACCACGCGGTGTCGGTGGCCAAGCGCGTGGTCTACCTGGTCACGGGCGAGCACGCGGACGAACTGGCGGCGCAGACCAACCCGGTGGGAGGTGCCGGGCCCATAGAAGGGCACTGAGCCCCCTCGGCCCGGCCGCCGCCTGCCGCGACGGTCGTCCCTGTCGGTCCCTGTCGATCCCTGTCGGCGCCTGTGCGGGAAAGTGCTTCCGCGCGCCGTTCACGCGCCCGCCGATGCGGGCATTGACTGAAGACAGGCAGCGGACCACCTCCGAGGAGGTACTACATGGCCGGCACTCCTTGTCCGATAGTCAACGTAGCCAGCGATCCGACGTCACCACCCATGCTCAGCGGCTGCCAGTGCGGCCCAGGCTGCTCATGCGGCTGCCAGTCGGGCGGCGCATGCCAGTGCGGCGGCGGCTGCGGCTGAGTCACGTACAGCCCGTACCACCGTGTGGGGCCCCGGCCGGTCGGCCGGGGCCCCACATGCGCGTTCCGCCATATCGGAACGCCCGGCGGACGGATCGGGTGAGCTACGCGCTGATCGGCAGTGCCCGTGCACGCTCGCGTGCCGCGGTTCGCAGTTCCTTCAAGCGGCCGTGGAACGCGTTGTGGCGGTTCTGGTCGAGGTTCAGCGGGACGTCGAGCCGGGAGATGAGCTGTGACTCCAAGGTCCACGGTTCGCCCTGCTCGATCCAGCACACCCGGGCGTTGTCCGCCATCCACCGGCTCAGTTCGGCCTCGCCCGCCTTGCCGAAGGTCAGCCGCTTGCCGCTGCCCACGCGGCGCAGTTCGATGCCGAGCAGGCACCCGAGAGTGAGCCGCAGGGTCGAGCCGGCCGCGTTGCCGCGGTAGTGGTAGCGCACCCGCTTGCGCAGGTTCTGGGTGCTGGTGCGGTTCGCCATGTGCCGCGGGGCGATCCCGACATAGAGCAGGCGCCCGGCGTCGAGGTCCGCGTGCGGCGGCTGCTCGAAGTGCCAGCCGTAGACCCCCGGCACGGCCGGTACGGGACTCGGGCGCGTCAGAACCTCGTGCGCCGACCACAGCCGGTCGGGGCTGACGAGAACAGCGGCTTCCACGAGTCCTCCAGACGCGCCACGGCTGACTGCCTCAACGTTCGTACCACCGGGGGGCCAGCGTATTCGGTGTTCAGCAACGGTGGGTTCATGGACCTGTCCGTACGGTCGTCACCGGCCGCCTCTGGTCAGTCTTGAGCGACCTCGAATGAGCTACGACGACCCAGGCCCCATACGCATGCGCTCAGCCGGCGGTTGATACTTTCGATGTAATCCGTCTGAACCTCACCCAATTCCCCAAAAGAAACAATCTTTAGTCAGGAAGCGTTCGGAGGCGCGGAAATTGGGCCCCACTGAAACACGGTTCCCTCGAAGAGGGCACGACCGAAGCCGGGCGACCGCCCATTGAGTGCAGCATTACGGAACGAGACCTCACCACCCACAAACTCCGCAAAGGAGAAATCGGCTCTACCGCCACCGAACTCAACTTGGGTGAAGCTGACAGAACCTCCAAGAAATTTCGCCTCACTGAAACATGTCGATCCATCCTGAAACTCCGCACCGGCGAAATCAATCAGGCGCCCCGAGAAGCTAGCCGCATAGAAATCCAATTGACCACCGATAACCCGGACTCCAATAAAAGAAACAAAGGAATCAGAAAACCCCGCCCCGACGAAGGTGACACGCCCGGCAAGGAAAATCGCATTCGTGAAATCAAGTCTAACATTTTCACAGAAACGCACATGGGCGAAACTGACTGTGCCACCCGAGAAGTGCGCGCCAGAGAAATCGACATCCCCACCCGAAAAAACCGCCTTGTCGAAGATCACCGCACCCTCGGAAAATATTGCCCTGTTGAATCGGGCTTTGCCCTGGAAGTAACTCGCCGACAGATCACCACCATCGAAGGTGGCACCGGTGAAATCCAAGTCATAGGCACACCATGTGTCCCCTGAACTCGGATCCCGCAGATGATCACGGATGACGCTGATAATGGTGAGCCGGACCTCTCGGTCACCGACTCGGTGGCCAGGAGCTGTGGAGTCAGGGTCGTAAGGCATACGCAGATACGCGCAGAGGACGTTGATGCAGACCTGGCGTTGCTCTTCCCAGTCGTCAGCGAGGCGCGCCAGAGCATAGACACCGGCGAGACGCACGGCTGCCTGTTCGTGCCCGAGCTGTTCGGCGGCAGAGACATAGCGTTCGGCGAGCTGCGATGCGTCCGCGCGGTGGGCGTCACTCTCGGCGAGCAGTTGCTTGCGGTAGGCGTACAGGCCCGCCAGGGCTGCACCGATCATTGTCAGAACGGTGACAGTGGCCTTGAGGACGTCATTGACGTTGACCGGCTCAGCCGGTGTCCGGCGAGCGGCAGCATGGTCGAAGTAGGCATAGGCCTGGTGATAGATCCCCCAGCCGAGCACACCGACGACTAAGAGTGCCACGGGCGCGACTAACCACACGGGCCGGAGGCTAGGGGTGTGGCGGCCCCGAGGGGCCGTTCGACTACGACGGAAGGCGATGTCCACCTCAACAGCATGAAGTGTGGAAGTCGTCGAAAGCAGCAAGTAGTACGACTAGAATCAGCATTCTGCCGCCTTGAGCCCGAAGTGGCAGGGACGCGGCCACACGCCAGCAGAAGTCGTTGCCCCTATGGTGCCACTGATCACGCTCGATATTCGCGTTCTGCCGCTGCCGTCGTCGCCCCCGACGGCCCAAAGACGCCCCCCCAGACAGCATCAAACCCCCTACCCGCGAGAAAACCGCAGGTAGGAGGCTTAACTCGTGCTGGCTACTTCTTCTTGCCCTGGGTCTTGCCGGGGATCTTGGTGAGCTGGATTTCCGCTGCTCAGGGGCGGTGGGCTCGTGCGCCTGGTGGTCGTCGTCGGTCGTCATTGGCCACTGTCGAGCGGCGTCGGACGGCCAGGGACGGCCCAGCCATGGGGCGCGTGGACGGCGCGTCAGCCGCCGGAGATGGCTCGCTATTGCGCGGTGATGCACCCCTCTTCCATATCCCACCACTCCTTGGCCACACCGTGGTTGAGCAACCGTTGCACCTTAGCGAGATCGGCGGTGGGAGGCACGTCCAAGGCGACTATGCGGAACCGTTCTATGCCCTCGCCGCAGACGCCGAGTTCGTGAAAGGCGTTGAGCACGCTCTGCCGTGCGGCTCCCGATCCGCCGTCACGGAGCACGATGAGGCGGATGATGCAGTTCTCGGAACGTCGAACCACTTGGCCGGCCCATCGCTCGCCCTCCTCGTCGGGCTCGGTGGCCACGATGTCCCCGCAGGCAATGCCTGGGACGAACCGGGGGATGTTGTCGAGCCGCGCAGTACCGTCGCCTTGGTCGACCGCCCACAGACTCTTCACCGATGCCGGGGCCAGTCGTCCTTGATCTCGAGTCGGCAGTGCACCTTCACGTACGGGCCCTCGGGGTTCGTCATTGTGCTCCGGATGCACAGCCCTGTTGTGTCGGTCGCAGGCGAGTGACGGTGACGTCTGCTCAAGCTGAGTACGAGTTCGTCTGTGCCTCAGCCGACGACAGTCGGCCACAGCGGAGAGGGCGCCGACCGATCACGCGCGCGTATGCCTCGCTACACCCCCACCGGCCTCCGCCACGCTGCCGGTGCCGTCGACCGGAGCAAGCCGGGACGGATGCCCCGTAACGACGATGCCTGAGCCCCCAGCTTGGGAAGCTTGGGTTACCTATGGGCGGCTGCTGAGATGACCAGTGCCAGAGCGGCTACGGAGCCTTACCGGTTTGGTTGCCTTGTCCCCGCCATTCCCCGTGGTTCAACGAATCATCTGGCATGACTGGGCGGGCGGCGCTGACCGACGTCAAGACGTTGTCAGCGGTAGATGTCAGCTTCTGGCCCGATGGGCCGGTTCGGTGTCCCCGTTGACGGGCACGGCGGCCAAGGGAGGCGGGGATTCAAGGATGGTGCAGCGCTCATATAAGTCGACGCGCATGCTGGGCGACGTTCAGCGTCGTCCCGTTGGGCAGCACTCCACGACGCCGTACTGTCTCTTCAGTCACCCAGACTACTTCTGAAGCTTCTGTGTTCACGAGCATTCTTAGCGCTGCCTCCTGGGCAGGAGTGGGTAGCAGCTCATAGACATCTGCAATCAAAATTTCCAAAGATTGAGCATGCTCGCTATACCTGATCGGATCCACTTCCCGCTTGACGTAGTCCTGAAAGGTGAAAGGAAATTCCCCGGCAGGCAATATTCCTGTACTGATAAGCTCTTCATAGAATTCACGCCACGGAGAATCCTCGCGACCTTCGCGCGAGTCGAACCAGGCATAAAATTTGGAGATCTGGCGTCCTTTGATTCGGATTCTCAGATCGCCGCTGCTTTGGTCATCGAAGGGTATCAACGAGTCGCCTTGCGCGCCGATAAGTGCTAGGAATGCGCTTCCTGAGGAAGATGCCTTGTAAACACCACCGACCGGTTGAAGTTGCTGAAATCTTCGCCCTTGAATCAGCAGGTACTTACCGTCCACTTTGATCTTGAAGAGGTAAGCCGCAGAAATTCTCACATCTTTGGTGGCATAGCGAACGGAGTACCAAAGGTGGCGCAGGTTGATGCGATTTGCAATCAGTCCATCAGTTACAGGAATTGCAAGGCTGATTACAGCGCCACTAGCTAGGTTACCTACGGCCGAACCGTTGGCCGAAAAAGAAAATGCCAAAGAAATAAAGAAAAGAGTAAGATATAGCGTAAATCTGGCCACCGAGAACCCCCTGAGTGTCGAATGCCTAAAATTTAGGGATGGGTACCTCGTCAGGCACCCGAAGTAGATATTTAGCTGTCCATTTAAGTATAGTAGATCCGTTCTCAAGATTTCTAAGCAACTCGACAGGCATGTAATCGGCCTCGTACATGGCTACCAGCAGGGCGCGACGAACGTCGATATGGGGCTCACCTTCGTACTCCATCTTCAGAAGCTGGCCATCGATCGAATTGCCGAGCCGTCCTATGTACCTAGCTGCGAATTCGCGTGGATAGTTGCTTCTGTTGCGGTCGCGGACTGCGAGCCAGGCTTTGGCGCGAAGGATATCCGAGCGAATGCCGCAGCGAATTGCTGTCTCGAATATATTGCGCTCCAAAAATGGATAATCGACGGTTGGGACTTGGTCGAGTATTTTTTCTAGGGTGACTTGCAAATCTTTACGTTTATGGGGAAGCTTTTCCAGGTATCGGAGTATGCGGGCGGATAGATGGTGCCAACTTTTTATACTGTCTAGAGCCCAGGGAAAGGCGAAATCGTCTTTTCTGTAGCCCAGGGTGGGTAGTGAGAACTTGATGTCCCTTTCGTTTGGGGGCGTTGAATTAACGGCAGAAATGAATAGATCCTGTAGGTCCTTTACTGCCCACGGCTTTCCTAGTCCGAGGAAATAGAGAATCAAATCCTTTTGCATGTCGTCTAGGTGTTCCTCGGCGTCTTTGCGTGCAAGTATTCTGGTCTTGGGTGCCGACATGTTTAGGTGTCGAGCCCTGAAGGCTCGATTTATGCGTTGTAGGGTCGAGCGCAATTTCTCTTCATCGGAATCGAACAGATATATGTCATCTGAATAGCGGATGAATCTGATGCCGAACTGCTGGATCAGGTTATCGACCGGGAGTAGGTAGGCGTTGGCCAAAATGCCAGAAGCAGCCGATCCCTGCGGGAGGCCCCAGGTGTGGCACTGGCGCTCGAAACCATTGAGAAAGCTCCACAGCTGTGTACCGACGTCTTCGTCGACGCCGAAAGCTGCTAGGTCCATCGAGAGCACATTAATTTCAACGTGTTCATAAAATGAGGCGATGTCGGTTTTCGCCATCAGTAGATCTTTGTCTGCCGAAAGGAACTCGCGCGCCTTTTTGCGCATCAGCTTCCAGTCCGCGACTGAATGCACCGATCGACGTCTAGATCGATGATTGAATACCGAGTCCGAAAGGAGCGGGTCAATAGATTCTGCGACTTCAAACGCCAGAGCCTCATATATGAGGCGATCTTGTACTGAGAGCCTTGCGAGTGGGCGCGTACTTATGTAGTCCTTCGGGTGCTCGACGAGCTCAATGTGATTAGGCGTGTACTGGATGTTGCGAAGGTGTTCCAGTACTTCAGAGCGATAGTCTTTCCAGAACGGCCTCAAGTCGCGAAAATTGATCACGTCTGGGAGATCGAGTCGGCCTTCGACGGCCCACAGGCGCTCCGCGGCGCGATCCAAGAAGCGACTGCGCAGTTGACTCCCCGTCACGACTGCAAGAGTACGCGGCACACCGCCGTCTTCGAGGCACCGGGCACGGCCCGATCAAGCACCTGACGGCCCAGCGACGACCCCAGGGCAGAAAAGAGCCCCCTACCAGCGGGAAAACCGCAGGTAGGGGGCTTCTTCGTAGGCTCTTACTTCTTCTTGCCCTGGTTCTTCACGGCCTCGATGGCGGCCTTGGCGGCCTCCGGGTCGAGGTACGTGCCGCCGCGCTTGAGGGGGCGGAAGTCGGCGTCGAGCTCGTAGGCGAGCGGGATGCCGGTGGGGATGTTCAGGCCGGAGATCTCCTCGTCGGAGATGCCGTCGAGGTGCTTGACCAGGCCGCGGAGGCTGTTGCCGTGGGCGGCGACGAGGACCGTGCGGCCGGCGAGGAGGTCGGGGAGGATGCCGTCGTACCAGTACGGCAGCATGCGGACGACGACGTCCTTGAGGCACTCGGTGCGCGGGCGCAGCTCGCTGGGGATCGAGGCGTAGCGCGGGTCGTCGCTCTGCGAGAACTCGGTGCCGTCCTCCAGGGCGGGCGGCGGCGTGTCGTACGAGCGGCGCCAGAGCATGAACTGCTCCTCGCCGAACTCGGCCAGGGTCTGCGCCTTGTCCTTGCCCTGGAGCGCGCCGTAGTGGCGCTCGTTCAGCCGCCAGGAGCGGTGGACGGGGATCCAGTGGCGGTCGGCGGCCTCCAGCGCCAGCTGCGCGGTGCGGATGGCGCGCTTCTGGAGCGAGGTGTGGACCACGTCGGGGAGCAGACCGGCGTCCTTGAGCAGCTCACCGCCGCGGACCGCCTCCTTCTCGCCCTTCTCGTTCAGGTTGACGTCCACCCAGCCGGTGAACAGGTTCTTCGCGTTCCACTCGCTCTCGCCGTGGCGGAGGAGGATCAGCTTGTACGGTGCGTCGGCCATGCCCCTGAGCGTAATCGACCGGGCGCCCCGGCCCCGCGCCCGCCCGGTTGCCCGGTTGCCCGACCGCCCGCGCTATCGATTGACGATCACCGTCAATTCATTGGCGCCGCACCCCGACCCTTTGTAAGTTGCGGCCATCGCATGCGCCACTTACATGCGTCACTCACGCAACTGACCGACACCTCGGGGGTCCGCCTTGTCCACGTCCACGTCCGCGAACGGCTGGCGACACGCCGTGCAGGAGAGTGTGTCCGGGCTGCCCCGGGCCTTCTGGTGGCTGTGGACGTCCACTCTCGTCAACCGCCTCGGGGCGTTCGTCGCGACGTTCATGGCCCTCTACCTGACGATCGAGCGCGGTTACAGCGCGTCGTTCGCCGGGCTCGTCGCGGCCCTGTACGGGCTCGGCGGCGCCGTCTCCTCGATCGGCGCCGGCGTGCTGACCGACCGGCTCGGGCGGCGGCCGACGATGCTCGTCGCCCAGGCCTCGACCGCCGTCCTGGTGGCGGTGCTCGCCTTCGTGCAGCATCCGGTCGCCATCGCGGGCGTCGCGCTGCTGGTCGGCATGGCCGCCAGCGGGTCGCGGCCCGCGGTGCAGGCGATGATGGCGGACATCGTCGCCCCCAAGGACCGGGTACGGGCCTTCTCGCTCAACTACTGGGCGATCAACATCGGGTTCGCGTTCTCCTCGATCGGCGCGGGCTTCATCGCCGAGTACAGCTACCGGGCCGGGTTCCTCATCGAGGCGGTGATGACGATGGCCTGCGCGATCCTCGTCTTCGTCAAGCTGCCGGAGTCCCGCCCCGACCGGGCCCCGGACGTGGCCGGCAAGGCCGCCGAGCCCTCGGTGAACCTCGGCACGGTGCTGCGCGACGGCCGCTTCATGGGCCTCGTCGGGCTCTCGATCCTGATCGGGCTGATCTTCCAGCAGGGCTCCGTGGCCCTGCCGGTCGCGATGGGCGCGGACGGCTTCTCCAGCGGTGACTTCGGCCTCGCGATCGGCGTCAACGGCGTGCTGATCGTGCTGCTCCAGATCCCGGTCTCCCGCTTCATCCAGCACCGCGGCCCCGGAAAGCTGCTGGTCGTCTCGGCGCTCCTCGCGGGTTACGGCTTCGGGCTGACGGCCTTCGCCGGTTCGCTCTGGCTGTACGCGCTGACGGTCGCCGTCTGGACGCTGGCCGAGGTCGTCAACGCACCTGTCCAGATGGGGCTGGTGGTACGCCTCTCCCCCACCCACGGGCGCGGGCGCTACCAGGGCGTGTACTCCCTGTCCTGGTCCGTCGGGTCGCTGGCCGCGCCGCTCATCGGCGGCCGGGTGATCGACGCGTACGGGGCCGCCTGGCTGTGGGGCGGCTGCGCCGTGGTGGGGACGGTGACGGCCGTCGGGTACTGGCTTCTGATGCGCGGGCTGCCGGAGGAGGAGGGGGAGGAAGAGCGGGAGGCGGGGCCCGAAGCGGTGTCCGGTCCGCCGGAGCGCGAGGTTCCGGCGGACCGAGCGAGCTGAGCGCCCCTCAGAGGGCCCGCTGCGCCTCGTACAGATTCCGCGGCCGTACGGACTCCGGGTGCCCGTATGCCTCCACGCGCGCGTGCAGCGTCCCCTTGAAGTCCGGCACGTCCACCTGCCCGAACTCCCTGACCTCGCTGATGCCCACCGTCGCGCTGTACGGCGCGATGCCGTCGATCTTCACGCACCCCGCGCGCCCGTTGACGACGCGTACGTTCCAGTGCGTGAACCGCGCCCCGTACAGCGGTCCGGCGCTCGCGTCGCCGCCGTGCGAGCCGGTGTTGTTCACGGTGATGTCGGTCCGCACATTGGCGAACGGCAGGCCCCGGTGCGTGTCGAAGGTCCCCATCTCCATCCGGCCGCGCGACCAGACGTTGTAGCTGGAGAGCCCCTCGACGTTGATGCCGTGCAGCTGCGTGCCGGGCGGGGCCGGGACCGTACGGTCGTCGATCGCGAACGACTCGACGAGGTTGTCGTGCGAGCCCTCGCGGCAGCAGTACGGGTGGTGACTGCCGCGCCCGGAGACGCGGGTGCGGCGCAGGGTGCACGCCTTGGCGGCGACGAGCAGGAAGCCGTTGTCGGCGTTGTTGACGCGCACGTCGTCCACGCGGCAGTCCCACGCGCATTGGAGGGCGACGCCGTTGTACCCCTTGTCCAGCAGGTGCTTGGCCTGCGGCGTCTCCACGATGTCCAGGGTCAGCCCTTCGACGCCGGAGCCGGTCACCGGCCGGATGAGGGTGGTGAGTTCGGGCTGCCACTCGGGGCGTACGTCCAGGGGCAGCGGCCGGTCGAGGGTGACGCGCCGGCCGCGCACGGCGGTGACGCGGCAGGGCCACTCGTACGGCACGTACGAGGTGAGCTTGGTCTTGTCGGACCACTGGTAGCCGCGCGCGCCGTCGACGTCGCCCGCCATGTGCTGGAGGAGGGTGTGGCCGTCGTCGTCGGTGAGACGCAGCAGGACGCGGTCGCCGCGGTGCAGGCGCGAGGGGTCGGCGACGGTGATGGTCCAGTCGCCTTGGCGGGCCGGGGTGTTGACGGCGGTGAGGGTACGGAACTCGTCGCGTTTGTTGCCCGTCCAGCCCTCGAACGGCCAGTCCTCGGCCTTGATCGCGTCGGTGAGGGAGTGCCAGCGCTCGCGCGGGCAGATCCAGATGAGGCCGCCGGCCCAGGACCAGGCCGACTTGTTCCCGCCGTAGCGGCTGCCGTACGGGCCGACGATCTCGGTGAGGCTGCGGGTGGCGTGCAGGGTGGTGCGGGAGGAGCCGGCGCCGCGCAGGACGACGTTGTCGTAGCCGATGCGGATGACGTCGTCGATGCGGTACGTGCCCGGGGGCACGGTGACGGTGCCGCCGCCGCGCCGTCCGGCGGCCTCGATGGCGCGGTTGATGGCGGGGGCGGAGTCGACGGAGCCGTCGCGTTTCGCGCCGTAGTGGAGGACGTTGACGGCGGCTCCGCGGCGGGGGAAGTCGCGGGAGCCGCCGTAGTGGCCGGCGCGGCCGATGTAGGGGATGTTCGGGTGGGCGTAGGGGTTCCGCGTGAACTCCCGCCAGAGCCTTCGGCCTTGGGGTGTGGGGGTGGCGGCCGGGGCAGCCGCTGCCGGAACGGCGGGCGCGGCGAGCGCTGTGGCGCCGGCTGCCGTGGCGATGGCGCAGGCGAGGAGGTTTCTCCGGGTGAGGTCCATGAGGCCGCCTTCCCTTCCACGGATGTGAACGCTGTTCATGTGAGCGATAACCCGTGACAATGCCACGCGCCTGCGGCGGGCGGAAGGGGGTGTGCGCCTGCGGCACGCGTGGCTTCTGCGGCCACCGCCGCCGCGTTTTGGTACAACAGCACCTCTCGAAAGGCGGCCGTACGCCGGACAGCCGGCTCTGCCGGGATCGGCATCCGGCGACTGCCCCGGGCGGGAAAGGGAACCCGGCGGCTGCGAGTGACGGCCGCGGGCCCCGCTCGCCGGACCTGATCACGTCTCCGCACCAGGAGGGCCGAGTTGAGCGCCGAGCTGAAGATTCTCCTCGTACTGGCCGTACTGGCGGCCATAGCGGTGTTCGCGCTGGCCATAGTGCTGACCATCCGGCTGATCCGCGCGCGCAGACTCCTCAAGGAAGCGGGCGTGCCCCTGGAGCACAAGGCCGCCTATTGGGGCGCCCTGCTCTACACGATCTCCCCGGTCGACCTCCTCCCCGATCCCGTCTACCTGGACGACATCGGGGTCCTGCTGCTCGCCCTGCACGTACTCCAGTCGTCGGCCGGCAAGACGCGCAAGGAGGGCCGGCCGCTGTGACCTCCCCCTTGCCGGTCGGCGCCCGCGTCAGCCCTTGTCCTCGCCGCTGCCGCCGGTCAGATTCGTGAACGCTTCCAGGTTCCTGGTCGACTCGCCGCGCGACGTCCGCCACGCGTACTCCTTGCGGATCGCCGTCGCGAAGCCCATTTCCAGGAGGGTGTTGAAGGAACCGTCGGCGTTCTCCAGGACGGTGCCGAGGACGCGGTCGATCTCCTCGGGGGTGACGGCGGCCAGGGGCAGGCGGCCGACGAGGTAGATGTCGCCGAGGCGGTCGATGGCGTAACTCACGCCGTAGAGGCGGGTGTTGCGCTCCAGGAGCCAGCGGTGGACGGCGGCGTCGTTCTCGTCGGGGTGGCGGACGACGAAGGCGTTGACGGAGAGGGAGTGCCGGCCCACGACCAGGGAGCAGGTGGTGGAGAGCTTGCGGGTACCGGGCAGTTTCACCACGTATGTGCCGCTGGAGGGGGACTCCCACTCCACGTCGGCGTCCTTGAGCGTCGCCTCGATGACCTGCCGCGCGTCAGCCGTGTCCGTCTTGCCAGCTGTATCAGCCATGTGTCGAGCGTAGGCGACGCCGCCGTTCCTGCATCGCGGCGGTGTAGACGTCGGCGGTCGCCGAGGCGGCGGTGTCCCAGCCGAAGGACTGGGCGTGCCGGGCGGCCCGCTCGCCCATGCTGTCGGCCAGTTCCGGGGCGTCGGCGAAGCGCCGCAGGGCGTGTGCGTAGTCGGCGGGGTCGTGGCCGTCGATGAGGAAGCCGCTCTCCCCGTTCCGTACGGCCACGGGGAGCCCGCCCACCGCCGCCGCGACGACCGGCGTGCCGCAGGCCTGCGCCTCGGCGGCGACCAGGCCGAAGGACTCGCTGTAGGACGGCATGACCAGGACGGACGCGGCCCGGTACCAGTCGGCGAGCTGGTCCTGGCCGACCGGCGGGCGGAACTGCACGACGTCCGCGATGCCGAGCCGGGCCGCCAGCTTGTGCAGCCCCTCCGGCTTGGCGAGGCCGCTGCCGCTGGGCCCGCCGACGACCGGCACGACGATGCGCGAGCGCAGCCCGGGTTCCTCGTCCAGCAGCACGCCGACCGCGCGCAGCAGGATGTCCGGCGCCTTCAGCGGCTGGATGCGGCCGGCGAACAGCGGTACGAGCGCGTCCTGCGGCAGCCCCAGGCGGGCGCGGGCGGCGGCGCGGCTCGCACTCACGTCGGGGCCCGCCGGGCGGAACCGCTCCAGGTTCACCCCCGGGTGCACGACGGCGACCTCGCCGGGGTCGGCCTCGTAGTGCCGTACCAGCTCCTCGGCCTCCTCGGCGGTGTTGGCGATGAGCCGGTCGGCGGCCCGTACGATCTGCGTCTCGCCGATGACGCGCGCGGCGGGCTCGGGTGTGTCGCCGGCGGCGAGCGCGGCGTTCTTGACCTTGGCCATGGTGTGCATGGCGTGCACCAGCGGCGCGCCCCAGCGCTCGGCGGCGAGCCAGCCGACGTGGCCGGAGAGCCAGTAGTGGGAGTGCACGAGGTCGTAGTAGCCGGGGCGGTGCCCGGCCCACGCCTGCATCACGCCGTGCGTGAAGGCGCAGAGCTGCGCGGGCAGCTCCTCCTTGGCGAGGCCCTCGTACGGGCCCGCGTCGACATGCCGGACCAGGACGCCGGGGGCCAGCTCGACCGTGGGCGGGAGGGACGCGGTGGTGGCGCGGGTGAAGATCTCGACCTCGATGTTGATCGCGGCGAGGCGCTTGGCCAGTTCGACGATGTAGACGTTCATGCCGCCCGCGTCGCCCGTGCCGGGCTGGTGCAGCGGGGAGGTGTGGACGCTCAGCATGGCGATGCGCCGGGGCCGCCGGGAGGTGCGGCGCAGTCGCGACGGCCCGGCGAGCGGGCCGTGGGTGCGGCTTCGGCGCGTGCCGAGCCGCGGTACGTACTGGCTCACCGTACGTGCTCCTCCTGCGTAGGCGGGCTACAGCTGTCAGCCTTGCAACACCGGAGATGTGAGCTCCAATTTCCGTTTTGCCAAAACGTGACGCTGACCACCCGGGTGGCCGCCGCCGCGGTGCGGGGAGGGGGCGGAGGTGCGCTCCGGTCGGGGGCCGGAGGTGCACTCCGGTCGGGGCCGGACTGGCGGTCCGGGGTCTTATTCCGGCGAGAGGCCGGGTTCGCGGTCTGGCGGGGCCGGGACTCGCGGTCCGGCCGGGGCCGGGCTCGCGGTCCGGCCGGCGCTCGGACTCGCGTCCGGCGGGGCCCGGGCTCGCGGTCAGGCGGGGGCCGGGTTCTCACTTCGGCCGGGGCTCGGACTGGCGGCCCGGCGAGGCCCGGACTCCCACTCCGGCCAGGGCCCGGACTGGCGGCCCGGCGGGGCCCGGCGGCGCACCGCATAGGCTCGTCACCATGCCCGCCCCGCCCACACACCGCTCCGCGCCGGCCACCCGGCCCGTCGGCTCGGCGACCCGCGGCACGACCAACCCGAACCGGCTGCGCCGCATGGACCGCTGGATCGCCGCCGCGCACGCCGCCACGCTGCTCCGCAGCTCCGACCCCGTCGCGGTCGACCTCGGGTACGGGGCCGCGCCCTGGACCGCCGTCGAGCTGCTGGCCCGGCTGCGGACCGTACGGCCGGGCGCCGAGGTCGTCGGCGTCGAGATCGACCCGGCGCGGGTCGCGGCGGCGCGGCCGTACGAACGGGCCGGGCTGACCTTCGCGCACGGCGGCTTCGAGGTGCCGTTGCCGGGCGGCCGGCGGCCGGTCCTGATCCGGGCGGCGAACGTGCTGCGGCAGTACAACGAGGAAGAGGTCGCCGCCGTGTGGGCGCGGCTGCGCGCCCGGCTCGCCCCGGACGGGCTGCTGGTGGAGGGCACCTGCGACGAGATCGGCCGCCGCCACGTGTGGGTCGCGCTGGGCCCCGAGGGCCCGCGCACGGTGACCTTCGCGGCCCGCCTGGCCTCCCTAGACCGCCCCTCCGACCTGGCGGAACGGCTCCCGAAGGCGCTCATCCACCGCAACGTGCCGGGCGAGCCGGTGCACGCCTTCCTCCGCGACTTCGACCGCGCCTGGGCCTCCGCCGCCCCTTACGCCGCCCTGGGCGCCCGCCAGCGCTGGATCCACTCGGCCGCCGCCCTCGCGACCGCCTGGCCGTTGACGGACGGGCCGCGCCGCTGGCGGCAGGGAGAGCTCACGGTGCGGTGGGAGGCGCTTGCGCCGCGGGGGTGACGGTCGGGCGCTGGGGCCCTCCGTGCCGGGCCCGGCACGGACCGCCGCCCCCGCGCACAGGCGGGCACTACCAGATCGGCATCCCGTTGCGCAGGTAGCGCATTCTCCCGTCCGAAACCGCCTCTACGGCTGCCTCGAAGCGTCGGGCCAACCTCGGGGGCAGCAGGCTTCTCGACTCGTCGTAGGCGGCAAAAACGAGTTCGGAGAGTTCCTCATCGTGCGGTCGTAGATCGGCAGCTCTGCTGCCATCCACTACACCGCCGTCGAAAATGAAGGCCAGTTGGTCGTCCCACGGGCCATGCGGCTCCACCCAGTCCACGACCAACAGGGCACGTATCTCTACGGTCAAGGCAAGCTCTTCGCGTAGTTCCCTTGTACCGACCGGGGACATTGATCGAGAGCAGGGCGTGCCACTTAGAGGTCGTCTCAGTTGGAGACGAACGGAGCAGAGCTGGAAGCGGCCAAGGCCCCAAGGCACCTTTCTTGGGCCGGGTTGTTTCGAGAGCTTCGCATGAACGATCATCAGGCGGTGAACACGGACTACTGGGTGGTGCTTGCGGACACGGAGCGGGAACAGTGGGGGTACGTGCCTCGCCAAACTCTCGGACCGCTGAGTTTCGGCACCAATCGCCACGAGGTCGTCAAGGCCATGGCGGAACATGGATTTTCAGCTGCGGAGAGCGAGATAGAGCGCTGGAACCCTCAGCGCGCCCAGTGGCGGGTCGAGTTCCGCAGGTCTGAATCGGACGCTCGACCTGCGGTGAAGTGCTACTTCGTCGAAGGCGTGGGCTTGACGTGTGTGCTCGTTGATGGGCTGTGTGGCCCCCAAGTCATCTTTCAGGGGCTGCGCCTCATAGGCCGTGTGCCGTCCGAGCTGGACGCGGAGATGGAGGCTCATGCGCTGGAGCGGGACTTGGGCATTTGCTTCTGCCTCGGGGGCGACCTCAACTTGCATGGCTTCGAGTTCGATCGAGGCGCACAGCGCGCGGGCGATGCGGTCGTGAGTTGGGCTTCGTTCTTCAACACAGCGGGAATCGCGGGCACCTCTTGGGACATCACTCCGGCTGAGGTCTGGCACCACGGATAGGCCCCCTGGCTTCGGTCGGGTGAGAACGGACCTATGCGGTGAGCCGGCCGGAAACAGGCAAGGGATGGAGGATCGTGAGGGGGCAGGCACCTGGGTAAGCGGTGCCTTGGTGGGTCCAAGGCTCGGGTGTGGGCGAAGTTGCACCGGGTGGTGCTGGATAGGCTCGGTGCGGACGGCGAACTGGACTGGACCCGGTGCGCGATCGACTCGGCGAGTGTTCGGGCGGTAAAGGGCGGCCCTTTGACCGGACCGAGTCCGACCGACCGCGGCAAACTCGGGTCGAAGATTCACGTCATCTGTGACCGCAACGGCCTACCGATCTCAGTGGGCGTCTCCGGTGCCAACCTGCACGACAGCCAGACCCTGATCCCCGCTGATGCGCGGCATTCCGCCGATCCACTCTCGTTACGGACCGAGGCGTCGCCGTCCGGCCAAGCTGCACGCAGACAAGGGATACGATTTCGACCATTTGCGGGCGTGGCTTCGCCGCCGCCAGATCACCCCTCGCATCGCCCGTCGAGGCATCGAACCTTCCAACCGCCTGGGTCGCCATCGCTGGGTCATTGAACGAACCATGTCCTGGCTCAATGGGTGCCGCCGTCTGCACCGCCGCTACGAACGCAAGGCCGAGCACTTCCTCGCCTTCGTAGGCATCGCGAGCACCCTCATCTGCTATCGCCGCTGTACCAACTGAGACGACGTCTTAGCAGTCACGAGGCTGGGGCCGAGTGTCTTTCAGCCAGGTCCTTGGCAAGCTGGCTGATGCGTTTGCGGGCTGTCTCTGGGGTGAGTATCTCGATGTGGTTGCCGAACTGGAGGAGCTGACGCACTGACTCGATGTCGGGGTAGCGGACGACGATGGTGCACCAGCCGTTTTCCGTGTCGGAGACATCGTGGATGCGGGTGCCGAGGATGCGCCGTGCCAGGTCGAGGCCATTTTCTCGCAGACGGACGGTCACGCTCACTCGGCCTGGCCTCTCGGTGCGTTCCTTCAACGCAGCCCACCTGGTGCGGAGGGTCTCATCTGGTCGGAGAACAGCTGGCGCGTCGAGTTGTTCGTAGGCCGAGAGTCGCTCCAGAGCGAACAGCCGACCGGTCCCCTGGTCGTCGGCAATGAGATACCAGCGGCCTGATTTCGCCACGATCCCGTACGGGTCGACCACCCGCGCCGAGGCCTGTTTCTCGGCGCTGCGCCGGTACTGGATTCGCAGCCGGCGTCGGTGTCGCAGGGCCGAGGCCAGATCCGATACGTCCACCGCTGCCTTTGAGTCAGCAAGCCACGCGTTGCTGTCCACCAGCACCAGGTCCGCCAGTCGCAGCAGGCTCGGCGACTCAGGTGCTGCGGCCTGACGGGCGGCGATCTTGCGCGCGGCCGACTCCCACACCGCAGACAGGCCCATGCGCTCAAGTTGCGCGCTGTCCAAACCAGCCAGGGAGAGGACCTCCAGCTCTGGTGGTTCCAGATGGGATGCGTTGAGCCGTGCACCGGGGAGCAGGACAATCCCACCATTCCGCCCGCGTTCGGCATAAACAGGCACACCTGCTGTCGAGAGCGCCGCGACATCCCGCAGCACCGTCCGCCGGGACACCTCCAGACGCTCGGCGAGCTCGGTGGTGGTGATGCGCTGACGGGTCTGTAGGAGCAGCAAGAGGTGCAACAGCCTCGAAGCCTTCATGCTGACCAATGTTCACAGAAAAGGTGACAGGTTCTGTCGCGCTTAGGCGATCAACTGGAGCGGTACCGAGAGTTCAACGATCTATGGAGCGCTCTATGCCCGCACCCAACCTGTTCCTGATCTACGTCCGCGACGCCGAGGCCGCTACGGCCTTCTACAGCGACCTGTTCGAGATCGAACCGACCTTCACCAGTCCCCACTACGTGGCTTTCGAGGTAGCCCCCGGCGTCCTGTTCGCGTTGTGGACGGGTGGCAGCGAACACGCGGTCCCGAGCACCCCTCGCACGAGCGAAGTCGGGCTGATGGTGCCGGGAGCAGCGTCCGCAGTTGACGAGATCTTCACGAGTTGGGTCTCGAAGGGAGTCCATGTCGTGGAGGAGCCGTACGACGCTGTCTTCGGCCGCACGTTCGTGATCACGGACCCCGACGGCAACCTCATCCGGGTCTCCCCGGTGGACTGAGCTGCACGAACCTTACCCACTAAGTTCGTTCTCGAAGGGCCGGCCACACACGATGGCCGGCCCTTCAGCTTGTCCAGGAGCTCAGACACGTCACATCCGAGCGCTGCCCTCACCCCGCGCCACCGTCTGAAAGTCGCGCGACTCGTCGCTGACGACGGCTGGCCAATCAGCGAAGTCGCGGCCCGTTTCCAGGTCTCCTGGCCCACTCTCCTGGCCCACCGTGAAGCGCTGGGTCAACCGCCACCTTGCCGGCGAGTCAATGCGAGACCGCTCGTCCCGACCGAAGACCTCGCCGAAGAAGACGCCCAAGGCAGTATCGATGCGATGCGTCAGCTTGCGGAGGCGATTGAGGGAGGGCCCAGTTCAACTCGCGACACGACTCGGCATCGCCGCGTCGACAGTCCACCGCATCCTCACCGCCGCGCGGCTGAACAGGCTGTCCTATCTCGACCGTGCCACTGGAGAACCCATCCGCGCTTACGAGCACCCGTACCCCGGCTCGCTGGTGCACGTGGACGTAAAGAAATTCGGGAACATCCTGACGGCGGTGGATGGCGCTACGTCGGGCGACCGCCTGGCCCTTGACGGACGGGCCGCGCCGCTGGCGGCAGGGGAAGCTCACCGTGCGGTGGGAGGCGCTTGCGCCGCGGGGGTGACGGGCGGGCCGGGGGCGGGCCCGTCACCCCCTCATGTAGAGCGCTTCATCGTTTCCGACCGCTCGTAGAGTTGTCGGGCGTTGCCGTTCCGAAGGTGGGGGCGGATGAGGGTTCGCATCTTCTTGACCCGGTCGTCACATGCTCCGGAGTGCACGAGCGGGTAGTCGTCCAGGACGCCGTCCCACGTCGCACAAGCGGCTTCAAGGTGACCAACCTCTATCTGCCGCTCAGCGAGCAGTGATTGGTAGCGGACTCGGGTCCGGCGGTGGTCGCTGCGGCGCAACCTCTGCGACTCCTGCATGGAGGCGATGCAACCGTGCACATCACCGAGGCCGTATTTCACTTGGCTGATGTGGTACAGGAGCGACGACGGCCCATATGAACCGAATGCCTTCTCTTCGGCTTCGGCCTTCTCCATCGCCACCTCAGCCTCTTTGATATACGTCAAAGCATGCTGCCGATCGCCGACTTGGGCGGCCGAGTGGGCTTGCTGACCGGCGAGGAAGGCCCGCATGCGCGGTCCGGCCGCCGGGGACGCCGCAGCGGCAGCATCCGCCAGCCGCATGGCATGTACGGCGTGTTGGAGGTCCACGGCTTGAAGGCTCATGCCTCGAAGAGTTGTGCAATACGTCAGGTGGTCTTGAGCCGCGCCGGCCAGCTCCAAGGCTTTGAGGTAGTACTCCTGCGCCAGCCCGTGATACCCCTCATCCACTGCCATATAGCCGGTGAGATAGCTCAGGTCCGCAGCGGCGGAGAGCATCCCTTTCCTCACGTCTTCGGGTGCGTCTGCCTTTAGGTATTGGCCCACGGTGTTGACCATGAAAGTCGCCGCCATGGGCCGTGCGTGGCGCCCGCCGAACAGGTCGTCGAGCTCGGACACTCTCTCGGTCATCGCAACGACCATGTCCACCTCGGGCCACCCGATCCGAGAGGTTCGACCACTCTGAATGGCATCGGCGCGGCCTATGACGTCCTGCCAACCGGGGATAGTCAGGGCCACTGAGAACAGAGCAGCCCCTAGGACGCCCCGCCGTGACGGATCTATATCGATCCTTCCGAGGTCCATCAGCCCATCCACCGTATCCACCGGCTTGGCGGCCTGATCCTTGGGAGAGGGAAAGCCCATCTCCATGTAGGTGACTGGCCGACCCAACTTCCTGGTCAGCGCTTCACGCACCAGCGGGCGGACAGATGACTTGGGGACTGTGCCCCCTAGCCAATGGTGCACAGACGTCGCGTCGTATTTGAGAGGCGCCCCGGCTTGTGTGCCGGTGCGATTGACCGCCATGGCCAGCTGGCTGTAGGTCCAGCGGCTCTCTGCCAACAAGCGACGCAACCCGTCGTTGGGCCTTCGATCAGACACGTTCCCAACTCCCCGCGCACGAGCGAACATTCAACGGTTTCAACTCTGCCCTGCGTTCCAAACGCTACCCCTGACCGGAGTCGGACGGTTACGTAGAGCGAGAAGAGACCGCTGCAACCTTTGACGTGGTGAGGTTTCCTGATGGCCCCAAGACCGCGAGTCACCTGCCTTGACGCCCGAGCCATCGCCAGCCAACTGGCCGACGAGCTCCACCTGTCCTTCATGGCACTCGGGTTCTACCTGCCGATGCGCGGGGCTGCCCCGATAGCTGGACGCGCGTTCGTCGACGTTGACCCGATCGGCCACGACACGGCCTTTCGGCTGGTGGAGACCCTTGGGCCGCCGCCGTTGCGAACGGCCCCCAGCGATGACCGCGTAGGCCAGGCGGCCGACGCGGCGCGATCGCTTCGGCGGTCCCTCTTCACCGCCGGCCTCGCCCTGCCCGGCCTGTGCGCCAAGGGCCCGCTCGTCGAGCTGGGAACCGTGTCGCCCTCCCGGGTGGAGTCGCTGGCGGGCGTCATCGCTTCGGGCTCGAAGGAGGCCGCGCGGTGACGCGGAGCAGTGGAAGGGAAAGGCTCTCCCAACTGATGGCGGCGAATGGGGAGCGCGGAGTGCTCTTGGTGCCCAAAGAGCACGGAGAACCGGAATCAGAGCGCACGGAGCGCACGGAAAAGCCAGCGAAAGGACCGAAGATTCCCCTTGGCGCGATGGCCTATCCGCCTTGCCAGTGCCCCGAGCATCGCGCCGGACGGGGGCGCCCGGACACGTCCGTGCGGTTGTCGCCGCCCGGCATCGAGAACCCCTCCGGGGGGCGACCCATGGTAAACCGCACCTTTCGGTACGAGCAGTTCACGATCGCCCAAGACCCTTCCGCCTGGCCCGAATACAGTGCCATGTGCGTATCGGGTGAGGACGTCGAATGCGGCGTGGAATCCGGCGGCGAGGGCAACCCGGAAGCCGTCGAGGAGTGGATGCGACAGCACACCCAGGGCACCGGCCACCGGCGCTATCGACGCAATATCAGCGACTACGCCGTGTGGGAACTGGCGGCTCTGGATATCCGGCTGCCTGACAAGGAATCCCAGTAGGACAGGGCCATCCCCTGGGCGCGAGCCCCCAGGGGATGGCCCGGGCAGTCAGCGGAACAGGCGGAAGAACCCGCGCACCTGCTCGACCAGCGACTCCGGCTGCTCCAGTGCGGCGAAGTGGCCGCCGTGCGGCAGTTCCTCGAACCAGCGCAGGTCGGTGAACCGCAGCTCGGCCTCTCGCCTCGACGGGCGGGTGATGTCGCGCGGGTAGACCGACAGCCCGGACGGCGCGGTCACCTTGTTCCGGAAGTCGGCGAAGCCCTCCCAGTACAGGCGCGCCGACGACGCGGCCGACGCGGTGAACCAGTAGGCCGAGATCTCGTCGAGGATCGTCTGCCGCGACACCGCGTCCTCGGGATGGCCGTCGTTGTCGGTCCAGGCCCAGAACTTCTCGGCGATCCAGGCGGCCTGGCCCGCCGGGGAGTCGGTGAGGCCGTAGCCGAGGGTCTGCGGCCGGGTCGCCTGGATCGCCGAGTACCCCCGACCGGTGCGCTGCATCTCCCTCTCGGCCTCAAGGTTCGCCAGTTCCGCGGGGGTCGGGTCGTCGAACGCGCCCGTCGCCACGGATCCCAGGTTCAGGTGCACGCCGGCTACGCGCTCGGGCGCCACCTCGCCCAGCGCGCCGGACACCGCCGAACCCCAGTCACCGCCCTGCGCGCCGTACCGTTCGTAGCCCAGCGAGACCATCAGCGTGTCCCAGGCGCGCGCGGTGCGGGTGATGCCCCATCCGGTCGTCGACGGCTTGTCGCTCCAGCCGTAGCCGGGCAAGGACGGCGCGACCACGTGGAACGCGTCCGCCGGGTCACCGCCGTACGCGCGCGGGTCGGTCAGCGGGCCGAGGATCTCCAGGAATTCGAGCACCGAACCCGGCCACCCGTGCGTGAGCACGAGCGGGAACGCGTCCGGCTCCGGCGAGCGGACGTGCAGGAAGTGGATGCCCAGCCCGTCGATCGTGTCGCGGTACTGCGGGAAGGCGTTCAGCCGCTCGGCGAACCCGAAGTCGTAGTCCTCCGCCCAACTGCGGCAGAGCTCCTGCGCGTACGCCAGCGGCAAACCCTGTGACCAGTCGTCCACCGGCTCGCGCTCGGGCCACCGTGTCCGTCGCAGTCGTTCACGCAGGTCCACGATCTCGGCTTCGGTGATGCTGACCTCGAATGGCTCGGCGGACATGGCAAGGCTCCTTATTGGTCGAGGCGTTGTCGGATCAGATGCGGGTGACCGTCATCGCAGGCTCCCACGCAAGGTTTCAGGTTCGGGGCGGCGGTCGGCGGCAGGGCGCCGGGTCAGGCTGAGGACGAGTCCGGCCAGGGGGAGTGCCGCGAGCGCGGCGAGGGCCACCGGCGCCGGCACGATGCCGGACAGGCCCGCGACCGCGGCCGGGCCGATCCCGCCGCCCAGGGCGTTCATGAAGTTGAGCAGGCTCTGTGCGGTGTCGCGGTCGTCCGCGGCGACCAGGTCCGGTGCGAGGCCCACCAGTACGGCTTGGGCGCCGGCGAATCCGCACACGGTCAACGCCGTGCCGACGACGATCGGGACCGGCCCGGTGGAGATCGCGACCACGAGCACGCCGACGACGGTGAGTGCCGCGAGCCCGGCCGTCACCTGCCAGCCGGCGAACCGGTCGGTCAAGGTGCCGACCAGCCGCCCGGCCAGCACCGAGCAGACGGCGGCCGGAACCAGGAACAGGCCGGCTTCCAGGGGGCCGCCGCCCGTGGCCTGTTCGATCAGGGACGGGGCGCGGAACAGCACCCCGTAGTAGCCGGCGAAGACGGTGCCGCCGATGAGCCCGGCCGCCAGGAAGCCGCGGGACGCGATCACCCGCCGGGGTACGAACGCGTCGGGCGTGCTTCGCACGCGCCACCACAGCCCCGCGGCGGCGAGCGCCCCGGCGGCTGCCACGACGAGCGTGACAGGAGCGGGCAGGCCGACCGAGTGCGCCTGGAGCAACGTGATCAAGGAGCCTGCGAGTACGGACAGCACGGCCGCGCCGACGATGTCGAGCCGCCCGGTCGAGCCGTTTCGCTCACCGCTGCCGCTGCCGCCACTGCTACGCGTCAGCGCGCGCCGGCTCGGCCACGCGACCAGCAGGAGGGGCAGCGCGAGGACCGGGATCGCGAGCACGGCACGCCATCCGAGCCATTCGGTCACCGCCCCGCCCACCAGCGTCCCGCACCCCGACGCCGTCGCGCTGGCGGCCGCGATGATTCCGAGGGCGCCGATCCGTTGCCGCCCGGGAAGGGCGGTGGCCGCGGCGTAGACGGCGATCACGGTCGCGCCCGCCCCGGCGCCGCCGATCAGCCGGCCGACGATCACGACGGGCAGTGTCGGCCCGGCTCCGGCGAGCGCGGAGCCCGCGGCGAGCACCACGACCCCGGCGACGAGGACCTGGAAGGGGCTCCAGCGGACCAGCAGCCGGCCCGCGACCGGCATCGCGAGCGCGGAGGTCAGCGACCACGCGGCGAGAATCCATGCGGTGGCCCCGAACGGTACGTCGAGTGCGCGGCCGATAGCCGGCAGGGCCACCGACGGCGCTCCCAGCGCCACGTACATCGGCAGCACCAGCATCCCCAAAGTCAGCCCCAGCCGACGCCCGTGCGGGGCGTCGGTTCGCTCCGGCGCCGGCGTCCGTCCAGGTGGGATCGTCTGCGGCGTCGTTCCTTGCCGGGTATGTTGTGACATGCCAAAGCTCCTTTGGGTGTAACGTTACGAGGCAGTGAGGAGACACGTCAAATGCAGGATGCGTATCACAACCCATTGGTGGTCCAGACGGCCGTCGACCTGGCCAACACCCTGATGCCGATCAAGGGAGAGGACAGGCTGGAGACCGTGGAGCAGCTCCGGGCCTTCCTCGACGACCACCCCGCGGCCGAGCCTCCGAGTTCGGCCGCGAAACAAGGGGTCGGTCCGCGGCATCTCACCCGCGCCGACCTGGCGGAAGTCCGCGCGCTGCGCGGGACGGTGCGCGAGGTGCTCGAACGGGCGAACGCGGACGCGGTCGAAGCCGCGGCCCTGATCAACGACGGTCTGCGCCGCAGCCGCGCCACCCCGGTACTGCGCCACGAGGACGACCGCTGGTGGACCGAGGTCACCTCCGACACCGACCGCCGCTCGGCGCACCTCGCCGCGACCACGCTCAGCGCACTGGCCTCCGTGATCGCCACGCTCGGCCCCGCCCGTCTCGGCGTATGCGCCGGACCGACCTGCCGGGCCACCTTCGTGGACCTCTCGCGAAACGGCTCGAAGCAGTACTGCACCCGACCCTGCGCACACCGGGCCAGCGTCGCGGCCTACCGGAGCCGACGCAGCCCGCGTTGAGCGCCGGCACCTGATCCTGCCGGGCCGACTCCGGGGTTTCGTCCGAGCCCGCCCGCCTTCGACGAACTCGTACGGGCCTCCGCGGGCGTTCCTCGCGACGCGATTCACAATGGCCGCATGGACGTCGTCGAACTGCTCGAATCAGCCTCCCTGCTGGTTCCCGAAGCTATCGCCACCGAGAACGACATCACGGTGCGAGACGTCTGGGACCACCTCGTCCACGACGAGTGGGAGCTCGCCCTGAACCTGCTGGAGGAACTCGGCGACGAGCGCCAACTCCCTCTGGCGCTCTGGGAGAAGCTCGCCGAGGCGGCTGAGCAATTCCGGCTGGAGCGGAGTGCGGCCTGGTGCCATTGGCGGTGTTCCGAGATCCGCAACGGCGTGATCCGGGCGGACCTGACGCTCCGTCCTGCCGCCGAGGCGCGACGCAAGACGCCGATCCCCGGCGCCGGTGCGCTACGACCCATGTGGGACATCGGGCACCTCTCGCCCACCGGCGGATTCACGGTCAGCATCGCCTCGCTCTGGGTTGAGAACATGCCCGTCCTGGAGCCCGGCGGACGAGCCACGGTTCGCCTCGTGCCCCTCACTCCCTCCCACTGGGCGCACCTGCGGCCCGGCCGGCGGATCGCCATGCACGAGGACCGAACCGTGGCCGGCACCGCAGTCGTCCTGGAGGTTCACAGCCCCGCCACCGCCACGCCCACAGGGTGACCTGACCGGCTCGGAACCTCCCTGCCGGCGCCCGTATCTCCGCTGTGAGCGCCGACGCGGTCCACGCCTTGGCGCACGAACAGTTCCCGTGCGGCGGCAAGGATCGACGTCCGCTTCTCCCGGGCCCCTCGCGCATCGCCTTCTCCGTACCGGCGGCGCTCTTCCCCGCCCCCGTTCATTCCCATGCCCAAGATCCGCTCTACACCGTGCAGTACACCTACTGCACTGCACGGTGTAGTGTGCAAGCCGTGACCCCAAAAGCTACGGCCGCACAGGCCTCAACGCCGCCGGTGACCGATCGCCGGCTGACCCTGATCAGCCTCGTTCTGGCCCTCGCCGTGTTCATCACGCTCCTGGACACGACGATCGTCAACGTCGCCCTCGCCCATCTGCGCACGGTGTTCGACGCCTCTGTCGCCCAGACGCAATGGGTCGCGACGGGCTACCTGCTGGCCTTCGTGTCAGTGATCCCAGTGAGCGGGTGGCTCTCCGAACGGTTCGGGGCGCGCAACGCCTGGATGTTCGCCGTGAGCGCCTTCCTCATCGGCTCGCTCCTCTGCGGCCTCGCGGGTTCCCTGCCCGTACTCATCGCCTTCCGGGTGATCCAGGGGATCGGCGGCGGCATGGTGATGCCGATAACGCTCTCCATCGTCACGCGGGCAGCCGGCCCGGAACGCATCCAGAAAGCCACAGCCGCCGTCGCGCTCCCCGGGCTGCTCGGCCCCATCCTCGGATCGGTGCTCGGCGGCGCCATCGTGCAGTCGCTGAGCTGGCACTGGATGTTCCTCGTGAACGTGCCGGTCTGCCTCGTCGCGCTCGTACTCGGCCGGTCCCTGCTGCCCAAGTCCTCCGGGCAGCGCGGTCACCGACTCGACGTTCTCGGCTTCCTCCTGCTCACGCCCGGCGTCGTCGCCATCGCCTACGGCATCGGTGAGCTCTCCGGAAAGGACGGCTTCGCCGCCACTCGCGCCTGGCTCCCGCTCCTCATCGGTGTCGTACTGCTCGCCGCCTTCACCGTCCACTCGCTGCGCGCCCGTCGCCCCGCTCTCATCGATGTCCGCGTGTTCGCGCGGCGCAGCTTCGGCCTGAGCGGCGTCATCACCTTCGCGAGCGGGTTCTCGACCTACGCCCTGTCGTTCCTGCTCCCCCTCTTCTACCAGCAGGTTCGCGGCGAGACGGTGCTGCACACGGGCGTGCTGCTCATCACGCAGGGGCTCGGCGCGATGTTCTTCGTCGTGGCCCTGCGCAACCTCGCGGCACGGCTCGACGGCCGCTTCATCGTCGCCGCCGGTGTACTGCTGACCATGATCGGGACCGTGCCGTTCGCCCTCGCGGACGCACACGGCGGAACAGCGCTGCTGCTGACCGGACAGTTCGCCCAGGGACTCGGTTTCGCCGCCACCACGTTCCCGGTGATGGCACTCGCCCTCTCGAACCTGAGCTACGAGGAAACCCCCCGAGCCAGCGCGGCGTTCAGCGTCGTACAGCGCGTCGGCGCGCCCTTCGGCGTCGCGGTCATCGCCGTGATCCTGCAGAACCGGCTCACCGGTGCCGCCTCGGCGGCGGACGGACTCTCGGCGTTCACCGGAACGTTCTGGTGGATCGTCGCCCTCGGTGCCATCCCGCTTGTCCTCGCCTTCTTCGTTCCGTCGCAGAAGCGCACCGAGCCCGAGCCGGAGCCCACGGCACCCGAAGAGCCCACCGTCGCGGCGCAGTAGCCGGAGCGTCCGAGCGGGCCGGGCGAGGCCGGTGCCGGTCTGTCGTCTGCGGCTGGGGGCTGTCGAGGGTGGGGTGCGGAGTTTCGCGCCCCACCATGAGGTACGGGAATTCCGCGCGCCCCACCATGAGGTACGGAATTCCGGGGCGGCCGTCAGATCGGTTCGGCGCGGGCGGCGGAGTAAGCCGCCTCGGCCCGTGCCTGCCGACATGGGCCGCAGTGCGTCTCGTCGGCTACGGGCCGGAAGACGTGTTCGCTGCCGGGACCCTGACAGGTCGTGAACCGGGCGGGCGGCGACGGCGGCTGAGCGGCGTGGTCACGCCGCTGCTGCTCGGCGAAGCTCCGCGCCTCCGGCAGCTTGTCGGTGAGCCTGCGACGTACGAACCCCGGTGCGTACCAGACCCCTTCGGGCGGCAGCCCGGTCGTAAGTGCCTCCCGCAGCTCCCCGGCCCGCGCTCCGCGCAGAAACCACTCGGCGGCTGCACCGGCGAGTTCCCGGGCCTCCGACACACCAAGGCGCAGTCGGCGGTCGACGTGACGGAGCGACAGCAGGACTCTTTCGGCCTCGGCGAGGTAAGGGGCGAGGATCGCCTGCCGGATTCGTTCGGCTGAAGGGGCGAGGGGCGGTGGCCCCTCGGTGGCGGCCGGGCCGTCCGGGCGGTCCTGGGCGGGCGGTTCTTCGAGCGGAGCGACGGTGGGTGGGAGGGAGGAGTTCTTCTCCTCGTTCTTCTTCTTTTGGATATGACCACCGGCCCTCCGGCCGGTCGGTCCGCCGACCGTCGGAGACTGCGTACTCGGCGGGGCCCCGTCCCGTACCCGGGCCGCCTCCTCGCCGCTCAGGACGGTGTTGGAGAAGACCTGCTGCGTAATCCAGCGCCCGCGCTCGGCCTGCCACCGCCAGTCGTGGAAGTAGCCGCCCTCGACGAGCAGTCGCTTGGCCTTCTGGAACGACCGCCCCTTGATCCCGACCCGTGCGGCGTGCTCGCTGAGCGGCCTGCCGGTCTCGGACTCGGGGAGGCCCTGTACGTAGATGAGGAGGATCTTGGCGTCACTGTTCAGACGACAATGACGGACGACGTCGTGCGCCGCCTTCACGTAGCGCCCGGTGGGCGCGATAACATGCCGGAGCATCTCGGTGGGACCTGTGATTCCACTCGCGGTGAAGGCCCTCAGACCGGTGTTGTCGCACCACTGGGGGCCGCTCCGTGCATATGCGCGGAGCGTGATGACTCGGTCACAGTACCGCCAAAACCGCACCTCGCGCGCCTGACTGGCGGCTTCGCGCATCCGCTCTACGGTCCGCCGCCTTCGCGGGGCGGGCGGGCAGGGGTCAACCCTGGACGCGACTGAACCCCACCCGGTCACACGTAGGTCGCATCGCCCCCTACGTCGGCAGGAAGGGCGCGAAGCAGCGCGTCCACCAGCGGTCGGTCGCGGTCCTGTGTCAGGCGGGCGCGGGCCGCGGTCGGGGGGAGCCATAGCAGGCGGTCCACTTCGCGGTTGGGCTCGAAGGAGCCCTCCGTCGCCTCCGCCGCCCAGTAGCGGACCTCCTTGGGGCGGACGCCCGCCATGTAGTGCGCGGTGGGCAGGACCGCCCCCGGCTCGCACTCCATGCCGGTCTCCTCCAGCACCTCGCGCTGCGCGCCGGTCAGCGCGTCCTCGCCGCGCTTCAGCTTGCCCTTGGGGTGCGACCAGTCGTCGTATTTCGGCCTGTGCACGAGCGCGATCTCCAGCTGTCCGTCGACCGGACCGCGCCGCCACAGTACGCAGCCCGCCGCGCGGATCGTCCCGTCCGCCATCGTCATCCCGTCGCTCCGCCCATCGCTCGTCTCCTCCAGCCGTACGGGCGCCCGAGCGCCCGTACGCGTCATGGCGCCGTCTTCGCCGGCGCCGCCGCCAGCCGCTGCCAGATCCGCCCGAAGGAGAACCTCGCCGCCTCCACCTCGTGCCGTTGATCGGCGTGGAGCACGCCGAGAGCGTACGCGGTGGCCGGGGCGATGCGGGGCGTACGGGCGGCGGAGGCGGCAGCGGCGGCGGCCTCGGCGGCGTCGCGGTGGCGGTCCAGTGCCTGGCTCGCGCCCAAGAGCCGGACCGCGAAGCCGGGTTCCCCCTCGTCGGCCGCACAACCCGGCGCGTCGGGGCCCGGTGCGTCCAGCACCTCCTGTGCGTACCGACGCAGCCGTACGAGCTCCCGTACGTGGTGCCAGGGCGCGTCCTGGCGCTCCGCGGCGGGCGGCGCGTCGGCGGCCTCGGTGGCGGCCAGGCCGTGGACGAGCGCCTCGGCGTTGTACGGGTGTCCGGCCAGGCCGAGCGGCAGCGCCCGCACGGCCTCGACGAGCCGCTGGTGGGTGTGGTCGGCCAGCCTCGGCAGCGCCTGGTGGGCCAGGAGGTCCTCGGCGGCCGGGTCGAGCGGCACCTCGGAGGCGAGCACGGCGACCGCGTCGGCCACCGCGTGGAACCTGGAGGACCCCAACGACTGGAGCGCCGCCGAGTGGGCGCGGGTCCGCGCGAGCGTCAACTGCCGCTCCAGCAGGGCCCCGGCGCGCGCCGCGCCCACCGTCAGCGCGCTCGTCGGCCGCTCGCCGTCCCGCTCCGCCGCCCGCATCCGGTCCCGTTCGCCGTCCCGCTCCGCCGTGCGGGCCCGGTCCCGTTCGCCCCCCGGCTGCGGCGGACCGGCCGCGCCGGAGAGGCGGTGCAGCGCGCCCCGCAGGCGCGCCAGCCGGGCCGCATACGCGTGCTCGCGCGCCAGCGTGCCCGACAACCAGGCGAGTTCCGCGCGGAGTTGGTCCGCCCAGCCGGTGTCCGTCAGCGGACGATAGACGTACAGGGCCCCGCTGATCCGCCGCGCGGAGCGGCGCAGCAGCCGGGCGGCCTCGACGGTGTCGTCCGCGTCGGCGCCGCTCTCCGAGTGCAGCCGCAGGCTGCGCAGGAAGTCCGCCGCCCGCGCGTTGAGGTAGCCGGAGAGCACGTCGGCGGCTGTCGGCTCGGCTCTTCCGGCGGAGGCCGGGGCCGAGGCCGGAGCCGGGCCCGAAACCGAGGCCGGAGCCGGGACCGCCGTCCCGACCGCGTGGTTCATCATGGTGTCCTCCCCCCTGAGGCTGTCTTCGCCGCGGTCCGCACGGCCCGGCACGGGCGCGCCGGCCGGACTCGCCGGTCCCATGGCCGAAGCCGCCGGGACGACCGGAGCGGCCGGAGCGGCCGGAGCGGCCGGAGCTGTCGAAGTCCGCAGGTCATGGGGTCGCTGATGAGCCACGCCGGCGCCTCCGGGCGTCTATGAGCATCTCCTGCACGTTCCGCAGCGGCCGGCCGTCCCCGTCCGTGGCGTGCCGCGTCCAGCCGCCGTCCGCGCCGAGGTGCCAGGAGGCGGTGGAGTCGGACAGGCCCGACTCCAGCAGCCGGTGCAGCGCGGCGCGGTGGGCGGGGTCGGTGACCCGTACCAGCGTCTCGATGCGCCGGTCGAGGTTGCGGTGCATCATGTCGGCGCTGCCGAGCCAGACTTCGGGCTCGCCGCCGTTCTCGAAGGCGAACACCCGTGAGTGTTCGAGGAAGCGGCCGAGCACGCTGCGCACCCGGATGTTCTCGCTCAGCCCGGCCACGCCCGGCCGCAGCGCGCAGATGCCGCGCACCCACACGTCGACCGGCACGCCCGCCCGGGCGGCCCGGTACAGCGCGTCGATGACGGCCTCGTCCACCATCGAGTTGACCTTGATGCGGATGTACGCGGGCCGCCCGGCGCGGTGGCCCGCGACCTCCTTGGCGATCCGCGTGAGCAGGCCGTCGCGCAGCGACCTGGGGGCGACCAGCAGCCGCCGGTAACTCTCCCGCCGGGAGTATCCGGACAGCCGGTTGAAGAGGTCGGAGAGGTCCGCGCCCACCTGCGCGTCGGCGGTCAGCAGCCCGAGGTCCTCGTAGAGCCGCGCCGTCTTCGGGTGGTAATTGCCGGTCCCCACATGGGAGTAGCGGCGCAGCGTGTCGCCTTCCTGGCGGACCACGAGGGAGAGCTTGCAGTGCGTCTTGAGCCCCACCAGCCCGTAGACGACGTGGCAGCCCGCCTCCTCCAGCTTCCGCGCCCACTTGATGTTGGCCTGCTCGTCGAAGCGCGCCTTGATCTCCACCAGGACCAGGACCTGCTTGCCCGACTCGGCGGCGTCGATCAGCGCGTCCACGATCGGCGAGTCGCCGGAGGTCCGGTACAGGGTCTGCTTGATGGCCAGTACGGCCGGGTCGGCCGCCGCCTGCTCCAGGAACGCCTGGACCGAGGTGGAGAACGAGTCGTACGGGTGGTGCAGCAGCACGTCGCGCTCTCGCAGCGCGGCGAAGATGTCGGGCGCGGAGGCGGACTCCACCTCGGCGAGGTCCCGGTGGGTGCCCGCCACGAACTTCGGGTACTTGAGCTCCGGCCGGTCCAGCGTCGCGATCCCGAACAGCCCGGTCAGGTCCAGCGGGCCGGGCAGCGGGTAGACCTCGGCGTCGGAGACCTTGAGTTCGCGGACCAGCAGGTCGAGCACGTACGGGTCGATGGACTCCTCGACCTCCAGGCGCACCGGCGGCCCGAAGCGGCGCCGCATCAGCTCCTTCTCCAGCGCCTGGAGGAGGTTCTCGGCGTCGTCCTCCTCGACCTCCAGGTCCTCGTTGCGGGTGACCCGGAACATGTGGTGCGCGAGCACCTCCATGCCGGGGAAGAGGTCTTCGAGGTGGGCCGCGATGACGTCCTCAAGGGGCACGTACCGCTGCGGCGACGCCTCCAGGAAGCGGTGCAGCAGCGGCGGGACCTTCACACGTGCGAAGTGGTCATGTCCGCTGACCGGGTTCCGCACGACGACCGCGAGGTTGAGCGAGAGCCCCGAGATGTACGGGAAGGGGTGCGCGGGGTCCACGGCCAGCGGGGTGAGCACGGGGAAGATCTGCTGCCGGAAGAGCGTGAAGAGGCGGCTCTGCTCCTTCTCCGTCAGCTCGGGCCAGCGGATCAGATCGATGCCCCGCTCGGCCAGTTCGGGCGCGACGTCCTGCTGGTAGCAGGCCGCGTGCCGGGCCATGAGCTCCCGGGACCGGGTCCAGATCAGGTCCAGCACCTCGCGGGGCTGGAGCCCGGACGCCGAGCGGGTCGCCACGCCGGTCGCGATGCGCCGCTTGAGGCCGGCGACCCGCACCATGAAGAACTCGTCGAGGTTGCTGGCGAAGATGGCCAGGAAGTTCGCCCGTTCGAGGAGCGGCGTCGCCGGGTCCTCGGCGAGTTCCAGCACCCGTTCGTTGAACGCGAGCCAACTGCGCTCCCGGTCCAGGAACCGGCCCTGCGGCAGTTTCCCGCCCTCCTCGTCCCCGTCCTCGCCCCCGTCCGCCTGCCGGGCTGTGCTCTCCTCGTACCCGTCGTATCCCTCGTACGCGTCGGGGTCCGCGTCCAGGTCGGGTTCGAGCTCCCGGACGGCGGGCGCGCCCACGGCGTGCGGGCGGTGTGCCGCTATGGAGCCGACCGAGGGCTGCGGCGGCGGGTCGGCCGGCGGCTGGGCCCGTGCGGTCTTCCGGGGGCCCGGCGGACGCTCCTCAGGAGAATGCAGCATGTGGCCATTGTTCCGCGCGAGCGGTACCACGGGCGCGTCGGAAAGCGGCTCGTGGGCGGCGCGGAGCCTGCGGTCGGGGGGATCGGGCACAGCGGGCTGCATTCAGCGATGCTCGCAACCGCAATTGAATCGCCGGTAACGCGCACATGGCGCTTAGGAAATCGGGACGCTACCCCGCGGCATCGACGGCGCCGCGCGGGACGTCGCGACAGACGCCGCGGGGATGCGGCCCTCAGCGGTGGCCGCGCCGCATCCAGCGCACCGCGAACCACGCGAGCGCCGCGGCGACCACGACGACCAGCGCCGCCTGCGTCCATTGGAGTGTCCAAAACTGCGAGGCGGGGTGGTAATCGCCGAACCCGCCGACCACGTGGTGATCGGTGAGGCACTGCTGCTGTACGGCCGAGCGGCTCGGGCACGTCTCCTCGGGCAGGTGGCCGCCGCTCGCGGTGACGTACCCCTGCCGCCACCCCCAGTCCATGCTGTTCAGGGTCGGGAAGTCCTTGCCGACCTTCGTGCGGGACCCCGCCAGATACGGCCGCAGCGCCGCGAACGCCCAGGTCAGCACCTCGAAGACGACCAGCGTCACGGCCATCGAGACGAGCGTGCGCTTGATCAGCAGCCCGGCTGCCGCGCCGACCGCGACGCCGAGCAGGGCGTACGCGACGGGCGCGGCGCCGAGCTTGTCGAAGCCCTGGTACCAGCTCTGGCCGGGGAGCAGGTCCTGGACCGGCCACCAGGCCCAGGTGTGCAGCGCGCTCAGCGCCGTGAGACCGGACACCGCGACGACGGCCGGCAGCGCGAGCTTGGCCGCGAACCAGCGCATCGGGGTGACGGACTGCGTCCAGGCCAGCTGGTACGTGCCGCTCTCCAGCTCGCGGGCGATCACCGGCCCGGCCACGAACAGGCCGAACAGCAGCGGCAGGAGCCCGATGAACAGCCCGGTCGCGTTCAGCAGTTCGCCGTAGTCCGTCTCGACCCCCATGGCCTCGGTGGCGCAGTCGGTGTGCGCGCCGGCGTCGGCGCAGTGCCGCATGGTCGTACGGATGTAATCCGTCATGGCGGTGCGCAGCCACACGAGTTCGATGACGAGCGCGAGGAAGACGACCGCCGAGATCCACAGGGTGAGCCGGTGCTGGCGCAGGACCAGCCAGGTGACCCCGTGCACCGGCGAACGGTGCGGGTCCGGGGCGGTGCGCGGCGCGCCGTCGGTCGTCGCGGTCGTCGTCATGCCGCCGCCTTCCGGGTGCGCGGCTCGGCGCTGGGGGTGAACAGGCAGGGGGCGTCGGGCGAGCGCAGGTAGCCGAGGAGCAGTTCCTCCAGGGACGGTTCGGCGGCCTCCCAGGGACCGGTCACCGGGCCCTCGGACCGGACGAGCGCGGTGAGCTGACGGCCCGTGGTGCGCGACTCGATGACGGTGTGCGGCGCCAGCTCCGGCTGCCGGGCGCCCCCCTCCTTGCGGCCGACGACCAGCGAGTGCGCGGCGAGCAGGTCCTCCACCTCGCCCGCGAGCCGCACCCGGCCGCCGGCTATCAGCAGCAGGTAGTCGCAGACCCCGTCGAGGGAGGCGAGGACGTGCGAGGACATCACGACGGTGATGGCGTGCTCCGCGGCCGCGGACATCAGGGCGGCCGTCATCTCGTGCTGGACGAGCGGGTCGAGGTCGCTCAGCGGCTCGTCCAGCAGCAGGATCTCGGGGCGCTTGGCGAAGACGAGAGCGAGGGCGACGCGGGTCCGCTGGCCGCCGGAGAGGGCGGCCACCCGCCGGCCGAACGGCACGTGCCCCTCGCCCAGGATGCTTTCGGCCGTGGCCTGGTCCCAGCGGTCCGGGTTCAGCTCGCGGCCCAGCCGCAGCGTCTCGCGGACGGTGAGGTACGGGTACAGCGGCTTGTCCTGGGCCAGGTAGCCGATGCGGGGCCGCAGGGCGGGGTCGGCGGGCTCGTGGCCGAGGAGTTCGATCCGGCCCTCGGTCGGCCGGCGCAGCCCCGCGGCCAGCGCCAGCAGCGTGGACTTGCCCGCGCCGTTGGGGCCGACGAGTCCGCAGACGCGGCCGGAGGGGAGCCGGAAGGAGCAGTCGCGCAGGGCCCGGCCGCGCCAGTGCTTGTAGCCCAGTCCGACCGCTTCCACGGCGGTCCGGTCCGGCTGGTAGGTCAGGTCGGTCATCCGGTTCCCTCGGTCACAGCGTTCGGTGCGGGCGACGGGCCGCCGTCGCCGAATTCCGCGTCCAGTACGGACAGGACCAGCGCGGCCGCGTCCTCCCGGTCGAGCCCGGCGGTGCGGGCCCGGTCCATCCAGTCGGCCAGTTCGGCGCGGAGCGGCGAGTCGGCGGCGGCGCCCGGCCGGGCGAGGGAGCGGCGCACGAAGGTCCCGAGCCCGGGGCGCGCCTCCACCAGTCCCTCGCGGTCCAGCTCCCGGTACGCCTTGAGGACGGTGTTGGGGTTGATGGCGGTGGCCGCGACGACCTCTTTGGCGGTGGGCAGCTTGTCGCCGGGGGCGAGCAGACCCAGCCGGAGCGCCTGTTTGGTCTGCTGGACGATCTGCAGATAGGTGGAGACGCCGCTTCGCCGGTCGATGCGGAATTCGACCACGCACATCACCCTTCCACTATTTGCCTAGTGAAAGGGTGATGTGCGGCACTGTCCGGTGTCAAACGGACGGGGGCCGGCCGGAGGCATGAAGGCCGCTCAGGTCTCCGTCCGGTACATCAGGTCCGTCTCGTGCGTCACGAACCCGATCCCCTCATAGACCGCGACCGCGGGCCCGTTGTCCGCGTCGACGTAGAGCATCGCCGTCGGCAGCCCCTCGCCCGCCAGATGCCGCAGCCCGACCGCGGTCAGCGCCTTGCCGAGCCCGCCGCCCTGCGCGCCCGGCCGCACCCCGAGCACGTACACCTCGCCGAGCCCCTCGGCCGCGTGCACCTTCGTCCAGTGGAAGCCGACGATCTGCCCGTCCCGCTCCGCGAGGAAGAACCCCTTCGGATCGAACCAGGCCGCCGCCTTGCGGTCGTCCAGGTCCCGCTGCGTCAGCGAGCCCTGCTCGGGGTGGTGCGCGAAGGCCGCCGCGTTCACCGCCAGCCACGCCGCGTCGTCCTCGCCGGGCCGGAAGGTCCGTACGGACACCCCGGCCGGCAGCACCGGCTCGCCCAGCTCCAGGTCCTTCAGCGGCCGCCGCAGCTGCCGCAGCTCGCGGAAGAGGGAGAGCCCCAGCACCTGCGCGAGGTGCCGGGCCGCCGGATGGCCGCCGTGCGCCCACACCCGCAGCCGCTTGCCGGACTCCCGCAGCAGGGCCGTCCCCAGGGCCCGGCCGTGGCCGCGCCCCCGCCGCCCGGGGCGCACCACCAGCTCGGCCGCCGGGGCCTCCACCGGGTCCGCGTCCTCCAACTGCCCGTACCCGACGAGCTCCCCGCCCCCGGCCCACAGCAGCAGGTGCCGCACCCCGGCCCGGCGGCCGCGCAGATGCAGCCGCCCCTGCTCGGAGACGGCGGACTGGCCGTCCGACCGGGCCGCCTCCTCCACCAGGTCGAGCACGGCCTGCGCGGTCTGCGGCGCGAGCTCCTCCAGCACCTCGATCCGGCGCTCGCCGGCTGTCTCGTTCACCATGTCGCTCATGGAACGAGCCTACGGCGGCGCCGCCGCCCGCCCCCTCCCCCGTCGACGCGCGGCAACCGCCCCGTAACCCGTTCCTCCTGTCGGGCTACGCACGCGGACCGTAAGCTGCCGCCCACCCGACGCACTCGCCGCGCCGCCCACGAAGGGGACCCATGGCCGCCGCACCGCACCGCAAGCGCCCCATACGAAGACTGGCGGCCGTCGCCGCCGCGCTCACCGCCACCGCCGGGGTGCTCTCCGCCGCCGCCCCGGCCGGCGCCGACAGTGCGCCCGCCGCGCGCCACCGCCCCCAGCACACCGTCGACGTGCAGCTGCTCTCCTTCAACGACCTGCACGGCAACCTCGAACCCCCGCAGGGCGGCTCCGGCACGGTCACCGAGCGGCAGCCCGACGGGAGCACGAAGGCGGTGCCCGCGGGCGGCGTGGAGTACCTCGCGAACTCCCTGCGCACGGCCCGCAAGGGGCACCCCTACTCCGTGACCGCCGCCGCGGGCGACATGATCGGGGCGAGCCCGCTGCTGTCGGGGCTCTTCCACGACGAGCCGACCGTCGAGGCGATGAACCGGCTCGGCCTCGACGTGACCTCCGTCGGCAACCACGAATTCGACGAGGGCCGGGCCGAGTTGACGCGCATGCAGCGCGGCGGCTGCCACCCCAAGGACGGCTGCTTCGAGAAGGGCAAGACCTTCAAGGGCGCCGACTTCCCCTATCTCGCCGCCAATGTCACCGACGAGAAGACCGGCCGCCCCGTCCTCAAGCCGTACACCGTCTGGAAGCACAAGGGCGTGAAGATCGGCTTCATCGGCGTCACGCTGGAGGGCACGCCGGACGTCGTCACGGCGGAGGGCGTCAAGGGCCTCACGTTCCACGACGAGGTCGAGACGATCAACAAGTACGCCAAGGAGCTGAACCGCCAGGGCGTGAAGTCGATCGTCGCCCTCATCCACGAGGGCGGCCTGCCGGCCTCCTCCTCCTACAACTACGACTGCGACAGCCCAGGACCCGGCGACGGCATCTCCGGGCCCATCGTCGACATCGCCAAACACGTCACCCCGCGCGTCGACGCGCTCGTCACCGGCCACACCCACCAGGCGTACGCCTGCACCATCCCGGACCCCTCCGGCACCCCGCGCACCGTGACCTCCGCCGCCTCCTTCGGCCGCCTGTACACGGACACGACGCTCACCTACGACCGGCGCGGCGGCGACATCGTCCGTACGAGCGTCCGCGGCCCGAAGGCCGTCAACCACGTCGTGGACCGCACCCAGCCGAAGGCCCCGGACCTGACCGCGCTGCTGGACCGCTGGAACAAGCTGGCCGCGCCCGTCGCGGACAAGCCTGTCGGCTACATCTCCGCCGACATCGACGGGCGGGGCTCGGCCGCGTACGAGAAGCCGCTCGGCGACGTCATCGCCGACGCCCAGCTCGAAGGGCTCGCCCCGGACGGCAAGGGCGGCGCGCAGATCGCCTTCATGAACCCCGGCGGCATCCGCTCCGACCTCGCCCACAAGGCGTCGGGCGGCGAGGGCGACGGCGTCGTCACCTACGGCGAGGCGTTCACGGTCCAGCCCTTCACCAACATGATGACCACCCTGGACCTCACCGGCGCCCAGGTCGTCGCCGCCCTTCAGCAGCAGGTCAGCGGTGCCAACGCGGCGCAGCCCCGCATTCTGCAGGTGTCCAAGGGGCTCGCCTACACCCTCGACCTCACCAAGTCGGGCGCGGACCGCGTCGTCGCCGGCTCCATCAAGCTGAACGGCGCGGCGATCGATCCGGCGAAGACCTACCGGGTGGCGATGAACGAGTTCCTCACCGGCGGCGGCGACGGCTTCCCCGCCTTCAAGGAGGGCAGGAACAAGCTCGTCGGCGCGTCCGACCTCGACCTCTTCGTGGCCTACCTCAAGGCGCACTCCACCCCGTCGACGCCGCTGGCCCCGCCGCCCGCGGACCGCATCACAATCATCAAGTGACCCGGCTTCAACCACGATTCCGCTGAGAGCGTGGGCCACTTCCGTACCAGGTCGCCGTCGGGCAGAGTCCCCCTCATGAGGCTGCTGATACTGGGTGGAACGGAATTCGTGGGCCGGGCCGTCACCGAGGAGGCGCTGAAGCGGGGGTGGCAGGTGACCGTGTTCCACCGCGGCCGCCACGCCCCGCCGCCGGGTGCCACCGCCGTGCTCGGCGACCGCACCGCCGAGGGCGGCCTGGCCGGGCTCGCCGAAGGCGAGTGGGACGCCGTCGTCGACACCTGGGCGGGCGCCCCCTCCGCCGTACGGGACGCGGCCCGGCTGCTGGCCGGCCGGGCCGCGCACTACGCCTACATCTCCAGCCGGTCCGTCTACCGGCACCCCTGCGCGCCGGGGCTCGACGAGAGCGGCGCGCTGGTGGGCGGCTCGCCCGACGACGGCGACGTCGAGTACCCGGAGGCCAAGCGCGGCGGCGAGCTGGCCGCCCTCGCGGCCTTCGGCGACCGGGCCCTGCTGGTACGGGCCGGGCTGATCCTCGGCCCCTGGGAGAACGTCGGCCGGCTGCCGTGGTGGCTGAACCGGATGGCGCGCGGCGGCCCCGTCCTGGCCCCCGGCCCGCACGACTCCGGCGTGCAGTTCATCGACCCCCGCGACCTCGCCGCCTGGACCCTGGACGCCGTGGAGCGGGGGCTCGGCGGCCCGTACAACCTGGTGAGCCCGCCGGGCCACGCCACGATGGGCGCTCTCCTCGACGCTTGCGCGCGCGTCACCGGCGGCGGGGCCGAGCTCCGCTGGACCGACCCGGAGACGATCCTCGCGGCGGGCGTCGAACCGTGGACCGAGCTCCCGGTCTGGCTGCCGCCGGGCGAACTCCACGAGACGATCCACGCCGGAGGCTGCGCCAAGGCCGTCGCGGCCGGGCTGCGGTGCCGCCCGGTTTCGGAGACGGTGACGGATACCTGGACCTGGCTCCAGTCCCTGTCAGGCGCAGCCCCGCAGCGCCGGGACCTCCCTCCAGTCGGCCTGTCCCCGGAGAAGGAAGCGGAGATCCTGGGGGCCTGAACGCCGCGGCAGGACTGCGTGGCGAGCCGCCGGCAGCCCGCGGCCGAAGACGTGTCATAGCGACCGACAGACCCGTCACATTCGGCACGTACCCCCGGTAGGACTTGCGTTCGGGGGGACTTGGCGTGTTGGGATGGCCCGATGCGCTCCCCCACACGCATACCCAACCCTCCCAACGGCCCCGTCGAGCACTCCCCGCACCACCCGCACGACGAGCCGTCCCCCCGCCCGTACCCCAACCCGTACGACGAACTCGGCACACTCGCCGGGCCCGAGGACGACCCGCTCCGCCTCGGCCTGCGGTACGAGAACGACGAAGACCCCGACGACGACTGGTCGCCGCCCGTGCACCGGCGCGGCGGCCGCGGCCGGAGGCGGTTCGCCGCCATCCCGATCACCGTGAAGCTGCTGTTCACCGCCGTCTTCTGCATCGCCTTCGCCCTGCTCGCCGACCGCTGCGCGGCCATGTACGCGGAGAAGCAGGCCCAGCACAAGCTCCAGCAGCAGCTGCACCTGGCGACCGCGCCCGAGGTGGACATCAAGGGCTTCCCGTTCCTCACCCAGGTCTTCGACAAGCGCCTCGAAGAAGTGGACGTCACGATCCCGGACGTCGCCGCCGACCGCGTCTCGCTCGCGAAGGTACGGGCGGCCGCCAAGGACGTACGGATCACCGGCGACCTGCCGACGTCCATACGCGGCGCGGTCATCGGGAACATGGACGGCGACGTCCTCCTGACCTTCGAGGACATGAACCGCGAACTCGGCGCGTCCCAGGTGAAATTCAGCGACCACGGGGACAACTCCATCCGCGCCGACGGCAAGCTGGACGTCGCCGGACAGGAACTGCGCGTCGAGGCCCGGGCGCACATCCGGCGCCAGGGCGACCGCGGCGTCTCCACCGACGTCGACGGCATGCTCCTCGACCTGCCCGGCGTGGCCACGTACCGGCCCGGCAAGCACGAGGGCCTCCGCCTGCACCGGGAACTGGCCGACCGGATCAGCCGGGACGCAGCGCGCGCGAAGGCGATGCTGTCGGTGCCCGCCGTCGTCGACCGGCTCGGCGTGCCGCGCGGCACGGTCAAGGCCGCGCTGCACGACCAGGACCGGCTGCACAAGCTGACCGGGGCGCCGCGCTTCGTCGACAAGCTGATGAAGGTCAACCTGGTGGACGTGGTCGTGGACCACCCCTGGCTGCTGGAGAAGGTCGGCATCGACCCGAAGCTGATCTCCGGGGTGATGAGCCTCAAGCCGCCCGAGCTCTCGGACCGGCTGTCCCTCGCCTTCAAGCTCCCCAAGGAGGCGAAGGACCTGCACCTGCGGAACGTCAAGGTCGAACAGGACGGCATCCGGGCCGACCTGGTGGGCTCGGACCTGCCGTTCGGCGACACGAAGAAGTAGCCGCGCGAGACCCCGCCCGCTACAGGGCGGGCGGCTCCGTGGGCGCCCCCGGAATGCGCAGCGCCGCCACCGTCCCGCCGCCCTCCGCCCCGCGCAGCGCCACCTCGCCGCCCGCCTGCTGGACGGTACGGGCCACGATCGACAGGCCCAGCCCGCTGCCGGGCAGGCTGCGGGCGGACGGCGAGCGCCAGAACCGCTCGAAGACATGCGGCAGGTCGTCGGCCGGGATGCCCGGTCCCCGGTCCCGTACGGTCAGCTCGCCCTTGTGCAGCGCGACGTCCACGACGCCGCCCGCCGGGCTGAACTTCACCGCGTTGTCCAGCAGGTTCACCAGCGCCCGCTCCAGCGCGGTCGGTTCGGCCCGTACGAACCAGGGCTCCAGCTCCGCGTTGATCGTCAGCCCGGTGCCGCGCAGCCGGGCCCGCCGCACCGCGCGTTCCGCGCTCTCGTGCAACGCGACGATCTGCATCGGCCCGCTGCCCGGCGCGGCCTCCGGGCGGGACAGCTCCTGGAGGTCGCCGATCAGCTCGGCCAACTCCGTCATCTGCGCCTTCACGCTGGCCAGCAGCTCCTTGCGGTCCTCGGGCGGGATCGCCCGGCCGGTGTCCTCGCTGCGGGCGAGCAGGTCGATGTTGGTGCGCAGCGAGGTGAGCGGGGTGCGCAGTTCGTGCCCCGCGTCGGCGATCAGCTGCTGCTGCCGGTCGCGCGAGGAGGCGAGGGCGGCGGTCATGGAGTTGAAGGAGCGGGAGAGCCGGGCGATCTCGTCCTCGCCCTCGACGGGGATGCGTACGGCCAGGTCCTCGGTGCGGGCGATGTGCTCGACGGCGCCGGTCAGCTGGTCCACGGGGCGCAGCCCGGAGCGCGCGACCCACAGCCCGGCGGTCGCCGCGCCGACGACGCCGACCCCGGCGACGGCGACGAGGAGCAGGACCAGTCGGCTGAGCGCCCCGTCGATCTCGCTGAGCGGCCGGGCGATGGAGACGGTGACCCGGGCGTCGCCGACGGCGAAGTTCCGCGTCAGCACCCGGACGGGCTCGCCCTTGTCGGTGGTGCCGTCGTGCAGGGCGCTCCGCTCCAGCCCCTGCGCGACCGCGGTGTCCGCCGTCTCCACCTTCACGGGCTGGGACCACCGCCCGACGCAGCGGGTTCCGTCGGGCTGGACCACCTGCATAGGGGCCACCGTCGGGGGCGCTTTGTCATTGCTCGTGGACTGTCCGGAGCGACAGTTGATCACGGTGTCCTGGATATAGCCGCCCTCGACGGTGGTGTTCTGCAGCGAGCTGTCCAGCTCATCGCGCAGCTGGCTGCGGGTCAAAAACCAGCACGCGAACGCCGACGCCGCCACCGCCACCGCCACCGCCGCCGCCGTCAGGATGGCCAGCCGCGAGCGCAATGGCAGCCGGTTGAACCGGCGCGCCACCGGTGAGCTCATTCGGCGCCGCCGTCGGACCGGAGCACGTACCCCACGCCGCGCACGGTGTGCACGAGCCGCGGCTCGCCGCCGGCCTCCGTCTTGCGGCGCAGGTACATCACGTAGACGTCGAGGGAGTTGGAGGACGGTTCGAAGTCGAAGCCCCAGACGGCCTTGAGGATCTGCTCGCGGGTGAGGACCTGGCGGGGGTGGGCGAGGAACATCTCCAGCAGCGTGAACTCCGTGCGGGTCAGCTCCACGTGCCGGGAGCCGCGGACCACTTCGCGGGTGGCCGGGTTCATGCGCAGGTCGCCGAAGGCGAGCACGTCCTCCTCGCCGTGTCCGGCGTCGGCCGCGGCGGCGTACGAGCTGCGGCGCAGCAGGGCGCGGATGCGGGCCAGCAGTTCGTCCAGTTCGAAGGGTTTGACCAGGTAGTCGTCGGCGCCGGCGTCGAGGCCGGTGACGCGGTCGCCGACGGTGTCGCGGGCGGTCAGCATCAGGATCGGCACGGTGACCTTGTTGGCGCGCAGCCGCCGGGCGGCGGTCAGCCCGTCCATGCGGGGCATGAGGACGTCGAGGACGATCAGCTCGGGGTCGTAGCCGGCGACCTTCTCGACGGCGTCGAGGCCGTCCACGGCCAGCTCGGTGCCGTATCCCTCGAAGGCGAGGCTGCGCCGGAGCGCTTCGCGGACGGCCGGCTCGTCGTCGACGATCAGGATGCGGGCGGGCTGGTCGCCGTGTTCGGCGGGGGTCATCGGGTTACCTCACGGTGGGACGAGGGCGGGCTCACTGGACGTTCGCAAGCGTCGCACGTGGTCCGCGATGCCGGTGTCAGCTGCTGCCGCCGCTGCGCAGCTTGGCGAGGTCCGCCTTGACGGTGTTGATGGGGATCGAGAAGCCGAGGCCGGCGGAGCCGGATTCGCTGCCGGACGAACCGGTGGGGTACATGGCCGAGTTGATGCCGATGATCTGGCCGTTCATGTTGATGAGCGCGCCGCCGGAGTTGCCGGGGTTGAGCGAGGCGTCGGTCTGTATGGCCTTGTAGGTCGTCTTCGAGGAGCCGGTGTCGCCGTTGTACTGCTCACCGCCGAACTCGAACGGCCACGGCCGCTCGCCACCGCCACCGCCGCCCCCGCCGCCACCGCCACCGCCGGGACCCTGCTGCCCCGGTCCCTGCCCCTGCTCCTGGCCCTTGCCCGGTTCCTTGGCGACGGTCACGTCGCGGTTGAGGGCGGAGACGATGCCGCTGGTCACCGTGCCGGTCAGCCCCTCCGGCGAGCCGATGGCGACGACGTCGTCACCGACCTGCACCTTGCTGGAGTCGCCGAGCGAGGCGGGCTTGAGGTTCTTGGTGTCCCGCGTCTTGAGGAGCGCGAGGTCCTTGTCGGGATCGGTGCCGACGACGTCGGCCGTCCGGGTGACGCCGTCGCTGGTCTTGACCTTCACGGTGTCCGCGCCGGAGACGACGTGGTTGTTGGTGACGATCTCGCCGCTCGCCGTGATCACCACGCCGGAGCCGGTGGACTGCCCGGAGGAGGTGGTGGCCTGGACCTCCACGATGCTCGGGGAGACGGCCTTGGCGACGGCGGAGACGCCGCTGCTCTTGGTGGCCGCGTTCGACACGGGCATGGAGGCGCTGGAGTTCGCGGAGTTGTTCGTGGCCCCGCTGACCAGCGCGGCCGTGCCGCCGCCGATCACCGCCGCGGCCAGGGCCACGGCGGTGAGCAGACCGACGGTCTTCTTGCGGGCGCCGTGCCGGACGGGGGCCGGCGCGGCGCCCGCGACCGGAGAGCCGTCGCCGTAGAACCCGGCGCCGCCGGAACCACCAGGGCCGCCGCCTTCACCGCTGCCGCCGCTGCCTCCGGCGGGCCACACGGTCACACCGGTCGCCGTGGTGATCGGCTGCCCGTGCTGCCCGTACTGCGGGGAGGCCCCGGGGTACGGAGGCTGTGGGGCCTGCTCAGGCTGGTCCGGCGCGTGCGCCGGCGGGTCGGGGTAACCGGAAGGCTGCTGCTGATAGGGGTCCTGGGAACCGCTGGGGCGGTGGCTTTCGGTCATGAGTAAGACTTTGCTCTCGGATAATGAGAACTCTCTGAGGGCTTGCTGAGAAGCCCGGCAGAAGTAGGTATGCCCGAAATAAGGATCGGGAACCAGCGGCGCGGGCTCCGCTCAGGCCGCGCACCCGCAGGAGCGGCGCACCACCAGCGCCGACGGGAACTGCTTGAGCCGCTCCCGCCGCGACCCGGCCACCCGCAGCCCCTCGTCCAGCACCAGGTCCACGGCGGCCCGCGCCATGGCCGTACGGTCCGAGGAGACCGTCGTCAGCGGCGGGTCCGTCAGCGCGGCCTCCTTCACATCGTCGAACCCCGCCACGGCCAGCTCCCCCGGCACGTCGATGCGCAGCTCGCGGGCGGCCCGCAGCACGCCGATGGCCTGGTCGTCGGTCGCGCACACGATGGCGGGCGGCCGGTCCGGGCCGGCGAGCAGCTCCAGCGCCACGATGTAGGCGTCGTAGCGGTTGTACGGGGCCTGGAAGAGCCGGCCCTCCAGCGGGAGGCCGGCCTCGCGCATGGCCCGCCGCCACCCCTCGACGTGGTCGGTGACCGGGTCGCCGATCGTCGGGGTCTTCTCGGTGCCGCCGAGGCACGCCACGTACGGGTGGCCGTGCTCCAGCAGGTGCCGGGTGGCGAGCTGCGCCCCGCCGACGTCGTCGGTGACGACGGCCACGTCGTCGATGGCGTCCGGGCGGCGGTGCATCAGCACCACCCGCGCCTCCCAGGCGTCGATCTCCGCCGCGGCGTGCTCGCTCGGGCCCTGGCTGATGAGGATCAGACCGGACACCCGCATCCCCAGGAACGCGCGCAGGTAGTGCACTTCGCGCTCGTCGAGGTAGTCGGAGTTGCCGACGAGCACCATCTTCCCGCGCTCGGCCGCGGCCTGCTCGACGGCGTGCGCCATCTCCGCGAAGAACGGCTGGCGGGCGTCCGGCACGATCAGCCCTATGAGGTCCGTGCGCCGGGAGGCCATCGCCTGCGCGACCCGGTCCGGCCGGTAGCCGAGCTCCTTGATCGCCGCGAGTACCCGCTCCCGAGTGGCCGGGGCGACCGGCCTTGGTCCGTTGTTGATGACATAGCTGACGACCGCGGTCGAAGTCCCCGCCAGCCGCGCCACATCGTCCCGCGTCACCTTGGCCACGCGCGGCAGTCTACGCGGCTAAACGGACGGGCCCGCCGCCCGGCGGCCGGGGTGCGGGCCCGCCCCCGCGGCCCCGTCCGGCCGTGCCCCGCACGGCCGTCGGCGCCCGGCCGCCGAGCGGTTCACCGCTTGGCCCGGTTCACCGGTCGGCCCGGTTCACCGGTCGGCCTGACTCACCGCTTGGCCTGGCTCACCGGCTCGGGGCGCTCGGCCCGCTGCTCCGCGTCCGTGCGCGCCCGGGCGTCGGCCTTGGCCTTCGCGGCCTCCTCGGCGGCGGCCCGCTCGACCTTCTCCGGCACGACGAAGCGGTAGCCGACGTTGCGCACGGTCCCGATCAGGGACTCGTGCTCGGGGCCGAGCTTGGCCCGCAGCCGCCGTACGTGCACGTCGACGGTGCGGGTGCCGCCGAAGTAGTCGTAGCCCCACACCTCCTGGAGCAGCTGGGCGCGGGTGAAGACCCGGCCGGGGTGCTGTGCGAGGTACTTGATCAGCTCGAACTCCTTGAAGGTCAGGTCCAGGACCCGGCCCTTGAGCTTCGCGCTGTACGTCGCCTCGTCGACCGACAGGTCGCCGTTGCGGATCTCCATCGGGCTGTCGTCACCGGTGATCTGCCGGCGGCCCGTCGCGAGCCGCAGCCGGGCCTCGACCTCGGCCGGCCCCGCGGTGTCGAGGAGGACGTCGTCGACGCCCCAGTCGGCGGTGACGGCGGCGAGCCCGCCCTCGGTCACCACGAGGATCAGCGGACAGCCCGGCCCGGTGGAGCGCAGCAGCTGACAGAGGCTGCGCACATGCGGGAGGTCGCGGCGGCCGTCGATCAGTATGGCGTCGGCGCCGGGGGTGTCCACGAGGGCCGGTCCCTCGGCGGGGGCGACCCGGACGCTGTGCAGCAGCAGGCCCAGCGCGGGAAGCACCTCCGTCGACGGCTGAAGTGCGTTGGTCAGGAGCAGTAGCGAGCTCACCGGCTGCCACCTGCCCTGGTCTCCGGACGGTCCTGCACGCGTCGTTTGCCCATTACGTCGGTTCCTCCTAGGTCCCTGCGAGGGGGTACCTGCCGGCCTCGGCCGGGGGAGTATGCGGCACTGCTCTTTACGGTGGTGCGGTCCCGTGCGTTCATCCACGCTTCGCATGGTCGAAAGCACAAAAGGACCCGGGGGCTACGTTGCCCGGATCCTCCTGCCCAGCAGAATAGCCCACATGACTTCGGAGGCCCCGAGCGATTTTGCACAGTCTTGTGTTCCATCGATCACTTCGAGTGTTCGGCACGTCGCGCTGTTGACAACCGACGGAGTCCGGCTAGAGGCCGCGTACGAGCCCGGAGCGGGCCCGGCGAAGGAACTGGCCGTGGTGATCGCGCACGGCTTCACGGGCGCGCTGGAACGACCCGCGCTGCGGCGCGCCGCGTCCGCGTTCACACAGGTCGCGTCCGTGGTCACGTTCTCGTTCCGGGGCCACGGCGGTTCGGGCGGCCGGTCCACGGTCGGCGACCGGGAAGTGCTGGACCTGGCGGCAGCGGTCCGCTGGGCGCGGGCGCTCGGGTACCGGCGCGTGGCGACCGTCGGCTTCTCGATGGGCGGATCGGTGGTCCTGCGGCACGCCGCCCTGTACGAACCGGAGCGCGAGGGGCGCACGGATGCGCGGACCGACATGGCGGTCGCGGTGAGCGCCCCGGCCCGCTGGTTCTACCGCGGCACCGCGCCGATGCGGCGGCTGCACTGGGTGGTGACGCGGCCCGCGGGCCGGCTCGTGTCACGGTACGGGCTGCGCACCCGTATCCACTCCGAGGACTGGAACCCCGTGCCGCTCTCCCCCGTGGCCGCGGCCCCGATGATCGCGCCGACGCCGCTGCTGATCGTCCACGGCGACCTGGACCCGTACTTCCCGCTGGACCACCCCCGCATGCTGGCCGCGGCGGCGGACCCGGCCAGCACGGACCTGTGGATCGAACCGGGCTTCGGCCACGCGGAGAACGCGGCGAGCACCGAGCTGCTGGGCCGCATCGCGGGGTGGATCACCGAGCACGCGTGAGGGGCGGGCAGGTCACGCCCCTGGCCACGGCCCTCGGGAGACCTATCAGTCCGCGAACCGCCACGGCCCTCGGGCGCAGCCTCAGCCCGCGGACCGCCACGGCCCGTCCAATGCCGCCGGGGCGCCGCTCACGCCTTCTCCCCGGCCTGTACGTCCAGGTCCAGGCCCAGGTCGGGCTCCGCCGACCAGTCCACCGCCGCGGTGCGCATCAGCCCCGCGCCCACGGCGATGCACGCGACGAGCACGGTGATGAGCGCGAAGGCGGCCCGGAGGTTCACGGCGTCGGCGATGCCGCCGACGATCGCGGGCGCCGCCAGGCTCGACCCGTACGACACCGTGGCCACGCCCGCGATGGCCTGCCCGGGGTTCTGCCCGGTCCTGCTGGCCGCCGAGAACGCGAGCGGCACGACCACGGCGATCCCCAGGCCCAGCATCGCGAAGCCCGGATAGGCCATCAGAGGGCTGTCGGCGAAGACGATCAGCGCTCCGCCGCACGCGGAGACGGTGCCGCCGACCCGGACCGTGCGGACCGGGCCGAACCTGCCCACGATCAGGTCCCCGCTCAGCCGCATCGCCGACATGGTGCAGGCGAACATCGTGTACGCGGCGGCGGCGACCGCGTCGCCCGCGCCGGTGACCTTGTCCAGGTAGATGGCCGACCAGTTGACCGCCGAGCCCTCGGCGAAGGCGGAGCAGAAGGCCAGCAGCCCCAGCAGCAGCACCACGCCCGTGGGCAGCGAGAACCTCGGCGGCGCGGGCGCCTTGGCCGCGCCCTCCGCGGTGGTGTCGGCCGGCAGTCCGCCGCCCAGCACCGGCGCGAGCACCGCCAGGACTGCGGCGATGACCAGCAGGTGCGTCCGGTAGTCCACCTGGACGCCGGCCATCAGCGCGCCGATGCCCGCGCCGAGGAAGCTGCCCAGGCTCCACAGCCCGTGCAGACTGGACATGATCGACTTGCGCAGCCGCCCCTCGACCCGCGCACCCTGCGCGTTGATCGCCACATCGGAGACGCCCGCGGCCATCCCGAAGAGCAGGAAGGCCACGCTCAGCGCGGCGAGCCCGGGGGCGAGCGCGGGCAGCGCCAGCGCGGCGCACCAGAGCATGACCAGCAGCCGCGCGCCGCGCCGGCCGCCGAGCCGGTACACCAGCCGCCCCGCGAAGGGCATCGTCAGCAGTCCGCCCACCGCCTGCATCAGCAGGGCCAGGCCCAGCGGGCCCGGCGAGACGTCCAGCTCCTTGGCGAGCGCCGGTATGCGGGACGCCAGACTGCCCGTCACCGCACCGTGGACGGCGAACAGCCCGGATATCGCCAGCCGTTCCCGGGAGATCACACGTTGCTCCTGTCGTCGGCCGCGGGCTGGTCGAGTACGGGTATCGAGGGCAGGTCGCCCCCGGCCCGAGCAGGATCGTACTCACTGAAGAGCTTGCGGTCATCGCTGGTCAGGCAGGTTCCGGTGGCCAAGTCGAATTCCCAGCCGTGCAGTTGGCAGGTGAGGACGCCGTCCTTGACGACGCCGAAGCGCTCCAGGTCTGCGCCGAGGTGCGGGCACTGCCGCTGGACCACGTACTCCCCGGCGCGGGCCAGACTTCCCATGCCGTCCCGTTCCGCGTAGTACCGCTCCATGTATTCCAGCCGCTGCGGGGACATCGCCTGGAGGAAGCTGAAGATGTATTCGTTGTACGTGCCTTTGCGGTTCGCGGCGAAGCGGCAGGAGAGGAACAGGTGGTTCACCCAGTCCTGTTCCCGGCGGCGCACCAGGTCCTCGGCGAGGGGGCGGGGAATGCGGAACGTATAGCGGCACTCCTCCCCCGCCCAGCGCTTCACCCGCCGGTCCAGGAAGTCGAAGACGATGTGCTCCGATTCCGAATCCGAACGCTCCTCAGAATCCGCCTCCGGGCCGCCGTCGCCGTCGCCGTCGCCGTCGCCGTCGCCGTCGGGGAGGATCTCGAAGAGCACCCGGCCGTTGACCCCGGTGCAGATGTGGTCCGCGCGGCTCAGCAGCGGCTCCACCCAGTCGGTGAGCTGGGCGAACAGGTCGCTGGTGTCCCCGGGCCAGGAGGCCCGCTCCGCGGTGAGCTGGGGCCGCGACCGTTCCTGGTAGCGCTCCAGATAGCCCTTGCGGTCCAGGTAGATGTCGTCGATGACGTCCTGCGGCAGCTGCTCGATGGCGCACGCGCCGTCGCGCCCCAGCTCGACGACGGTCCCGGGCAAGAAGAGGTGTCCGTTGCGCTGTCCCTGCTCCGACAGGAATTCCAGGAACGCCATCTGGTCGGGGAAGGTGTTGTCGTCGGTGTTCTCGAAGTCGTTCATGTGGAACAGGTCGTCGTCCAGGAAGCACGGCGGGCCGGCGAACGGGAAGACGTGCGCGGCGTCGTAGTGGTTGATGTAGCGGAGCGCGCGCTCCATTCCGTTTCTGCGTTTGCGCCTGCCCAGCGTGGATTTCATCCGTTCCGGGAACTCGTAGACCATCGGGAACCAGATCGCGCCGGAGTACTGGAGGAAGTGCCCGGCGAGCGGGCCGAACGCCTCGATCGGCCCGTTCTCCACGGGCCGCGCGTCGTTCTGGTTGAAGATCCGCACCGTGCCGTCGTCCAGCGCGATGGAGGAGTCCCCGATCTCCCCGTCCGCCGGGCTGGTGACCGTGCTGATCAGGACGCGCAGCGCGCCGTCCACCTCCGTGACCTCGTTGTCCCGGGTCTGGACGAAGGATCTGAAGCCGAGGTCCTCCAGCGCGTCGCGCAGGTCGGGCACGGGGTAGTCGGGCAGCAGCACCGTCGCCCGCTTCGACATATGGCGGCGCAGCCACTCCGGGTCGAAATGGTCCCGGTGCAGATGGGACACGTAGAGGTAATCGGCCCGGCCGAGTACGGACGGGTCCAGCCCCGAGTTGTCGGGGAAGGGGAACCAGGACCCGTAGTAGGCGGGGTTGAACCAGGGGTCGCACAGGACGCTGCCCGCTTCCGTCTCCACCAACAGTCCCGCGTGTCCGGTCGACATGATGCGCATTGTTCGCACTCCAAACAGATCAGCTGGCGAGGCCCGAAGAGACCCCTGGGGTGTGCAGGCCGGCGGGGCGCCGTCAGACAGCGGCGTAGGCGTCGATCAGCCCGTAGCCCTCCGAGCCGTCCCAAGTCCCCATCTCCACATGGGCGTTGAAGGCACGGCCCTCGACGCGCATCACGGGCCGCGGGTGGTTCAGGTGCATCACCGTGTCGTCGAAGCGGACGAAGTCGCCGTGCCGGCTCAGCCGCTCCACGAAGTCGTCGTCCTCGCCGCCCCACCCGGCGAACCGCTCGTCGAAGCCGCCGATGCGGTGGTAGAGCCCGGCGTCCGCCCAGACGCTGGCGCCCGGGGCCGCCAGCAGCAGCTGGCCGCGCAGCTCCCGCGGGTCGGGCGACGCGTGGCCCTCGCCGAGGCGGCGCAGGAGCGCCCGGTCGCTGGAGTGGTCGTCGAGGGCGAGCAGACCGCCCCGGTGGTACGGCAGGTGGGCGGCGTGCTCGCCGGTCGCGATGCGCTCCAGGTTGCGCTCCAGGAAGTCCCGGTCGAGCAGGACGTCCGCGTCGAGCATGCAGACGTAGCGGGGATCGCCGGGGGTGTTGGTCACGCCGACGTTCATCGTCCAGGACTTGTTGAAGAGCCCGCCGTTGGGGGCGTGCACGTAGTGGTTGGCGTGCGGGGCGATCACGTCCCGCCAGCGCGGCCGGTCGTCGGCCTCGACCACGGTCACCGCGTACCGGTCGGCGTCCAGCGTCTGATCGCCGAGGGCCAGCAGGCACGAGAGCAGGTTGCGCGTCCGGCGGCCCGCGTCGCCGTCCCGGAACGGCACCACCACCAGCAGCTCGTGCCCGCCGGGGGCCGGCCGGCCGCCGGTGCGGGCGTCCCCCCACTCGCGGACCTTGGCCAGCGGCGCGGGCGCGGCGTCCGGCGTGTAGGCGGCGCCGACGTGGTACCCCATGTCGGTCCGCTGCTCGGTCTCGTCCAGCCAGGCGCCGAGCTCGGCGGTGTCCTCGGGGCGGGGCGCGAGCAGCGCGGTGAGCGCGGCGGTCAGCTCGGCGTGCACGGCCGGGCTCATCGGCTCGCCGCACAGCCGCGCGTACGCCGCGGTCGTCCGCGCGTCGTCCGCCGCGAGCCGCTCCAGGCGCTTGACGGCCTCGGCTACGTAGGGCTCGCTCAGCTCCCAGGACGTGGCGCTGATGTCACGGGCGCCCTGGTCGACGGAGAGCGCGGCGTGGTCGGCGAGCCGCTCGGCGACCTTCGCCGGAATGCCCTGTGTCATGCGTGTCATGTCGATTCCCTTTCTTGTTCCTGGAGTTCGGTGCTTCTCGTTGCTTCTCGTTGCTGGAGTTCGGTGCGCGGCGGCGTCGCGTCCCGGAGACGCGTGGGCGGCGGGTGCGCGGGATAAGTGATCTCGGTCATAGGCGGTCGTCGGCCGCCCGTGATCGCATCAGTCCGTCCTCAACTCCGCATTCCGTCTTGGAGGTTGGTATGACCGGTGCCTCAGCCGTCTCGTCCGAAGGGCTGAAGGTCCAGGCGGCACACCGCCGGAACCCGTACAGCTACGCGCTCGACGAGGCCGGGCTCGACGCCGTACTGCTGGAAGTGGGGCTGCTCCGGGCCGCGAGCATCGGCCGCCAGCACACCGCCGACGACGAGCACGCGCCGCGCGGCGCCTACCCCCGGGCCGCGATGGGCTTCGTCCTGATGGACGCCACCGCGGGCCCCTGGACGCCCAATGAGGAGGCGGTCCTCGGGGTGATCACCATCGGCGACCAGGGCCGCTCCTTCCTGCCGAACGCGGCGGCCAAGGCCGGCGCCCACCGGCGGCTGGGCCGCAACAACGGCGAGGCCGTCCATGTGAATCCCCATCTGCTCGGCGCCGGCGGTTTCCGGTACGGGCACTCGGCGGAGGTGCGCGGTCAGATCGTCGGCGCCAGCGGGCAGAGCACCGACCAGGACCTCTACGAAGCGGCCCGGCTGGCCGCGGACTTCGTCGACGCCGTGAACGCCCGGCACCTGGACTGGGAGGAGCGGCACGCCACGGCCATCTGGACCGCGCCGGACGACGGGCCGGCCGCGGAGTACCGGGCCATGACCGACTGGTTCGAGCCGAGCTGACCGGCCGCCGCCCGCAGGGGCCGCCGCGCCGGACCGGACGTTCCGGTTCCGCGGCGGCTCTCAGGACGCCTGGTCCGCCACGGGCCGGACGGCGAGCCGCCGCGCCGCGCGCGAGAAGTGGCCCCACGCCCTGAGCGCGTCCCGCTCGAAGTTCTCCTCCGACACCTCGGCCGAGATGCCGACCTGGAGCTCCTTGCCCAGCTGCTCGATCCCCAGGTGGCTGGTGTGCATCCGCTCGATCGCATCGGCCAGGCCGTCCCTGCTGGGCGCGAACCGGTGGGCCGCGGGGAAGAACCTGCGCGCCTCGACCGTGTCCGAATCGGTCATGAGGGTGCAGACGCCGGAGAGCGCGGCCTCCAGCGGGGTGATGCCCAGGGTTTCGTACCGCGAGGGGCAGACGAACACGCCGTTCTCCTTCACCCGGCGGAACAGGGCGTGGAGTTGGGGCTTGGAGAGCCTTCCGGCGGCCAGGAAGTCCGCGCGGTGCCCGGCCGGCACCCGGGCCCGCAGCAGCTCCCGCGCGGTGTCGTCGTCGCGGTCGTCGCCGATGACGAGGATGCGCACCGGGATGCCGCGGTCGCGCGCCCGTACCCCGGCGTCGACGAGGAGTTCGATGTTCTTGAAGTAGTCCAGTCGCGCGACGGCGGTGAACACGAGCAGCTCGGCGTCGTCGACGAAGTCCCGCAGCGCCTCGTCCGCCAGGTGCTCGGTCGCGTCCAGCAGCGGGATGGGCGGGCGCACCGCGAGGATGCGCCGCTCGTCGACGCCCCGGCTGACCAGGTGGCGGCGTTGCAGATGCGAGTGCTGGAGTACGAACATCCGGTCGCTGGACCGCACCTTGTCGAGGCCCAGTTCCTGGTACTTCAGCAGATGCAGCGCCTTGTCGGCGTCGCCGAACGCCCAGCCGGTGGCGACGGCGGGGAATGTTCCGATGAAGTCGTAGACGAACGGCCCGTGGTGGGTGACGCAGCACGCGAATTCCTCTGGGTGGAAGCCCAGTAGCGCGTCCGTCTGGTAGTAGAGCATCGACGGGCCGTCGATGTCCTGTTCGGCCAGCAGGCGGTTGGCGGCCCCGGCGATGGCGTCGCCCACCGCGCTGTCGCGCATGTCGAAATTGAACCGGAGGATCGCGCACAGGACGCCGGACCGGCGTTCCAAGTGCACCCAGGGCTCGTCCAGTTCCTCGTCCCGCTTGTAGAGGATGGCCCCGGCGGAGAGGCCGGCCCGTTGCAGGCAGCGCAGTACGGAGCGGGCGAAGGACGTCGCGCCGACGTGAGCCGGAACCTGCTCGTCGTCGGGGAAATATCTCTCGTTCACCACGATGATGCCGGCCAGGTGGGGATCGGGGTGATTCACCGCCGGCCACCGCCGTCTTGCTCGCCCGCGCTCGGATTGCGGACCAGCCGCACGTTGTCCGTGAGGCCCACGTCGTAGCCGCGCTCCCGTTCGAGCCGGAGCATCTCGGCGGGGCGGAAGTTGAGGATGTAGGCGCGGCGGACGGCGTCCGTGGCGTTGCCGCGGGAGTAGTGCAGCGTGGTGCCCGAGTGGGCGATGCCCTCGCCCGCCGCGACCGGCACGGCGGTCGCGCCGGGCTCGTCCTCGGAGCTGTCGCACTGGATGTTCTTGCCGTCGCCGGTCGGGTAGTGCGGGCGCAGCGGCTGCTGGTGGGAGCCCTGGACGTACCACATGCAGCCGTTGTCGAGGACGGCGTCGTCCAGCGCCACCCAGATGGACACGGCCCGCTTGTCGGGCAGGTCGATCCAGTAGGCCGCGTCCTGGTGCCAGGGCGTCGGCACGTGGGTGCGCGGGGCCTTGTGGATCAGCATGTCGAAGTCGAGGACGGCGTCTTCGCCGATCAGCGCCTTGGCGGCGGCCAGGGCCCGGTCGTGCAGGGGCATGTCCAGCAGCGGCTTGTAGAGGGCGCACGGCCACATGATCTGGGTGATGTTCTCCGCCACCCCGTCCCGGCGCGGCACGTGGGACCCGAGGTCGGAGCGCTTGTCGCCGCTCTCGATCTCACCGGCCAGGAAGCGGTCGTAGATCTCCCGGTAGGTGTCTACCTCCGATGCGGAGAGCAGTCGGCCGGTACCGACAAACCCATCCATATCGAACTTCTGGGCCAGCGTGAGATCAGCGTTCACTGTCATGAGGACCCTTTCGTTTAACGTGAACCCGATGGAGCCGATGTAACGTTCAGGGATTTACCGATGACATGCGGAAAATGGCACGCAAAAGAGCGCGACGAATAGCGCGGGGGCAGGCCGAATGCACCACGCGAAGACGCCCGGGAATTACCGGACGACAAATGGATGACAGCGGTTCGGACAGCGGTTCGGACATCGCTTCGACAGCTGTCCGTGACAGAAGCACTTTCCGGACGTCGACGCTGACGGGAAAGTGCGAGCACACCGTTTTACGCCCCGCGGGCGAATCGCCCGGGGATGGCGGAGATGCCTACCGGAAGCCTGGCACGCCTGGCTCCGACGGTTCGGCGGGAAGTTCACGCAGGCCGGCGCGGGGAGGCGCGAGCGCTCTGCGGCAGTGCGGCAGTGCGGCGTCAGTCGCTACAGACGCGCACGGCGGAAATGGCTCTTTTCAAGATCGTGCTTGGAATCTGCGACACTGAAACCCCCGTGATCCGAGTGTGCTGAATTCTTTGGATGCGATCGAGCCACGCTTTGCGGGTTTCTGTCCGCCGTCGCGTTGTGACGCTGGAGAATCTACCGATCATGGCGAGCGTGCGTCAATAGGTTCAGACCAGATCCGCAATACGTGAAAGCAAACCGTCACAATGCTTCCGCGCACGGACGTGCCGCCACTTCTTCGGGCCGCACAACAGCCGTACAGCGGCTGTACAACAGCCCTACAGCGGCTGTACAGCAGCCCTACGGCAGAGCTGCCCTCAGCCCGCCTCGACCTCGACGACCGGCTCCGCGAACTGGGCGGTGTAAAGACGGGCGTACGCGCCGTCCGCCGCCAGCAGCGAGTCGTGGGTGCCCTGTTCCACGATGTTGCCGGACTCCATGACGAGGATGAGGTCCGCGTCGCGGATGGTGGAGAGCCGGTGCGCGATCACGAAGCTCGTACGGCCCGAGCGCAGCTGCGCCATGGCGTGCTGGATCAGCACCTCGGTGCGGGTGTCGACCGAGCTGGTGGCCTCGTCGAGGACGAGGATCGCCGGTTCGGCCAGGAACGCCCGCGCGATGGTGATGAGCTGCTTCTCGCCGACGCTGACGTTCGAGCCCTCCTCGTCGATCACCGTGTCGTAGCCGTCCGGCAGCGTCCGTACGAACCGGTCGACGTGCGTGGCCTTGGCCGCCTCCACGATCTTGTCCATCGAGGCGGACTCGGCCCCGTACGCGATGTTCTCCGCGATGGTGCCGCCGAACAGCCAGGTGTCCTGGAGCACCATGCCGATGTTGGAACGCAGCTCCTCGCGGGACATGCGGGCGATGTCGACGCCGTCCAGCGTGATGCGGCCGCCGTTCACCTCGTAGAACCGCATCAGCAGGTTGACCATGGTCGTCTTGCCGGCGCCCGTCGGCCCGACGATGGCCACGGTCTGGCCGGGCCGGACCGTCAGCGACAGGCCGTCGATGAGCGGCCGGTCCTTCTCGTACCGGAAGGAGACGTCCTCGAAGGCGACCTGCCCGCGTACGTGCTCCGGGCGCAGCGGCTCGGCGGCGTCCGGGGTCTGCTCCTCGGCGTCGAGCAGTTCGAAGACCCGCTCGGCGGAGGCGACGCCGGACTGCACCAGGTTGGCCATCGAGGCGACCTGCGTCAGCGGCTGGCTGAACTGGCGCGAGTACTGCACGAACGCCTGGACGTCGCCGATCGACAGCGAGCCGCTCGCCACCCGCAGCCCGCCGACGACGGCCACCAGCACGTAGTTGAGGTTGCCGATGAACATCATCGCGGGCTGGATGATCCCCGAGATGAACTGCGCCTTGAAGCTGGCCGCGTACAGCGCCTCGTTCTCCTCGCGGAACGTCTGCGCGGACTCCCTCTGCCGGCCGAAGACCTTCACCAGCGAGTGGCCGGTGTACATCTCCTCGATATGGGCGTTGAGCTTGCCCGTCGACTTCCACTGCGCGACGAACTGCGGCTGCGCGCGCTTGCCGATCCGCGTCGCGACGACGATCGAGACCGGCACGGTGACCAGCGCGACCAGGGCGAGCAGCGGCGAGATCCAGAACATCATGGCGAGCACGCCGACGATGGTCAGCAGCGAGGCGGCGATCTGGCTGAGCGTCTGTTGGAGGGTCGTCTGGATGTTGTCGATGTCGTTCGTGGCGCGGGAGAGGACCTCGCCGCGCGCCTGCTTGTCGAAGTAGCTCAGCGGCAGCTTGGAGAGCTTCCGCTCGACGTCCTCGCGCATCCGGAAGACGGCCCGCTGGACGACGGTGGTGGCTATCCGGGCCTGGATGAAGCCGAAGACGGCCGCGCCGACGTAGATCAGCAGCACCCACAGCAGCACCTGCCCGACGGCGTCGAAGTCGATGCCGCGGCCGGGCGTGAAGTCCATCGAGTTCAGCATGGAGGCGACGGTGCCGTTGCCCTGCTGCCGGACCCGCTCGACCGCCTCGGCCTTGGTCGTGCCGTCCGGCATCTGCCGGCCGATCACGCCCGCGAAGATCAGGTCGGTGGCCTTGCCGAGGATCTTCGGGCCCAGTACGGACAGCGCGACGCTCACGAGGCCGAGCAGCAGGGCGACCGAGATGATCGCGCGCTCGGGCCGCAGGGAGGCCAGCAGCCGGCGGCTGGAACCGCGGAAGTCCATGGACCGCTCCGTGGGCTGCCCGCCCATGAAGCGCGCCGGACCCGCCGCGGGGCCCGGCCCCCGGCGGGGCTCGCCTTCCTGGTCCGTCGTCTCCGGCTCCTGCGGGCTCTCCGGGTTCTCCGGGTTCTCCGGGTTCTCCGGGTTCTCCGGGTTCTCCGGTCCCTGCGGGCTCTCCGGTTTCTCCCGCTTCTCCGGGGTACTCACGCTGCCTCCTGCTCGGTGAGCTGGGAGAGCACGATCTCCCGGTAGGTGTCGTTGCCGGCCATCAGTTCGGTGTGCGTGCCGGTCCCTACGACGCGGCCTTCGTCGAGGACGACGATGCGGTCGGCGTCACGGATCGTGGACACCCGCTGCGCGACGATCACCACCGTCGCCCGCTCCGTATCCCGCGCCAGAGCCGCCCGCAGCCGGGCGTCCGTCGCGTAGTCCAGCGCCGAGAACGAATCGTCGAAAAGATAGATCTCCGGACGGCGCACCAGCGCCCGCGCGATCGCCAAACGCTGACGCTGCCCGCCGGAGACGTTGGAGCCGCCCTGCGCGATCGGCGCGTTCAGCCCCTCCTCCATCCGCTCCACGAAGTCGCGGGCCTGCGCCGTCTCCAGCGCCCGCCACAACTCCTCCTCGCTCGCGTCCGGCTTCCCGTACC
>NZ_JBFAIV010000032.1:0-103054 GCF_040654875.1 Streptomyces sp. NPDC050610 | reverse complement strand
GCTGCCAGCACAGCCCGCTGACTTTCCAACCCGCTCACGCCAGACCAACGAACCACCGAGCGGAAAGCCACGAGTTAAAGATCTGCACGCCCTTAGGGCAGGGAGCGGAAGTCAAAGCTTCACGCTCCAGATCGACTCGGCCGAACGGCGGGGCGACCGCTTCGCGCCGCGCTTCCTGCGGCGCCTGACCGGGCTGTTCGTGATCGGCGCCGTGCACGCCGTCGTCCTCTTCCCCGGCGACATCCTCACCCTGTACGCCGTACTCGGCCTGATCCTGCTCGCCCTGCGCCGCGTCCGGAAGCCAGCCAGACCGTTCCCCGGACCTCTGTCGGCGGGGTGTTCGCCGACGGCAAGCGGCTGGTGGTGCTCGGCAGGCGGGGCGAGGAGCTGGCCGTGGAGAGCAAGAACGAGGGCGCGGACCTGCCGACGATCGCGCAGCTCGCGGAGGGCTTCCAGGCCCACGGCTATCCGTGGATGCCTGGCGGAGACCCCTACCGCGACGAGTACAAGCGGTGGGTGGAGGACGTGCCGGACCTGCCGCCCGGCGCGAACGCGCTGTTCAAGGCGCGGGCCGCGGCCCTGGAGAAGGAGGACGAGAAGAACATCGCGGAACTGCGGAAGGAACTGGCCAAGCTCGGCCTGGTCGTACGCGACACGGAGAGCCGGCAGTGGTGGCGCGGCGTCCAGCAGCGGACGGGAGTCGAATAGCCCGCCGAGGTACGGAGGATGGGCGAACGGCCGCCCTCCGCCGCGCAGTTCACCGGACGCGGTCCAGCGGCTGCCGGCTCTCCTCCCGCAGCAGGCCGGCCGCCTGGCGGGCGGCGGCCACACACGTGGCGATCTTCCCGCCGAACAGTGCGACGGTCCGCTCGTCCAGCCGCCGCACCAGCGTCGGGCGGTCGTCGGTGGTCTCCACATGCGGCAGGACGGCCCGGACCGTGAAGTACGAGCCCAGGTGGGCCGCTTCGGCGAAGCCGGTCACGAACCGGCGGGCGAAGCGCTGGAAGTCGGGGAAGCGGGTCACCTGGGGGCGGCGCACCAGCCCGGCGTTCACGTACCGCATGAGCGGCCCGGGGATGAGCGGATACGGTCCGACCGTCGTCGCGTGGATGGCGTGATCGACATTGCCCAGCAGGAAGTTGCTCGTGCCGACGACCTGGTCCAGGCACATGAAGGGGCCGTCCATGACGACCAGACTGTGGCCGAGGTACATGGGGGGAAGCGCCACCAGCGGCTTCTCGCAGACCTCGAACTGGTACTCCGGCATGGCGGAGACGGGTCCGGGGTGCATGGCGTTGATGGAGGAGTACGTGGCCAGCACCACGTGGTCGAACCCCCGCAGCGCGCGCCGGTCCGCCCGGGTCCGCAGCCGCACCTCGACGCCCGCGGCGGCCAGCCGGGCCGCGCACAGGCGGCGCAGTTCGTCGATGTCGATGTGGGACTCGGCGATGCGCACGGACAGTTCGACCGAGGACCTCCGCAGGAACGGCGGGTACTCCTCGCGGTACGGCAGCCCGACGCTGTCGCAGAAGGCGAGGTACCGCTCCGCCGTCACCAGGCTGTTCCGCCTGGCGATGGCCACGTAGTGCGCGGAGCCGTTGTGGATGGCCGCGCCGTACTCGGCCTTGAAGGCGCCGAAGGCCCGCAGCACCGCGGCGACGGTGTCCATGCCCCGCGGGTAGTGGTAACCGCGGTGCAGCCGCCGCTGGTTGGCCCTGCTCGCCGACGACAGCAGCGTGGGGGACTGCTCGAAGAGCACCACGGAATATCCCGCCCGGGCCAGCTCGACCGCCGTGGTCGAACCGAATATCCCGCCGCCCACCACTGCGACGCGCTCTGCCTGCACCATGCTCCTCCGAATCCTTCGTGAAGCGGGCTGTGCGGCGGCGAGAGTATTTCTGCCCGGGGATTTCCCCCGGAAACGGACTCCGCCGTCTTTCCGGGGAATCGGCGCGGGCAGGCCGGTGGTAACACAACGGCGCTCCGCTGCGCAGGAGTAGACTACAAACAGCTAAGTGGCGCAAGGCTCCCGCACGGCTTCGGATTCATTTCCGGAGCGCGTCGGCGGGGCCGTCGAGGAAGGTGTCCGTATGTCCCAGCCGGTGCAGATCGTGGAGTACGACCCGCGCTGGCCGGTGATTTTCGGACGGCTGGCCGCCGTAATTCGCGACGGGCTGGGCCCGCTGCTGCTGCGTATCGAGCATGTGGGGAGCACGGCGGTTCCCGGCCTGCCGGCCAAACCCATTGTGGACATGGACGCGGTCATCCCCGCCGGAGCGGACCCGGCCGAAGCCATCGCGGCCCTGCGGCCCCTGGGATACACCCACGAGGGGGACTTGGGCATTCCCGGCCGGGAGGCATTCGCCGCCCCCGAAGGAGCGCCGGCGCACCATCTGTACGTGTGCGCGGCCGACAGCCCGGAGCTCGCCCGCCACGTGGCCTTCCGCGACTTCCTGCGCGCGCATCCGGACCGCGCGCGGCGCTATGGCGAGCTCAAGCGGGAGCTGGCGTCCCGGTATCGCGACGACCGTTCCGCGTACACCGAGGGCAAGTCCGTGTTCATCGGGAAAGCCCTGGCCCGCGCGGCCGAGGAGGGCGGCGGGCCGGCCTTCCGAGGCTGACGCCCCAGCCCTGACGCTCGCCTCGCCGCGCTTCCGTCGCGCCCTTCTCCATGCCCCGTGTGCGCCTTTTCCGCGCCCCTTCTGCGCCCCTGGTGAGCCCCCTTTGAGCCCCCGGTGCGCCCGGGCGGACCCGGCCCGTCCGATGGCCGAAAGTCGCTTGTGCTGATCCACTGGCGGTGCCTTAATTGAGTGAAGCAACGCCCATGTATGCCTCATTGGCTGCTACATGAGTTCGATTGAGGAACACCAGTACGGAACACCAGAGGCAAACCTCCACCGAGGGGAGTTGCAGGTGGCGCTGGTCGGCGTCAGTTGTCTCGCGCACGACGCGGGACTGGCTGTCCTCAGGGACGGCCGTATTGTCTTCGCCTCGCACAGCGAGCGGTACAGCAGAAAGAAGAACGACCCCCTTCTCAACGGCGCGCTGGTCGACGACGCCCTGCGGTACGCCGACGAGATCGAGGGAATTGTCTACTACGAACACCCTTTACTGAAACGGCTGCGCCAGGTATCCGCACGAAACTGGTCCGCGGCCCTGTCGGTGAGCCCCAAGCGGTATTTGGAACGCTTTCCGGCGCTCCGCGGAAAACCGGTGCACTTCGTCTCCCACCACAAGTCGCACGCCGCCGGCGCGTATTTCACCTCCCCGTTCACCGACGCCGCGGTGGTCGTGGTCGACGCCATCGGGGAATGGGACACGCTGACCGTCTGGCACGCCCGCGACCGCCGTCTGCGAAAAGTGCGTTCCGTCCGCTACCCGCACAGCCTCGGACTCTTCTACTCGGCCCTCACCCAGCGGGCCGGACTCAAGCCCAACGAGGAGGAGTACATCCTCATGGGCATGGCGGGCTACGGAACCCCCCGCCACCGCGAACTCCTCGAAACCGAGCTGCTGGACAGGCGAGAACCGCCGGACTTCGCGCTGAAGCGCGGCCTGCACCGGGGGCTCGGCCCGCGCTGGCACCCGGAACTCACCCACGCGCCCGACCTGGCGAGCAGCGCCCAGGCCGTCCTGGAATCCTTCCTCACCCGCCTCTTCCGCTGGGTCGCGCGGACCGTGCCGTCCCGCAACCTCGTCTACACCGGCGGCGTCGCCCTGAACTGCCTCTTCAACGGGCGGCTCGCGGGCATGGGGCTGTTCGACGACATCTGGATTCCGCCCAACCCCGGGGACGCCGGCTCCGCGGCGGGGGCGCTGGCCGCCCACACCCGCGAGTTCCTCCCGTGGGAGGGGCCCTACCTCGGGCACGACATCCGGCGGGACAGCGACCCGGCCCGGATCGTCGACGCCCTGCTCGGCGGAACGGTCGCCGGACTGGCCAACGGGCGCGCGGAGTACGGCCCGAGAGCCCTCGGCAACCGCAGCCTGCTCGCGGACCCGCGGGACCCGGCCGCCAAGGACCGGGTCAACGCGATCAAGAAGCGGCAGCGCTACCGGCCGTTCGCCCCCGTGGTCCTCGCCGAGTACGCCGACAAGCTCTTCGAGATGCCCGTGGCCGAGGCCCCGTACATGCAGTACGTGGTGGCGTGCCGGGAGCCCGGAACGTACCCGGCGGTGTGCCACGTGGACGGCACCAGCCGCGTCCAGACCCTGCGCCGCGACCAGAACCCCCTGCTCCACGAGGTGATTTCACGCTTCCACCAGCGCACCGGCTGCCCGATGCTGCTCAACACGAGCCTCAACATCCGAGGCCGGCCTCTGGTCAACACCTGGCAGGACGCCCAGGACTTCGCCAGGAAGTACCAGGTACCAGTTTTCTGATGTGCGCGGTCCGGCGGCGCGGTCTGATGTGCGCGGTCGAGGTGCGCGGGAGGGCGGTGAAAGAGTGTACGTCTACGCCAATGGCTGCTCCATGACCTACGGATCGGAACTCGCCGACCATCCGGCCACGCGGGTGTGCCAGGACCACGAGTACCGCTGGCGCTACAGCTGGCCGGGGCGGCTGCACGCCGCGCTCGACGCCGACGGCAGCTACAACGACGCGATGCCCAGCGGCTCCAACGACCGCGTCGTACGGACGTCCATCGACTTCGTCGCGCGCTGGCTGAAGGCGGGCCTGCCGCCGCGGGCGCTGCTCGTCGTCGTGGGCTGGACGCACCCCGCCCGGCGCGAGTTCCACGTCGCGGGCGACTACCGGCAGATCGTCCCCCACCACGCCTACGACATCAGGGCGCTGGACCGGCTCGTCACGGCGTACCGCAAGACGGCGGACTGCCCGGACGAGGCCGAGCAGCGCTACGCCACCCAGGTCGCCTCCCTGCACGCCTTCCTGGAACAGCACGGCATCGCGCACGTCTTCTTCAACGGCATCACGGCCCCCGCGCTGCCCCGGCACCTGCTCGGCACGTGCGTACAGGAAACCCTCACGGGCGCGCCCTTCATGCCCCACGACCCGGCCGAACCGACCATGGCCGACTTCCTGCGCGGGCGGCCGAACACCGTCAACGTCCAGCACCCCAACGAGACCGGCCACCGGCTCTGGGCCGCGGCGCTGGCCGACCACATCGGCTCCGCCGCGTTCGAGGACGCCGGCTTCGAAAGCGTCGGCCACGCGAGGCTCACCGTCGCCGGGCTGCCCGTACTGGGCGGCGCGCGGGCGCTGAGACGGCACGACAGGAAGGGCGCCGAGCGGATCGGGAGATTCGTCCGCTCCCAGCGCACCCGCTCGCGCACCCGGCGCTCCGACCGGACCGACCCCTACATCTACCCCTGATCCCCGGGCAGCCCCCGACCGGAGGAGCGACCTTTGACGACACCCGACACCGCCGCCGGCGGCCGGGTCCCCTTCAACGACCTGGGACGGACGGCCCTCGCGGACACCCTCCGCGCCGCCGTCGACGAGGTGGTCGCCGCGGGGGACTTCATCCACGGCCACGCCGTCGACGTCTTCGAGCGGCGGTTCGCCGCCCGCAACGGCGCCGCCCACTGCGTCGGCACGTCCTCGGGCACGAGCGCCCTCCAGTGCGCCCTGGAAGCCGTCGGCTGCGGCCCCGGCGACGAGGTCGTGACCGTCTCGGCCACCTTCGTCGCCACCGCGGCCGCGATCGCGCACACCGGCGCGGCACCGGTGTTCACGGACATCGACCCGGTCACCCGCACCGCCCGCCCGGACCAGGTGCGAGCGGCCGTCACGCCCCGCACCCGGGCCATCGTCCCCGTCCACCTCTACGGCCACCCGGCCGATCCGCGGGAGCTGGCCGCGATCGCCGCCGAGCACGGCATCCCGGTCGTCGCCGACGCCTCCCACGCGCACGGGGCCAGTTGGGAGGGCCGGCCGGCCGCCGCGTACGCGGACGTGAGCTGCTTCAGCTTCTACCCGTCCAAGAACCTCGGCGCGTTCGGCGACGCGGGAGCCCTCGTCACCGACGACCCGGACACCGCCCGGCGCGCCCGCGCGCTGCGCGACCACGGCCGCCAGGACGGCGAGGTCGTGGCGGTCGGCCACAACTGGCGGATGGACACCCTCCAGGCCGCCGTGCTCGATGCCAAACTGCCGCACCTCGACGAGTGGACCGCCGCACGGCGCCGGGCCGCGGACCGCTACCGGCGGCTCCTCGAAGGCACCGGACTCGGGCTTCCGGCCGTATCCCCGGAAGCCGGGCACGCGTACCATCTGTACGTCGTGCGACATCCCCAACGCGCCGCGATCCAGAGTGAGTTGACACGAGCCGGCATCGACGCGCGCGTCCACTACCCGCGGCCGGTGCACGAACTGCGGCCGTTCCGCGCCTTCCGCACCGCCGCGGAAGGGCTGCCGGAGACCGAGGCGCTGTCCCGGCAGTGCCTGTCCCTTCCCCTGTTCCCCGGCATCACCGACGAGGAAGTCGACACCGTGGCGCACGCCGTACGAGCGGCCCTGCGCACCGTGGGCGAACCCGCCGGCCCGGCGGACCCCGCGAGCGACGGCCCGGCGGACGGGACCGCGCCGGACCACCACCGACCGACCGAGACAGCAAGGAACTGATGGCCATGCCCGCTCTGCGCGTCCTCGTGATCTGGCCGCCCCAGGTCCTCAGCTATTTCAACGCCGGCCATCACAACCTGATCTACAGCGTGGCCGACTACCTGCGCCGGCAGCCCGAAGTCGACCAGGTGGACACCCTCGACGCCTCCGTGGAATCCCAGACGTGGAAAGAGGTCGGCGACCGCCTGCACCAGGGCGGCTACGACGTCGTGGCGGTCACCAACGACCTGGACGGGGTGGACGGGCTGACCCGCTTCCTCACCTACACCAGGCAACTGGCCCCGCGGGCACGGGTGGTGACGTTCGGCCGGCTCAGCGGCATGCTGCCGCGGATGTTCACCCGCTTCGACCTGGACGCGATCGTCGGGTCGGGCGACTACGAACCGGGGGTCGCGGCGTTCGTCCGCGCCGTCGGCGAAGGCCCGCCGACGGCCGGCGCCCTGCCCGGGGTCTGGCTGCGCACCGACGGCGAATGGAGCGAGCCCACCGCACCCGGCGGCGTACTCCTGGCCCAGGACTGGGTGATGCCCGACATCTCCGAGATCCCCTACCACGCCTACGACTGGCTGTACCGGGACGACCAGAACAAGTTCTGCGGCATCCCGGGCCGCCGGGAACTCGTGGTCCCGGCCGCCCGCGGCTGCCCCGTCGGCTGCGACTACTGCGAGGTCCCCGCCGTCTTCGGCAAACCGGACCGGCGCGCCTCGGTGGAGCAGGTGGTGCGCTACATCGAGGAGTCCTTCGCCGCGCTCCCGTTCGAGTATGTCGCCTTCTACGCGCCGACGTTCACCCTCAACCGGTCCTGGACGACCCGGCTGTGCGAGCAACTGATGGAGCGGGGCGCCCGCTACCCGTGGAAGTGCGCGACCACGGTCCACCACCTCGACGAGGAACTGGTCTCCCTGATGGGCCGCAGCGGCTGCGTACGCGTCAGCGTCGGCGTGGAGACCCTCGCGGAATCCGGACACGCCGCCCTGCCCCGGCTCAAGCGGAAGAGCGAGAGCGCCGTCGAGGCGCTCGCCGCCTGGTGCGAGCGCGCCGGCATCGAGCTGAACTGCTTCGTCATCGTCGGACTGCCGGGCACCTCCGTCGCCGACGCGGAAGCGGCCATCGCCGGGGTCCGGGCCGTCGGCGGGCGCGTACGGCCCACCATGTACAGCCCCCACGAACAGCTGCACCCGGGGATGTCCGTGGACGCCCTCGCCCTGCACAACCGGCAGATCCTGCCCGACGACGCGTTCCCCGAGCCGGTCGAGCGGCAACGGGCCTACGACATCGTCTTCGGCCGCGAACAGCGCCCGACCCGCGTCGGCGAACAGGTGGGGGAGCGGCGCGCAGCCGCCCCGGCGGCGGGCTCCCGGTCATGACGGCGCGGACACCCGGGCGCTCGCTGCGGGACTGGTTCCCGACCGCGGCCGCCGCATGGGACCTCGAACACCGCGGCCGGAACCACGTGGCCGGCCAGCTCAACCTCAAGAGCTGCGAGCTGCTGCACCCCGCGGTGGCGCGGTGGCACGCCGACCAGCTCGGCCGGCTCGCCCCCGCCACCGTCGTCGAATACCCCCTGACCGGCCCGGCCCGCGACGCCGTCGCCGCCCACTTCGGACAGGACCCGGCGCGCGTCCTGCTCAGCCCCGGCTCCGACCACGCCATCCGCCTGGTCTGCGAGGCGCTGGCCGCACCGGCCGGACGGCTGGTCGTCGCCCGGCCGCACTTCGACAGCTGGTCCCAGTGCGCCGTCCGCCTCGGCTTCCGCCTCGACGGCGTCGACATGCCGCACCGCTCCCCGGCGGCCGTGGCCCCGCTCACCGAACGCCTGCTGTCCGGGCCGCCGGCGGTCCTCGTGCTCACCCAGCCCGACAGCATCACCGGACAGCTCCTCGGCCGCGAACAGCTCGCCGAGGCCGCGGCGGCGGCCCGCCGGCACGGCAGCGTCGTGGTCGTCGACACCTGCTACCTGGCCTACGCCGACGACGGAGAAGCCACCCTCCAGGGCCTGGAGACGTGGGACAACGTCCTGCGGATCAACAGCTTCTCCAAGAGCCACGGCCTCGCCGGGGCCCGGATCGGCGCGGTGCTGGCGCAGGAGTCGGTCATCGACTACCTGGCCCGCTGGGCGCCCGACTCCATGCTCGCCCACGTGAGCCTGGCGCTGCTGGAACGCGCCCTGGCCGAGCCCGAGGTCTTCCGCACCGCCCGCGCCGAGGTGCGGACGGCGCGGGCGGAACTGGCCCACCGGACCGAACGCCTGTTGCCGGGCTGGTCGGCCCGCGCCACGCAGGCGAACTTCGTGGCCTTCGACGCGGAGCCCGACGACGCCGCGCGGGTGCACCAGGCGCTGCTCGCGGACGGCATCCGCACCAGACTCCTGAACGGCGAGCCCGGCTTCTCGGGCGGGCTGCGCGTCGCCACCCCCAGCCTCGACGCCGTCCGCCGGGTGACGGGCGTACTGGCCGGCCTGCCGACCCCGGCGAGGAGTTGAGATGACCCTGCTCGACCTCACGGCCATCGGCTCCGCGCCGCTGTCCACGGACCCCTACCCGTACGCCGTGCTGCCCGACAGCTTCACCGGCCACCAGGACGCCCTGGTACGGGAGTTCCCCACCGAGGGCTTCCGCTACGACGTCCGGGACACCGCCGAACCGGGCCGCAAGCGCTACCGCACGTACAACTACCAGCTCGTCACGTTCGGGACGCCGGACCGGGAGAACATCGCCCGGCTCTCCCCGCGCTGGAGGCTGCTCCTCGACGACCTGACGAGCACCGCCTACCGCACCGCCGTCAGCACCGCCACGGACACCGACCTCGCCGGGACCGTACTGGACATCCGGCTCGTCCGCTACGCGGACAGCTGCTGGATCGAACCCCACGTCGACCGCCCCGACAAGGTGGTGACCCACCTGTTCTACCTCAACGAGGAGTGGCGGCCGCAGTGGTCCGGCGCGCTGCGCGTGCTGCGCTCCGCCGACATCGACGACTGGAGCCAGGAGGTGTTCCCGCACGCCGGGACCTCCGTGCTGATGGTCCGTACAGAACGCGCCTGGCACGCCGTGCCGCCCGTCACCGGCGCCGGGACGCACGACCGGAAGACGCTGCTGGTGCACTTCGCCCGGCCCGCCGGCGCGGCCTCCGGCACCGGGCAGCGGTGAGATGCCCAACATCCTGATCGTGGGCATCTGCGGCGCGGGCAAGTCGACCCTGGCCCGAGTACTCGCCCACCGCCTCGGCCTGCGCCACATCGAGATCGACGCCCTGCGGCACGGCCCGCGGTGGAGCGTACGGGCGTCCTTCGCGCAGGACGTCGCGGCGCTCACCGCGACGGACGGCTGGGTCGCCGACTCGACCGCCTACCCGGAAGTGCTGCCGGGGCTGTGGGCCCGCGCGGACACCGCGGTCTGGCTGGAGCTCGGCCGGGGCGTGGTGCTGGGCCGGGTACTGCGCCGCACCGCGCGGCGGCTCCTGACGCGACAGCCGCTGTGGGCGGGCAACCGCGAGACCTGGCCGGGCGTGCTGAGCCGCCGCCACCCGGCGGCGAAGGTCCTGCTCGACTTCCGAACCCGCCGCGACCAGGAGCGGCGGATGCTCGCCGGATTCCACGGCGCCGTGGTGCGGCTGCGCACACCGGCCGAAGTCGCCGCGTACGCGGCCGGTGCGTACAAGAGCGGGGCGGCGGACGACAGCAGGGGGAGCGATGTTCTTGGTGGCCGCTGACGCGTCGGCAGCCGAGCGCGGCCTGCCCGGCCTGCGCGTGGTGACGGACGACCGGGTGACGGTGCTCGGCCGGACCGGACGCGATCTCCTCCTCTTCGACGGAGTCCTCTACCCGGACAGCGGCATGACCCCCGCCCGGCTCCTGCGGATGCTGCGCGCCGCCGCCGACGCGGGCACGGCCGCCGACTGGGCGCAGGTCAAGGGCAGGTACGCCGGGGCGTACCTGCGCGCGCGGCCGGGCGGCACCCGGCTGCTGGCCTTCAACGACCACCTGGGCGTCGCCGACCTGTACTCCTGGACCGACGGCCCGGACCGCCTGGTGCGCGGCTTCGCCGTCAGCAACGACTTCACCGAGCTGCTCACCCGCATCCCTGCCTGGGCCAGACGGCTGGACGAGCGGGCGGCGGACGCCTTCCGCGTCCTCGGCGCCACGGTCAACGGCCGGACCTTCGCCAGGGGAGTCCGCCGCCAGCCGCCCGGCACACTGCTGGCCCTCGACGGCGAGACGGTGCGCAGAGCGCGTAGCTGGCGGTACCGCTTCGAGCCGACGGCACGCGACCTGGACGAGGCCCTGGACAGCTGCTGGCACCTGATCGAACAGGCCGGCCGGCGGATCAGGGCGTGCGCGCCGAGAGGCGGACCCGCGCTGCTGGGGGTCAGCGGGGGGCACGACTCGCGGGTGACCGGCGCCGCCTGCGTCGCCGCCGGCATGGAGCTGACCGGCTACTTCTTCGGCGAGCGGCGCAGCACCGCGGGGCAGGCGGCCGACCACGTGGCCCGGGCCCTCGGCGTCCCGCTCGACTTCCCGGGCCGCAACCGCGAACTGCCCCGGTACTTCGCCGACTCGCTGCGCCACCGGCCGATGGCGGACCTGGAGTGGTGCAAGTACCTCCCCGGCCGGGACGCGCTCGTCTCGGAATCCCGCGCGCTGCTGTCCGGCAGACTCGGCGACCACCTCTTCAGCGACAAGGGGCACCAGCCCGAGGACGGCCCGCAGGACGACCGTGCCATCGCCGCCGACCTGTTCCGGGAACTCGCCAAGGAGGGGGCGGGCGAGGCCGCCGCCGAGCGGATCGTCGCGGACATCGCCCAGGAGCTGGCGGGCCTGGGCGGCTCGGGGGTCCAGCGCAGACGCGGCTTCAACTTCCAGAGCATGAGCATGTCCGTGAAACAGGGCGGGCTGTTCCACACCCTCGGGAAGATCCCGCACTACTCGGTGTTCGAGGACATCGACGTGTTCGCGGCCGCGCTGGACCTGCCCAACGCCTGGCGCGTCGGCAACCGCTTCTACGACACCCTCCTGGAGCGCAAGCAGCCGAGGCTCGCCCGCAACCGGATCGACGCCCCGACGACCAACGAGCACAAGCCGATCGAGCGCTGGCTGCGCGGCAACGCGGAATTCGCCGACCAGGCGGGGCGGCTCCTCGACCCCGCCGAGGACATGGCGCTGTACGGGCGCCGGCAGACCTTCGGCCAGGCGATCGACGCGATGCTCGCGGGCCGGGCGACGCGGAACGAGATCCACCAGTACTTCCGGCGGGCCACCGTCAAGGCGTATGAGCGCACGCACGGATAGGCCGCCCAGCGGGGCGCGCGCCCGCCCGCGCCGAGGCGGCCCGCCGCGTGAGCCGTGCAGTGAGCCGTGCGGTGAGCCGTGCGGTGAGCCGTCCACTGGGCCGTCCGCGCCGAGGCGGCTCGTCGCCTGCCCGCCCGCGCCGAGGCGGCCCGCCTTCTGCCCGTCCACGCGAACCGACCTGTCCCGGATGACCCGGCCCCTGCCGCCCCTCCTTCCGACCGCCGGCACGCACCACGGAGGTACCACCGTGCCCAGCCCACCGCCCCGTACCGCGCCGGGTTCCCGCGTCGTCCCCGGCGCGCCCAACGCCCGCGATCTCGCGGGCCTGCGGGCCGACGCCGGGCTGCGGGTCCGGCCCGGCCTGATGTACCGCGGGGCCGGGGCCGCCATGGGCCCGCTGACCGGCCACGCCCGTCTGCGCGTCGTCGTCGACCTGCGGGACGGCCGCGAGACCGCGGGCGGGGAGCCGCCCCCGGACGTGGCCGTGCTGTCCCGGCCGCTGGTCGCGGACCGGTCGGCGATCAAGGGCGGCGGCCCGCCCCAGCCCTCCCACTACCTCGCCTACTACCGCCAGTTGGCCCGCCCGGCCGCGCCCATCGCCGCCGAACTGGTCGGCCTGCTCGCCGAGCCGGACCGCCTGCCGCTGCTGGTCTGCTGCTCGGCCGGCAAGGACCGCACCTCCGTGGTCTGCGCGCTCGCCCTGCGCGCGATCGGCGTACGCACGGCCGACCTGGCCCGCGACCACGCCCTGACCGGCCGGCTGTTCCGCCGGGACCCGGCCGCGACGCGCACGCTGCCGTGGGCGCGCGGCCTCGCCCCGTCCGAACTGGCCGCGCGCACCGCCACCCCCGGCGGCGTCCTGCGGGCGCTGCTGTCCGGCCTGGAGCACGAACACGGCTCCGTCCGGCGGCTCCTCATGGACCACGGGCTGCGGCCGGACACCGTACGCCGGGCCCGCCACGTCCTCCTCGGCGATCCCCGCACCGCCGCCGACGGCGACCCACCCCGAACCGACAGCGACAGGAGCTGACGTGACCCCACCCCGCGCCGGGCGCGGCTACCTCACCCATGCCTTCAACCACGAGGGCGCCGACTACCTGCGCATGGCCTACTGCCTCGCGCTGTCGCTCCGCCTGACGCAGTCCGACGTCAACGGGCTGAGCGTCATCGTGCCGAGCTCCCAGCCCATGCCGGACCGCTACCGACGCGCCTTCGACCACGTCATCGCGATCCCGGACGTCCGGCCGGACTTCGTCGACAAGTCCTGGCGGGTGGACAACTACGTGCGGATGTACGAGCTGAACCCGTACGACGAGGCCGTCACCGTCGACGCCGACACCCTCTTCTTCGACGACGTGTCCCCCTGGTGGGAGGTGATGGCGACGGCCGACCTCGTCGGCGGGACCGCGGTCACCTACCGGGGGGAGCCGATCGCCCACAACCCGCTGCGCGAGGAGCTGTACCGGATCGGCCTGCCCGACCTGCACAACGGATTCTGCTACTTCCGCCGCGGCCCGGTCGCCGAGCGGCTGTTCGCCACCATGTCCGGCTACCTGGAGGACTGGGCCGGCACCTGCGACCGGCACTTCGGCAACCCCCGGGTGCCCTTCTCCTCCGACTCCGCCTTCCTGCTGGCCATCCGGGACAACGGCCTCGAAGACCTCGCCGCCGGACCCCGCCCCGGCACACCGCATTTCGTGCACATGAAGGCATGCGTCCAGGGCTGGCCCGGAGTGCCGGAATCGGCGCGCGAATGGCGGCCCTACGTCAGCCACGACTTCGACGACCGGCTGCGGCTGCGGATCGGCGGGGTCCGCATCGGCGCCCCCTTCCACTACCACGTACGCGACTTCATCACCGAAGAACTGCTGCTGGCGTACGAGAGCGCCGTGGAGGCCCGGCATGGCGCCGCCCAGGGCTGACGCGCTCGCGCCCGCGCGCACCGTATGCCGCTCCGCCGTCCCCCGGCGCACACGCCGACGAGCACACCACCAAGGAGGTCGGACCGTGAAGCCCCGGGCCAGGTCCTTCGACGAATTCGCCGGCGAATACGAGCGCCTGCACAACCTGACCGGGGACCCGGTCGGCGAATGGCTGGCCGAACGCCTCCCCGCGCGCGGGGGCAGCGCCCTCGACCTCGGGTGCGGGACGGGACGCCACGCGCTGCTCCTCGCGGAGCGCTTCGACACGGTCGACGCCGTGGACGCGTCCGCCGCCATGGTGCGGACAGCCGCCGCCACCCGGTCTCGCGAGAACATCCGCTACCGCGTCGGCGACCACACCGACCTGCCCGCCGGCTCCGGATACGACCTGGTCCTGAGCGTGTCGACGCTGCACCATCTCGACGGCCTCCCGGCCGCGCTCGCCCGCATACGCGGCCTCGTCGCCCCCGGCGGGCCGGCGGTGCTCCACGACGGCGTCTGCGAGGGCCGCCCGCCCTCGCGCCGCCGGCTGTACGCGCGCGAGGTGCGCCGCCCGTGCGCGGCGGCGGCCCGCGGTTTGCGCGACGCGGACCGGGCCTGGTCGGTCTTCCGGCTGCGGACCGGCGCGTGGCTGGAGCACCGCGCCGGAGACCGCTTCCTGTCGCGCGAGACGTTCGAGCACATCCATGGGGCGGTCTTCGACGCCGCCCGCTTCGAGGAGGCCCCCAATGGTTACGCGATGCTCTGGCGCCGTCCCCCCGCCGCGGCCGGACCGGCGGACTCCGCCGCGCGGACGGCGGTGAACCGATGACGCTGCTGAAGAAGTTCCCCGCCGACTTCCTGGTCTCGGAGAGCCTGGTGCTGCCCACCACCGCCCCCGACACCGAAGCCACCCCTTACCACTACGTACGGCTGCGCAAGCGCGGATACACCACCTTCGAGGCGATCGACGCGCTCTCCGCCTTCTGCGGCCGGGACGCCCGCGAGATCGGCTACGCGGGGCTCAAGGACGAGGACGCGATCACCGACCAACTGGTCTCCCTGTCCGGACCGTTGACGCATGAACGCATCGAGCAGTTCAACACGGCGCACGGCGCGGGCGAGCACGAGCAGGGCCACCCGCCCTTCCTGATGCTGCGTCACCACGGCTACGGGCCGCTGGCGCTCGGCGTGGGGGAGCTGGACGGCAACAGCTTCCACATCGTGGTGCGCCATCTGGACCGGGCGCAGGCCGAACGGCTCGAAGCCGTCCGCGGCCGGCGCAGCCTGTACTTCGTCAACTACTACGACACCCAGCGCTTCGGCGTGCCCACGGGCCCCAAGCGCACCCACCTGATCGGCCAGGCGCTCCTCGACGGGGACCACGGCCGGGCCCTGGAGCTGGTCCGCGAGTCCGGCTCGGCCGAAGCCGCCGCCGCCCAGCGGTTCACCGGCCCCGCCGACAGGTTCTTCGCCGAACTGGACCAGCGCCGGGTCGCCTTCTTCCTCTCCTCCCACGCCTCCTTCGCCTGGAACCGGCAGGTGGGCGACCTGGTGCGGGACCGCTGCGGCGACGCCGCGGTCCAGGAGAAACGCGACGGCATCCCGTACCTGTTCCCCACCACGCCCGACGGGGTCCTGGCGGTGCTGCGGGACGGCCTCGGCCTGCGCTACGACAGCTGGCGCTGGCGGGACGGGCGGATGACGTCGTCCGCCTCGGCCCGGCCGGCCGCCGTGCAGACGCAGATCCGCGTCGGGGAGGTCGCCGAGGACGAGAGCGCCGAGGGGGCGTGGCGGTGCACGCTCAAGTTCTTCCTCGGCTCCGGCTGCTACGGCACCACGGCGGTCAGCCAGTTCTTCCACCAGCTCCAGGCGGCCGAGTGAGCGCCGGCCCCCCGTCCGCCCTGCGGGTGCGGGGCGGACGCGAACTGAAGGGCGACGTGCGGGTACCGGGGTTCAAGCACGCCTTCGTCACCGTCCTGGCCGGGGCGCTCACCGGGCGCTCCGTGGTGACGATCGACAACTGCCCCGCCATCGAGGAGACGCGGGTGCTGACCGCCCTGGCACGCGCCCTCGGAGCCGAGGTGCACAGCGACGGGAGCACCGTGCGGGTCGACCCCTCGGGGCTGACCGGCCAGACACTGGACCCGCAACTCGTCGACCGCATCCACGGCGCCGTCTACCTGCTGCCCGCCCTCCTGGCCCGCTCCGGCCGGGTGCACCTGCCGGCCGCCGGAGGCTGCCGGATCGGCGACGAGGGCTCCGGCGCCCGCCCGGTGCGCCAGTACGCCGAAGTGCTCCAGCGGTTCGGCGCCGAGGTCACCGTCGGCGCCGACGGCTCCCTGACCGTCCGCGCCGACCGGCTCACCGCCTGCGAACTGGACCTCCGCGACTGGACGAGCGACCGGGAACTGCGCAGCGGCCCGCTGTACTCCGGAGCCACCAAGATGGCGATCCTCACCGCGGCCTCGGCGCAAGGCACCACCCGGCTGCGGCACCCCTATCCGAAACCCGACGTCACCGAACTGGTCCGGCTGCTCGACGCCACCGGCCGCCCCGCGCGCTACACGCCCGAGGGCGACCTGCTGATCGAGGGCCGGCCGGACGGCGGACACGGCCGCCCGCTGCGGCACGTACTGGTCAGCGACCTCATCACGGTGGTCACCTGGGCCACGGCCGCGGCCCTGACCAACAGCGCCATCCGGCTGACCGGCCTGACCCCGGCCCGGCTCGCGGCGGGCCTGGCGCCGGAGATCGCCCTCGCCCGCGACATGGGCCTGGACTGGCGGCCCACCGCCGGCACCCTGGAGCTGACCGGCGAACCGCCGAGCGCCCCCATCGACGTCACGGTCGCCTCGCACGGCATCTACAGCGACAGCCAGCCCTTCTTCATGCTCCTGGCGACCCGGGCGCCGGGCGTCTCGCACCTGAGGGAGACCGTGTGGCGCCGCCGCTTCACCCACGTGCCGGAACTCCGGCGGCTCGGCGCGGACATCGAGGTGACCGGCGCCCGGGCCCGGGTGGGCGGCGGGCGCCCGCCCAGCCGCCCGGACCAGTCCGTGGCCGGCGGCGACCTCCGCGCCGCAGCCGCCCTGCTCCTCGCCGCCCTCATGGTGCCCGGCACGGTCCGGGTCGGCGGGGCCGATCATCTCGTCCGCGGCTATGAGGACTTGGTCGCCGACCTCGTACGACTGGGGGCGGACGTGCGGCCCGAGGACTGAGGAGCGAAGGGCCCGAGACCTGTCCATCTGAACGGTCGGCGCGCGTCCCGGCGGACGCGCGCCGACCGTTCATCCGGTGCTGCTGACGTCTCCGGTCAGCCGCGAGTGAGCAGCACCGGCAGGGAGCGCGGGCTGTTGCTGACGATGGAGGGGAGCGGGACCAGTTCCTCGGCCGGCACGGCGAGCGCGAGGTCGGGGAAGCGGTCGAAGAGGGCGGGCAGGGCGACCTCGGCCTCCATGCGGCCCAGCGGGGCGCCGAGGCAGAAGTGCGGGCCGTGGCCGAAGGCCAGGTGCCGGGAGGAGTCGCGGGCGATGTCGAAGCGCTCGGCGTCCGGGCCGTGCAGCAGCTCGTCACGCCCGGTCGCCCCGTAGGCGGCGAGGATGGCGTCGCCCTTGCGGATCACCACCCCGCCGACGTCGATGTCCTCCACCGCGAACCGCAGCGGGAACCGGCCCACGGGCGCGTCCCAGCGCAGGGTCTCCTCGGTCACCGCGGTCCACGGCCGCGCGCCGCCGCGGGCCAGGGCCAGCTGGCCGGGGTGCGTCAGCAGCGCGCGTACGGCGTTGGTGATCAGGTTGAGGGTGGTGTTGTGGCCCGCCACGAACATCAGCAGCAGGGTGCCGATCAGCTCCTCCTCGGTCAGCCGGTCGCCCGCCTCCCGGGCGGCGATCAGGTCGCTCGTCAGGTCGTCGCCCGGCTGCTCGCGCTTCGCGGCGATCAGGGAACCGAGCCCCGCGTACATCGAGCGCTGGATGGCGAGGACCTTCGCGCGGTCCATGGTGGTGTCGGTCATGACGGAGGACAGCGCGTGGAGTTCCTCGCGGCGCTCCTCGGGTATGCCGAGCAGTTCGCAGATCACGCCGATCGGCAGGGGATAGGCGAAGCGTTCCCGCAGATCGACCGGTCCGGGCGCGTCCGCGGCGAGCCCGTCGAGCAGCTCCTCGACGATGCCGACGACGCGCGGCCGCAGCGACTCGATGCGGCGGGCCGTGAAGCCCTGGGCCACGAGCCCGCGCAGCCGTCGGTGGGCCGCGCCGTCGGTGGCGGTCATGGCCCGGACCGACACGAAGCTCAGCATCGGCCAGCTCTCGGGCACCTCGCCCCGCTCCCACGCGGCCCAGTGGCCGAGGTCCTTGACGACGCGCGGATCGCCCAGGAGGCGCTGGAGCTCCTCGTGGCGGGTGATCGCCCACGCCGTGACGCCGTCCGGCAGCTCCACTTCGACCGCTGCCCCGAGCGCCCTCAGCCGCGCGTTCTCCCCGTGCTGGTCGACGCCCTCCGGAGAGAGGCGGACGGGATCGTGGTGGACGGGATCGTGGTGGACGACTGCGTGCCGGTCATTACCCATGAGTTCTCCCCCAGTCGGAGCGATGCTCGCGCGAGTGCGCCGCCCGGGGCCCGTACGATCCGCTCGCACCGGCCCCGGGAAGCCGCGGCGCGCCCGCGGGCGGGCGTCAGCCCCCGGACTTCGGCATCACTTTGAGGCGGTACGAGCAACTGCCGGTGTGGGCCATCTGGCACAGGCCCACGGCCGGTTCGAGCGCGGTCGGCATCTCCATGGCCTGCAGCCAGCCGGTGAGGCGCTCGCCGGGACCGCAGTGGTAGAGCTTCTCGATGCCGACCTTCTTCACGCCCTTGTAGGCGAAGCACACCGTGACGTTCATGGTGTGGACGTCCCCCTCGACGGACTCCTCCGCCTCGAACAGCGAGCCGAGGTAGAGGTCCACGGCGGTGCTGAAGAGCGTCCGGTACTGCTCGACGCTCTCGACCCGCTCGATGCCGAGGCTGCGCATCAGCCGCCGCATCTCCTGGCGGCCGAACTCGCGCACGACCTGGATATTGGCCTCGTTGGCGCCGTCGATGCCGCCGGCCTGCGCGGTCTGGTAGTACCAGAGGCCGTCGGTGGCCATCCACGACCGCCGCAGAAGCTCCTCTCGCTCCGTGGCGGTCAGGGGGGCCGGGTCCTGGGGGGCTGCGGTCATCGTCCTACTCCAAGCTGACTTGGTCCGGATCGGTGGTGACGGTCGGCTGCGCGTCCGGAGGGGCCGGAGCCCACTGCTGGTAGACGGCCTGAGCTCCGTGCCGCAGCAGTTTCCCGCTCGACGTACGCGGCAGCCGGCCCTTCTGCACGAGGACGACTTCCCGGGGCGTGACCCCCAGTTCGCTGGAGACCGCGTACCGTACGCGCGCGACGAGTTCGGACCGAGCGTAAGCCTCCGATTCCTTGGTTTCCACCATGACGACCAGACCGTCGCCGTCCTCGAAGGGGACGCCCGCCGCCAGGACGGCGTGGTGCGTCACCCCCGGCAGCCGGCCGACGACCGACTCGATGTCGTGGGCGTAGTAGTTCTGCCCGAAGACAATGATCATCTCCTTCTTCCGGCCGGCGACGTACAGTTCGCCGTCCTTGCGGAAGGCGAGGTCGCCCGTGGACACCCAGCCGCCGTCGTGCACGGTGGCCCGGGTGGCCGCCTCGTTGGCCTCGTAGCCGCGCATCACCGAGGCGCCGCGGATATGGATCTCGCCCACCGCGGCCTCCGAGTGCAGCACGCCGCCGCCCTCGCCCACGAGCCGCACCTCCGTGCCCGCCACCGGCGCCCCCACCGAGGCGATCTCCCGGCACAGCCCGCTGTCGCGGCCGCCGAACTCCACGACCCCCTCGCCGAGCATGTCGCGCCGCACCCAGAGGGTCCGCACCTCCCGAGCGGTGGGCGGGAAGGTGACCGCGAGCGAGCCCTCCGCGAGTCCGTAGACCGGCAGGAACGCCGTCGGCCGGAAGCCGGCCGGTTCGAAGTGCTCGGCGAACCGCCGCATCAGCCCGGCGTCCACCGGCTCGGCGCCGTTGAGCGCCAGCCGCCAGGAGGACAGGTCGAGTTCGCGCACGTCCTCGGCGGGCACCTTGCGCAGGGCGTGCAGATAACCGGAGTTGGGCGCGGCGCTGATGGTCGCCCGGTGGCGGCTGATGACGCGCAGCCACCGGCCGGGGTCGCGCAGGAAGTCCTCCGGCGGCATCAGCAGCGCGTCGGCGCCGGCCAGCACCGCCGACAGCAGCGTCCCGATCAGCCCCATGTCGTGGAACAGCGGCAGCCAACTGCACCCCACGTCCGCGTCGGTGAGGTCGATCCCCTTGGTGATCGCCTCCACGTTCGCCAGCAGGTTGGCGTGGCTGAGCACCACGCCCTTGGGGTCCTCGCTGGTGCCCGAGGTGTACTGGACCAGCGCCGGGGCGTCCGCCGCGACATCGGCGTAGACCGCGGACGGGGCCGGTACGGTCGCGATGTCGAGAATGCCGAACTCCCGGGTCTCCGAGGAGCCCCCGCCGTCGCCGCCCAGCACCGGCCCCAGCAGGCTCCCCAGCGCCTCGTCGGTGAGCACGAACCGGACCTTCGACTGGCGCATCGCGAGGACGATGCGCCGCATGTGGATCTCCAGTGACGCGAACCTGGCCGGGGGCGGCACCGGGACCGGCACCGCTCCCGCCGCGAGCACGCCGAACAGCGCGCGGGCGAAGTCGATCGAGGTGGGCAGCGCGATGGCCACCCGCTCACCCGGCCGGACCCCGCGTTCCAGCAGACCGCACGCGACCCGGCCGGCCTGCGCGTACAGCTCGTCGTAACCGGTGCGCTCGCGCTCCTGGTCCCCGCGGAACAGCCGTATGCCGTGCCCGGTGCCGCGCTCCGCCACGTCCTTCAGCGCCGCCGTGATGCTCACGTGGCGGCGCCTTGCCGACAGAGCCGCTCGACCAGGTCCTGGAATTCGCCGACAGTCTGGAGCCGGAAGGTGGCGTCGTCGTCGACCTCGATGTCGAACTCCTTCTCCGTCTCCAGAATGATCTGCAGGATGCGCATCGAGTCGACGTTCGGCAGGGCGCGGAAGTGCCGGTCCGGAGTGAGGTCCCCTTCCGGCACGGACAGCTGCCCGCTGATGATGGCGCAGACACGCGTACGGACGTCCATGATGATCAATCCCCCTGTGGTGCGGGCCCGTTGGCGGACCGCAGCACCTTGATGAGTTCCGCTGGAATGCGCTCGGGGTTCTGCCCGAGCACGTCGTCGGTCAGTAGGTAGAACGTGCCGTCCGCCACGGCGACGATCTCCCCGTCGCCCGTTTCGACCCGGCCGGTGGCCCGTACCGAGATCTCGTCCCGCTTGACGATCTCGGCCCAGGCGGTGTGCTCGGTGTCGGTCTCCATCGGCCGCGCGTAGCGGATGCGCAGACCGGTGGTGAAGGCCGAGACGCGACCGGAGCGGTACACCGCCTGGGCCAGCGTCTCGTCCAGGATCGTCCCGACGATGCCGCCGTGCACGACCCCGGGAAACGATTCGTAGTCCGCGCCGAGTTTGACGCGGGTGGTGAAGACGTCACCATCGCGTTCGAAATCCAGATGCAGCCCGATGGGATTGCTCGGGGCGCAGCCGAAGCAATTGGATTCTGTTTCCGCTGTCGTGGACTCGGGCATACCGGTTCCTCTCGTCGGTTCCTGCGGTCGTATGGCGGATCGACGAGAAGAATCGGCTCGGAATGTGCTGATGCCCGCTGTGCATTTCCCCCGTCGTACCTTTCTGACACGCCGGCGCCCGCCCGCTGGACCGGAGCCGGGGGAGTTCCCCGACGGCTCCGGTCCGGCGCGGGCCGGTGCGGTGACGCACGTCGGCGACGACACGTCGGCGGCGAGTGACACCGCACCGCCGACAATCGGCAGGCAGCGGGCGGAGTCACCCGGCGCCTGTTGCCCCGCCGGGCACGGCACCGCGGATCGGCGTACGTGTGTGGATGTGACCGAGTGGCCGTGCGCTGTGGGACGAGCGCGGCTAGACCAGCGTGCGCAGCTTGCGCTTGATGTCCCGCGACGTCTCGATGGCGTCGTCGTCGGCCAGCCGCCGGACCATCGACAGCACCTTCTCGTCGGCGGCGTCCGTCGCGCCCGCCTCGACCGCCTCGATCCGCCGGATGCCGTTGGCGGAGGTCGAGTGGGGGTAGAAGTGGCCGGCCGGGTGCTTGAGGCCCTGGCTGCGGTCGGCGAGCCAGACGTAGGCCATCTTCAGGGCGGCGACCTTGTTCTCCCTGCTGCTGTCGCACAGTTCCTGGGAGAAGACGTAGAACGCCCTGGCGTGCCGCGACTCGTCACGCCCGAGCAGCTTCCACACGCGCTTGATGACGGGCTCCGTGGTGTCCGCCGCGAGCGCCTTGTACAGCTCGGCCGCGCGGCATTCGGAGATGATGTTCATCATGAGCGTCCCGGCGCGGGTGTCGCCCATGGGGTACGGCTCCCGCTTGTACAGCGCGTGCTTGGAGCGCACCTTCACGCCCAGCCGGTCGAGGCACCGGGCCTGTACGAGCGAGTGCCGGGCCTCCTCGGCCCCCCACATCAGCGCCCAGGAGGAGAAGCTGGTCTCGCCCTCCCACTCCCGCAGGAAGTTGTGGGCGCCGGGGAGGGTGCCGAATTCGATGATCGCGGCTTCCGTGAGGAAGTCGATCTCCTCCGCGTCGAGCATCTCCGGCTGCATCCGGTCGAGGTCGAGTTCTTTCCAGTCCCACCGGGTGGTCTCGAACCAGTCGAAGATCTTGTTGTACGTCGTGTCCAGGTAGTACTCCGTGTAGTTCTCGTCCTGGACCAGCGAGTGGTAGGCGCGCATACCGATCTCGGCCCGGTCGGTGAATCCGTAGCCGTCGAATTCCGACGGAGCGAGAATGTCCTCGACGTCCAGCGTCTCGGCCCATCCGGGTACCCGGCCGCCGGCGCTCTCGCCGACGACGTACGCGCGGGTCTTGGCGAACTTCTTGTGGTCGCGCAGTTTCCGTACGGCGTGTGGAGCGGACGAACCGCTGCCGCCGACGAAGACCGCCGCGAGGACGTCCCCTTCGTCGAGGTCGTGCAGATAGCGCTCGAAGACATCCGGCCGGGGCCGGTCGAGAGTGATCTCGCCGAACCGTGCCAGGGACAACTGGCTTTCCGGCCGGATGCCGGGCAGACAGTCGACGTAGGCTATTCGGGTATGGCTTTGCTTCATGAGGCTTCCCCCTTGACCTCGGATGACAGGGTTTTCGCGCGCAGTTCGGACTGCGGCACGGAGTTCGGATCGCTACACGGAGTTCGGAGTTTTGCGCGGAGTGCGGGACGGAACGTTCCGCCTGCGTGGAACGGGCGACATGCCCACTGCCGTGACGGCGCCCAGGAGCATGAAGACGCCGATGGCGATCCAGGCGTGCCCGAAGGCCCGCTGGGTCTCGTCGTAGGTTTTCGGAGTGCCCAGCAGGGTCACCAGCAGGCTGATTCCCAGCACGCTGCCGATCTGCCGGCTCATGTTGACCACGGCGCTGCCGGTGGAGAAGCGCTCCTGCGGCAGATCGGTGGTGGCGGTGGACAGGATGGTCGGCAGAGCGAGCCCGACGCCTATCCCCCCAACGAGCCACCCGGGCAGCAGAGTTCCCGCGTAGTCGGGTTTCTGTGCGAGCTGCTGCCACATCAGCGTCACGCCGACGGCGCACAGCAGGCAGCCCAGAGCGGCGAGCCGGCCGGCCGGGACCCGGTGGGCGAGCCTGCTCGCCACGATCGCGCCCAGCGGCACCATGAGCGGGCCGGGCGCGACGCCCAGGCCCGTGCGGAGCGCGGAGTAGTCCCAGACGTTCTGCATCCACAGGATCGCGCAGAGCAGGTTCGCCGCGAACGCGGCGCTGAAGACGATCGCCGTCGCGTTGGACCAGGCGAACACCGGCACCCGTAGCAGCGCGGGCTCGATCACCGGCGAGGCGTGGCGCCGGGACCGCAGCCAGAAGCCGGCGAAGCCCAGGACCGCGGCGGCCAGGATGACGGTCACGAGCACGGCGGACCAGTCGTCGATCTTCACCAGGCCCAGGGCCAGCAGCCCGACGGCGAGGGTCAGCACACCCGCGCCCGCCAGGTCCGGCATCCGCGAGGGCGCCGTGTCACGGGAGGACGGCAGCCTGCGCGCCGCCACCACCAGGGTCGCCAGCCCGATCGGCAGGTTGACCAGGAACACCCAGCGCCAGGACGCGCTCACCAGCAGGCCGCCGAAGACGGGCCCCGCCGCCGCGGCGAGCGCCGCGCTGGCCGACCAGATGCGCACCGCGCCCGAGCGCCGCTCGGGCGGGAAGACCGACAGCAGCAGCCCGAGGCTGGCCGGCGTCAGGGCCGCCGCCCCCACGGCTTGCAGCACCCGGAAGGCGACCAGCATCCACAGCGAGTTCGAGGCGGCGCAGGCGCCGGAGGCGACCGTGAAGAGCGCTACGCCGAGCAGGAACCCCTCCTTGCGCCCGTACCGGTCGGCCAGCCGGCCCAGCGGGACCAGCAGCGCGGCGAAAATGATCGCGTATCCGTTGAGAATCCAGGAGAGATTCGACAGTGACTCGCCCTGGAAGTCACGTCCGATGTCATCAAATGCAACGTTGACGATGAAAAGATCCAGGCCCGCCATGAACGCGGCGATCGATAGGATCGATAAAAGGAGGCGGGATTGACCCGGCGTCAGCATGGCTGGGATGCTAGTTGACCGGGAAGTAAGATCACAACGTTTCTGTTGGTAACGGTACTTCGACTTTTGCGGAGGGGGTTATTCAGCGCTGCCCTCATCGAGGACGAAAGCTGCCGGAAGTACTTCGAAATTCGGGGAACCGGAAGGGCGGCCGTCGCTGTCGGCGCCGTGGCCCGGGGCCGGTCCTCCCGGCGCGGCGCGGGGCGCTGACGAGCGGGGCCGCGCGGACCGGCCCGCACGTGAGCGGTGTCGCGGACGGCGCCGGTGCGCATCCGGAGGCGCCTTCGCCAGGTGCGGCCCGGCAGGTCGAGCGGAGGCCGCCTTCGACGCCACCGGGCTCCGGCGCCCGTCCGTGCGACGATCTCGCGGTACGGGCCAGGGGGCGCGGTGCGCCGCGTACCGCTACAGGTTGACGCCGCCGGAGACGTCGACCTTGGTGCCGGTGATCCAGCGCGCGTCATCGGAGGCCAGGAAGGCGACCGCGTCGGCGATGTCCGCGGCCCGGCCGACCCGGCCGAGCGCCGTCCGGCCGACGGTGCTCTCCAGGTGCGCCGGATCCGCCAGAGCGTCGGCGGTCATGTCGGTGCGGGTGAAGCCGACCCCCACGGCGTTGACGGTGATGCCGCGCGGGCCGAGGTATTTGGCCAAGGTGCGGCTGAACACATCGAGCGCGCCCTTGGTGAGCGGATAACCGATGCTGCCGCCCGACGACGCCACCCGGGTCGAGACGGACGAGATATTGATGATCCGGCCGCCCTCGCGCATCCGCGGCAGCAGCCGCTGCGTCAGAAAGAACGGCGCTTTGACGTTGACCGCGACCATCCGGTCGAACTCCTCGGGAGTGAGAACCTCGATCGGCCGCCCCATGAAGTTGAGCCCCGCATTGTGCACGAGAATGTCGAGCGCCGATTCCCCTCGCGCCGCCAGCCCTTCATCCAGCCCCGCCACGAGTTTTTCCACGTCTCCCGAGACTCCCAGCTCCGCCCCCACGGTGAACGCCTGTCCGCCGTCCGCCGCGATGCCCGCGGTGGTCTCCTCGGCCGCCGCCTCGCTGGAGCCGTAGTGCACCGCGACCAAGGCGCCGTCCCGCGCCAGGCGTTCGGCGATGCTCCGCCCGATTCCCCGGCTGCCGCCGGTGACCAGGGCGACTTTTCCGCTGAGTTTTCTCATGCGTTCACCGTAGTCAGGCGAAGAGGCGCCGAAAAGATCCAATAAGGCAACCCGGCATTGCTCCGGACATCAAGTCATCGGTGGATTCCGTGCGATGGATTTCACCCGGCGCAACTTTCGATTCACTCCGGCGCACGGAGCGGGGCCGGATCGCGGCCGTCCGGTGCGACAGCCGCCCCGCCAGGGCCCCGCGGGCCGCTGACCGGGCGGGAGCGTGAGCGCGTCAGCCCGGCAGGGGGCCTCCGGCCTGGGGCATGGGGGTGACCTTGCCGGGGTCGGGAGCGTGGGCCTCGACGGGCTTCCCGAAGCCGGACAGGTTCATCGTCGCCGTGCTGCCCGCCCCGGCCATGTCCAGGGTGAGCCGGGTGCGTACGACCCGGCCGCTCCCGTCCACCCAGACGTCCGCGGGCACGGAAAGCTCGCCGAGCATTTCCTGTATCTGTGAGAGTTTCGCCCGCGCGGTCTGCGCCATGCGCAGCTTGACCGCGTCGGCGTCGAGCACGCCGCGGTAGTGCGTGGCGGGCGCGCCGCCGACGGTCTCCTGCCCGACCTTCGAGGTGTGTCGCATCCGGGCTATCTGGCGCAGGACGTGATCGGGATCGTTCATCGGCGCCCGCAGTGGGTAATGGGCCTCGGCCTCGCCCCTGCGGATCGATCCCCATGTGCCGTGCTGCTCGGGGAATCCGCCGAGGTAGACGGTGTCGTCGGCGAAGATCTCGTCCAGGTGCGGCCCCTCTTTCCCCTTGTCGGAGGCGGTGCCTTGGTACAGGCCGGCCCGCAGGCGCCCCTTGGCGCCCGGCCAGTCGAAGGCGCCGTGGAGGGCCACGGTGAACGTCATGCCGCCGCCTCCCGTCTGGACCGTCCCGTCGACGCGGGCGGTGGTCTTGGTGGTGGCGGCCACCGCGGCCCGTACCGCCGCCCCTTCGTCGACGACCTTGGCGGCCGCGGACGCGGAGGCCTTCACGGGCTGCTCCTGCCGCGCCTTCGCCGGCCCGCCGGAACACCCGGCGCACAGCAGCGCTGCCGCACCGAGAGGAAGGAGGACGGGGAAACGCCGCATGGAACTCTCCGCAGGGGTAGTCGGGTTGCCGACATACCAACCATGCCGGGAATGTGATCCTACCGCCGAACTTTCGGGCATACGTACGAGGGAAGGCCCCGCCGTCAGGACGGGAGCAACTCGGCCCCGCGCTCGGCGACTTCCTGGCGCAGGGCGTCCCGCACGGCCCGTACCGCCGGGTGGGTGACCGCCTCGCGGCGTACGGCCAGCGTGATCGGGAGCCGGATGTCGATCTCGTGGGCCAGCAGCCGCCGCAGCCCCGCACCGTGGGTGAGGAAGGCCGGCAGGACGCCGATGCCGGCTCCCAGGCGGGCGGCTTCGAGCTGGGCGAAGACGTTCGTGGAGGAGAACGCGGGGGTGATCCCCGGCAGATGGCGCTCGATGTCGAGGTCGCCGACCTGGAGCATCGACTCGATGTAGAAGATCAGCGTGTGGTCCCGCAGTCCGGCGGCCGACTCGGGGGACCCGCACCGGGCCAGATACTCGTCGGCGGCGTACAGCCCCAGCGCGTAGTCGGTGAGGTGCTCGGTCACCAGGCGGTTGCCCGCGGGCCTGCCGATGGCCAGGGCCAGATCGAAGCCCGACGGATGCAGCGTCAACTGGCGTGTCGCCGTGATGAGTTCGACCTGGAGGTCGGGGTGGTGCCGGCGGACCCGGGCCAGGGCGGGGGTGGCGATGACGGTGCCGAAGGCGTCGGGCGCGCTGACCCGCACGGTGCCGTGCAGCGAGGGCGAGTCCTGACCGGACACCGCCTCGGCGACGCGGGCGAGCGCGTCCTCGATCGCGCGGGCGTTCTCCGCGACGGCCTTTCCGGCGTCGGTGAGCGCCCACCCTTCGGCGCCCCGCTCCATCAGCCGCAGCCCGAGGCTCTTCTCCAGCGCGGCGATGCGCCGGGAGACCGTGGTGTGGTCCACGCCGAGCGCGTCGGCCGCGGCCACCAGACGGCCCGTACGGGTGACCGCGAGCAGATAGCGCAGGTCGTCCGCGCGGATCCGGCGGGGATCGACCGTGCCGCGCCCGGTCCGCCGGGAAGGGGGCGGGTTCATGTCGGGCGGACGGGAGCGAGGGGGCACGGGAGCAGCGTATCTGCGTATACGCACATCGCGTCTGCGTTTTTGGTGCTTGATCGCACATCGCCGGGCGCGGCACAGTCGAACGACTCGAAGCGCCTCACCGCCCCTCCACAGAGAGGTTCTCCATGATCGCGAACCTGTCCCTGCCCCGGCTCCTGCGTATCGGCCGCGGCGCCGCCGACGAACTGGGCGAGGTCGTCAAGGGGCTGGGGCTGAGCCGCCCGCTCGTCGTGACCGACGCGTTCCTGGCCGGTACGGGCGCCGCCGCACAACTGGCCGCGACGCTGAAGAAGGCGGGCCTGCACCCGCTGGTCTTCTCCGGCACCGTGCCCGACCCGACGACCGACTCCCTGGCGCCGGGCGTACACGCGCTGCGCGAGCACCGGGCGGACTCCGTGATCGGGTTCGGCGGCGGCAGCCCGATGGACACCGCCAAGGCCCTCGCCCTGCTCGGCGTACAGGGCGGCCACATGCGCGACTACAAGGCCCCGCGCGTCAACCTCGGCCCGGCGCTGCCCGTGATCGCGGTCCCCACCACCGCCGGCAGCGGCTCCGAGGCGACCCAGTTCACCATCGTCACCGACAGCGAATCGGACGAGAAGATGCTCTGCGCCGGCCCGGCGTTCCTGCCGCTCGCCGCCGTCGTCGACGTCGAACTCACCATGTCGATGCCGCCCCGGCTCACCGCCGACACCGGCATCGACGCCCTCACCCACGCCGTCGAGGCGTACGTCAGCCGCAAGGCCAACCCGTTCGCCGACAGCCTCGCCCGCACCGCGATCGGCGCCATCGGCCGCCATCTGCGCCGCGCCTACGCCGACGGCGGCGACGCCGAAGCCCGCGAGGCGATGATGCTCGCCGCCACCCAGGCCGGCATCGCCTTCTCCAACTCCAGTGTGGCGCTCGTCCACGGCATGAGCCGCCCGATCGGCGCGCACTTCCACGTCGCCCACGGCCTGTCGAACGCGATGCTCTTCCCCGCCGTGACCGCCTTCTCCGTGGACGCCGCGCCCGGCCGGTACGCCGACTGCGCCCGCGCGCTCGGAGTCGCGACCGCCGAGGACGGCGACGCTACGGCCGCGGACCGGCTCGTACGGGCGCTGCGCGAACTCTGCACCGACCTGGAGGTCCCCACCCCCGCGGCCTACGGCATCGACAAGGACGAATGGGTCCGCCTGACACCGCTCATGGCCGAGCAGGCGCTCGCGTCCGGGTCCCCGGCCAACAACCCGAAGTCGCCCACCGCGGAGGAGATCCAGCGCCTCTACGCGGAGATCTACGCCTGAGCTCCCCGGCGGACGAAGCCGGGGAGCGGCGCGGCGGACGGCGGCTCCGACGGGGGAGCGGCGCAGCGGGTGGCCGGACTCAGCGCGGCAGCCACTCCGGCCGCGAGCCGCCCAGCCGCGGCGTCGTCCCCCGCCAGCGGGGCGCCGTCTCGGACATGCGGAGGACGGGTCCGAGGCTCTTCAGGTCGCCGTAGGCGGTGGCGTCGTCGGCCACCGCGTACCGTGCGAACTCCGCGGGGTCGAGCCGGCCCGCCGCGTCCTCGAAACCGCTGATCAGCCCCTGCCGCTGGATGAGCATCGCGGACTGGCAGAGGGAGACCTCGACGTGATATGAACCGCCTTCGCGGGCGCGGCGGGCGAGGGCGAGCATCGCGCCGTAGCTCCCCAGGAACCCCGTGAGGAAGTCGCAGAGGAAGACCGGTGTGAGCTGCGGGCGGCCCGCCCGCGCGGCGCGCCCCTGGATGTCGCAGACGCCGGTCACGGCCTGCGCCACCTGGTCCCAGCCGGCGCGGTCCCCGAACGGGCCGCCCGAGCCGAAGCAGTTGACGCTGACGTACACCGTTCCCGGCCGTACGGCCGCGAGGTCGGCCGGGCCGAAGCCGTGCGCCTCCAGCCGGTGCGGACGGTACCCCTCGATGAACACGTCCGCGCCGGAGGCGAGTTCGCGCAGGCGCGCGGCTTGGTCGGGGCGGGTGAAGTCGAGGTAGGCGCTGCGCTTGCCATGGCTGGTGTCGCGGACGAACGGCTCCACCTGGGGGAGGTGCGGCGCGGTGACCATCAGCACGTCGGCCCCGTGCTCGGCCATGCTCAGGGCGGCGGTGGGGCCCGCGAGGATGCGGGTGAGGTCCAGTACGCGGACGCCGCCGAGCGGTTCGGCGCCGGCGGGCAGCGGCTCGGGGGCGCTGTCGCCGATCTTGGTGATCTCCACGACCGGGCGCGCGGCGAGATAGGCGCCCTGCGGGTGGTCCAGCCACTCCTGAGCGGTACGGACGACCCCGCCGCACGCGTCGGCGGCGGAGATCGCCTCTTCCAGGTCGTCCGCCTGCCACCTGCCGACCGCCGCCTCCACCGAGGCGGGATCGGCCTCGCAGCCCAGCACGTCCAGCACCCGCCGTTCGAGGTGCGGAAGGTTGAAGTGCGGTACGAACCAGCGGTCGTCGGCGGTCCGCCAGGGCTGGGTGAGCGACGCCATGTGCTCGACGTCGGTCGAGACCGGGATGGGCCGGTACGCGCCCGCCGCGTCGCGGGCGAGCGTCATGTCCTCACCGCCGAGGGCCGTGGCGGCCGCGGCCCGTACGTCGACCCCGATCTTCTGCCGCCGTCCGGTCCGCAGCTCCCACAGGTCGTTCGCGGCGACGGCACGGGCCGCGAGGGCGTCGGCGAGGGTGCGGCCGACGCGGAACGGCGAGGCGAACAGCGGGTCGGCCCCGGTCGTCGTCACCTCACCGGGCGCCGGCGGCGCGCCGTCCCGGAGCGCCATGAGTTCGTCGAAGGCGCGCGGCCCTTCCTGTGCGGTGGTCATGTGCGGTTCTCCTTTGTACGGTCCCTGCCTCGTCCGCCACGCGCGGTCTCCCGTGGCGGGTGCGGCAGGGGGCTGGTGCTGGGTGCGTCGGTCCGCGCGCGGCCGGGTCAGTGCGCGCGGACGTCGACGACGACGCGGCCCGTTCCCCGGCCGGCGAGCATGTCGGCGGCGGCCTCCTGAACGGCCGCGAGGGGGATGGTCCGGGTCACGCTGTCGAGCAGTGCCGGGTCGAGATGGTGTGCGAGGAGCTGCCAGGCGGCTTCGCGGCGCTCGCGCGGGGTGCGCACGGAGTCGATGCCGATCAGGGAGACGCCGCGCAGGATGAACGGCAGGACGTTCCCCGGGAATTCGGCGCTCGCGGCGAGGCCGCAGGTGGTGGCGGTGCCGGAGTGCCGCAGGCCGGCGAGCGCGCCCGCCAGGAGCGGGCCGCCGACCGCGTCGACGACGCCCGCCCAGCGCTGCTTGGCGAGCGGCCGCCCCTTGGTGTCGAGTTCCGCGCGGTCGACGACGCGGGCGGCGCCGAGCGCGGTGAGCCGCTCGTGCAGGAGCTCCGGGCGGCCGGTCGCGGCGATCACTTCGTAGCCCGCGCGGGCCAGCAGCGCGACGGCGATCGAACCGACGCCGCCGCCCGCTCCGGTGACCAGGACGGGGCCGTGCCCGGGGGCCGGCCCGTGCCGTTCCAGGGCGAGGAGGCTGAGCGCGGCGGTGAATCCGGCGGTCCCGACGGCCGCGGCCTGGGCCGGGGTGAAGGGGTCGGGCACCGGCACCAGGTCCTCGCCGTCGACGGCCGCGAGCCCGGCGAGCCCGCCGTGCCGGTCCTCGCCGAGCCCGGCGCCGTTCAGTGTGACGAGGTCGCCTGGGCGCCAGCGGTGGTTCCGGCTGGTGAGGACCTCCCCGGTGACGTCGATGCCGGGCACGAGGGGGTGGCGGCGGATCACGCCGGGACGGCCCTGGAGGGCGAGGGCGTCCTTGTAATTGACGCTGGAGTAGTGCACGCGCAGCGTGGTGTCGCGGTCGTCCAGCACACCGTCGTCGAGTTCTTCGAGCGCGGCGCGGTGCCCGTCCGGGAGCTCGTGGGTGATCCAGCCGGTGAATGTCGTCATGGGGCGGCCCTTCTGTCGCGAGTGCGGCGGGCGGCGGCGGGGCCCCGGCCTCGTACCGGGCCGGTCCGACGTCCGGGAGCCCTGCGGAGTGCCTCGCAGGGTTCCATGGAGCACTTCCGTGAACCCTGCGGAGAACTCCCGGCAGCCCCGCGGAAGAAGCGGGCCCGGACGCCGTCAGGGGCCGGTGCCACACCGACCGCCGTTGCACCCTCGACGCTAGTGACAGGCCGGGGCCCGGGGAAATGCCTGCCGCGGCACATCGATGCGCGGCGGACATGGCGGCTGGTGACCGGCCGGATACGTCACTGGGGCGTGCTCCGCAGGGCGGCGTCCAGGAAACGGCGGATCAGCGTCCGCCGCGTGTCGGGCAGATGGACGAGGCGCACCGGACTCGGGGGCGCGTCGGTGAGGGGGATGAAGCGCAGGGCCGGATGCTGGGTACGGCGCTCCGCGACCTCGGGGACGATGCCGATGCCCCGGCCCGCGGCCACCGTCTCCAGCCATTCGTCGTAGTTCGCCGTCTCGATGACCTGCGCCGGTCGCCGGCCGTCGGGCCACGACCAGGGGCCGGTGGTCCCGCTGACGGTGTTGACGACCAGCGCCCAGTGCGGGATGTCGGCCCACTCCAGATGGGTGAAACGGGTCAGGTCGCTGTCGCGCGAGCAGACGGCGACCCGCGGCTCGTCGTACAGGTGCACCGTCCGCACCCCCGCCGGCACCTCGGCGTCACCCCGGACGAGGGCGATGTCCACCGTGCGCTGCCGCAGCGCCTGCACCGGGTCGTCGGTGCGGGTCAGGCCGACCGAGGCGCCGGTTTCCTCCTCGAAGCGGCTGAACGTCCGCTGCGCCCAGGGGTCGGGCAGCAGCCAGCTGAAGCCGAGCCGGAGGGCGCCGCGGTGCTGGACGGAGGCCAAGGCGTCGTCCAGGGCGGCGAGCACCCGCTCCGCGTGCTCCAGGAACCGCGCGCCGGTCTCGGTCGGCTCGACGTGCCGGGAGGACCGGTCCAGGAGCAGGACGCCCAGCCTGTTCTCCAACTGCGCGATCGTGCGGCTGAGCGCCGGCTGGGTGATCAGGAGCTCCTCGGCGGCCCGTGAGAACGAGCGGTGGCGGGCGACGGAGCCGAAGGCCCGCAGATGGCGAAGTTCGATGTCCGTGCCCGTCACGGCCCTCACCGGCGTCCATGCGCGTCATGCATAGCGGCAGCCTAACGGGCATTTCTCAGGCGCGTACGGGCTGCCTAGCGTCGAAGGCGGCCCCTGAACGCCACCAGGAAGGTGACCACCGCCGTGCATCCGTCGACCCCGCCCCCGCCGCGTACGACATCCCCGTGGGCGATCGTCGTCCAGGGCGCGGCGGCGCTCGCCGCGGGCATGGGGGTCGGCAGGTTCGTCTACACGCCCGTCCTGCCGCTGATGCGCGATCAGGCCGGGCTCTCCGCCGCGCTCGGGGCGAACCTGGCCACGGCCAACTTCATCGGCTACCTCCTTGGCGCCCTCGTCGGCATCGCCGCTCCCGCCGTCGTGCGGTCGGCGGCGGCGCTGCGCGGATCGCTGGTCGTGCTGGTCGGCACGCTGGCGCTGATGCCCGCCACGCACGACGGCGCGGCCTGGTTCGTACTGCGGCTCGTGGCGGGTGCGGCCAGCGCGCTGACCTTCGTGATCGCCGTCAGCACCATGCTCACCGGCCTACGGGCGCACGCCCACCACCTGGTCGGCTGGGCCTTCGGCGGGGTCGGCGCGGGCATCGCCCTGTCCGGCCTGCTGGTCGTCGCCGTGGAGGCCGCGTCCACCTGGCGGGCGGCCTGGCTCACCTGCGCCGCCCTCGCCGCGGTGCTCGCCGCGCTCGCCTGGCCGCTGGCCCCGCACCGGCACGCGGCCGAACCCTCCGAGACGGCCCGGCCGGCCGAACGGCCCCGCACCCGCCGCTGGTTCGTCGCCCTGCTCGCCAGCTACACCTTCGAGGGCATCGGCTACATCATCGCCGGGACCTTCCTCGTCGCGGCCATCCAGGAAGGCGTGCCCGGCCGGCTCGGCGGCGGGGCGTGGATCGTCGTCGGCCTCGCCGCGCTGCCCTCCTGCGCCCTGTGGACCCGGCTGGCCCGCCGCTGGTCCCGGCCCGCCCTCCTGCTCGCCGCGCTGATCATCCAGGCTGTCGGCATCGCGCTGCCCGCCGTCGCCGGCGGCCCCGTACCCGCACTCGTCTCCGCGGTGCTGTTCGGCGCCACCTTCATGGGCGTCAGCACGATCGCCCTGTCGATCGGCGCCCACCTGCGGGTGCCGCGCGCCGTGGCGCTGCTGACGGCCGGCTACAGCGCGGGCCAGATCCTCGGCCCGCTGCTCGCCGCCCCGCTGCTCAACCACGGCTACCACCGGGCCCTGCTGCTGGGCAGCGTCATGGTCGCCCTGGCCGGGGCCGCGGCGGCCGCCGTCTGCGTCCGTTTCCCGCACCACCTCGCCCCCGCGGCCTGACCCCGTATCCCAAGGAGCGATCATGAGCACACTGCTGACCGGTCTCGGCATCGACCGTCCGATCCTCGCCGCGCCGATGGCCGGCGGGCCGAGCACGCCCGCCCTGGTCGCCGCGGCCGCCCGCGCCGGAGGGCTGGGATTCCTGGCCGGCGGGTACAAAAGCGCGCAGGCGCTCGCCGGGCAGCTGCACGCCGTCGAGGCCGAGGGCGTCCCGTTCGGCGTCAACCTCTTCGTACGCAACCCGGTGCCCATCTCCCCTGAGGAGTACGGCCGTTACGCGCGCGTGCTGCGGGAAGAGGCCGACCGCTACGGGCTGGCCCTGCCCGACACCGGACCGCGGGACGACGACGACCACTGGTCGGAGAAGATCGGCCTGCTGCGGGCCCACCCCGTCCCCTGGGTGTCCTTCACCTTCGGCGTCCCCGGCGGCGACGTCATCGCGAGTCTGCGCCGGGCCGGCACCACCGTCCTGCAGTGCGTCACCACACCCGACGAGGCGCGGCGGGCCGCCGAGGCCGGGGCCGACGCGCTGATCGTGCAGGCGCCGGCCGCCGGCGGCCACTCGGCGACGCTGAACCCCGACCGGCCGATCGGCTCCGTCGCCCTGCCCGACCTGGTCGCCGCGGTACGCGCCGCCACCGCCCTGCCGGTCGTCGCCACCGGCGGCATCGCCGTCCCCGAGGACGCGGCGGCCGCCCTGCGGGCCGGCGCGGACGCCGCCATGGTCGGCACCGCGCTGCTGCGCACCGAGGAGAGCGGCGCCTCCGCGCCCCACAAGGCGGCGCTGGCGGACCCGGCCTTCGACAGCACCGTCCTCACCCGCGCCTTCACGGGACGGCCGGCCCGCGCCCTGCGCAACCACTTCACCGACCGGTACTCCGACAGCGCCCCGGCCGGCTATCCCGCCCTGCATCACCTCACCAGCGGGCTCCGCAAGGCCGCCACCGCGGCCGGCGACACGCGCCTGATCCACTTGTGGGCCGGAACCGGCTACCGGCAGGCCAGGATCGAACCCGTCTCCCGCACCATCGAGCGGCTGACCAGCCGGCTCTGACACAGCCGGCCCGTACGGCGCGTCCGCCCCGTACGGGCCGGGCTCCGCCACCGTTCCCCCGAAGGGCTCCCCGTGCTGATCCGACGACACGTCCACGTCCGCGGCCTCGTACAGGGCGTGTACTACCGCGACACCTGCCGCCGACTGGCCCGCGAGACGGGCGTGAACGGATGGGTCCGCAACCTCCACAACGGCGACGTGGAAGCCGTCTTCGAAGGCTCGCAAGGCGACGTCGAGCGGCTGGTGGGCTGGGCCGCCGAGGGACCGGGCGCCGCCGAAGTGACTCAGTGCTCCGTGGCCGCCGAAGACCCCGAAGGCGACCAGGATTTCCGTGTCCTGGACGACGCCCCGGCCGCGTAATGCGCTCCGGCCGGCCGGAGCGCGTACCGCCCGTCAGGCCTCGTAGCGCCGTTCCAGCTCCTCGTACTCGGCGCGGCGGACCAGCCGCTGGCGCTCCTCCCAAGGGGCGAGCCGGTCCATGACCGGCGCGAGGGAACCGGCGTCGCGCAGGCCGGCCAGCACGGTCTGGGTGCCGAGGATGGCCGCCTGCATCGCCGCGTTGGCGTACAGGAGGACGGAGTAGCCCATGGCCGTCAGCTCGTCGCGCGGCAGCAGCGGAGTCTTGCCGCCCTCGACCATGTTGGCCAGCTTGGGCACGTCCGGGACCGCCCGGCCCGCGGCGAGCAGCTCGTCGCGCGAGCGCAGCCCCTCGATGAACAGCACGTCCGCCCCCGCCTCGGCGTACAGCGCGGCACGTTCGAGGGCTTCGCCGAGACCGTGCCGGGCGCGGGCGTCGGTGCGGGCGATGACCAAGGTGTGCGCGCTGCGGCGGGAATCGACGGCGGCGCGGATCTTCTGGGCCATCTCCTGGGCCGGGATCACCTCCTGGCCGTCGAAGTGGCCGCAGCGTTTCGGGGCCGCCTGGTCCTCCAGCTGCACGGCCGAGGCGCCGGCCTTCTCCAGTACGCGGACCGTGCGCGACACGGCGACCGCGTTGCCGAACCCGGTGTCGGCGTCCACGGCGACCGGGATGTCCACCGCGTCGGTGACGGCCGCGACGTGCGCGGCCATCTCGGGCAGCGACACCAGGGCGAGGTCCGGCAGGCCGAGGTAGGTGTTGGTGACCCCCGCGCCGGTGACGTAGACGGCGCCGAAGCCGAGGTCTTCGGCGATGCGGGCGGTCAGCGCGTTGGCCACGCCGGGGAGGAGCAGTCCGCCGTCGGCGGCGATGAGTTCCCCGAGGGAGGGGCGGGCGGGGTCGTTCATCGGCCGGTCACCGCCGGTCCGGGTGGCGTGCGGCGAAGGGCGCCGTTCATGGGTCCGCCTTTCTGGCTGCTCTCTTTGATGTGTCGTCGGGGTACGGCCGGGCAGGGGCCGCCGTCGGCCGCTGGGGGAGTCGGCGCCGGGCCGGCCCTCACGTGGCGCGGTGCCCCTGGTCCGGTGCGTCGAGTACGGCGCCGCCTCCCAGGAGGCCGCCGCCCACGTCCTCGGCCATGACGGCCAGGATGTGGCGCAGGCTGTTGTTGATGTGGACCGCCGTCGCCTCGGCGGCCCGGGGTTCGTTGCCCTCCTCGATCGCGGCGCAGATCGACAGGTGTTCGGTGACGGTTTGCAGCATGCGGGCCGGCCGGCGGCGCGCGATCTGCCGCAGCCGTTGCAGGTGGCCGCGGAGCCCGGCGAGGCTGGAGACGAGGTACGGGTTGTCGGCCGCCTCGTCGACGGCCGTGTCGAGCCTGCCGATCAACTCGTAGTACCGCGCGTAGTCGCCGTCGGCGGGCCCGCCGGTCTCCAGCTCGCCGCGCTGCGCCTCGAACTCGGCCCGCAGCGCGGCGAACCGGGCGCGCTCGGGCCGGCGGGCGCACAGCCGGGCAGCGTACGGCTCCAGCGCCTCCCGCATCTGGAAGAGGTGCACCACATCCCGCAGCGCGATCTCGCTGACCTGCGCGCCCCGGCCGGGAACCATCCGGACCAGCCCCTCGTGGGCGAGCCGCTGGATGGCCTGGCGCAGCGGCGTCCGGGACACGGCGAGGCGCTCGGCGAGCCGCACCTCGCTGAGATGCGCGCCGGGCGGGACCTGCCAGTGCACGATCTCCGATCGCAGCAGGTCGTAGGCCCGTTCGCTCTGTGACACCACGAGGCTCCTTCGGGGGCGTGTCGGCCGGGTCCGTCGGCAGCGGCCTGTTGACCCGTCTGCCGGCAGCGCCGCGGTGCCGAATGTACACCCTTAGTATGCAGGTGAAAAACACCCTGTATACAGAGCCTCCGAGGTGACGGACTGTTTCGTTACCGCTTGTCGCGCGCGGCGAGCCGTTCGGCGACCTCGGTCCTGACCGTCTCGTGCAGTTCCTCCGGTGTGAAACCGAGGTCGCGCAGGATCTGGGCGGCCGGGCTCTCCTCGACGCGGATCAGGCCCAGCAGTGTGTGTTCCGTGCCGATCCAGTCGTGGCCGAGGTCGGCCGACGCGCGGCGTGCCTGTTCGATGGCCTCCTTGCTCTCCGGCCGGAACGCGATGTGCCCGCGCAGCGCCTTCTCCCCGGCCGGCGGCATCGCCTCCTCGATCGCGTCGCGGACGCGCTGCGCCGACTCGGCCTTCGCCGCCAGCACGTCGTACGCCAGGCTCCGCGGTTCGCCGAGCAGGCCGAGCAGCAGGTGTTCGGTGCCGATGAAGTCGTGCTTGTGCGTTCGGGCGGCCTCCTGGGCCAGCACGATGCTGTGCCGGTTCAGGTCGGTGAACCCCTCGAACGGGGCGGGCGTGTGGCGTTGCTGCGCGGCCTGTTTGGACACTCCGATGGCGTCGCCGATCTCGGTCCATGACGCGCCGGTCCGCTTCGCCTTGCTGACGTAGTGGTCGATGAGCTGGTCGCCGAGGTCGGACAGGGTCTGGGCGCGGAGCCGCGCCTCGCTGATGCGGGTCAGTTCGTTGGCGTCGGGGAGTTCCTCGTCGAGCCGGGTGATCAGGTCGGCGAGGCTGATGTCGAGTGGGCTCATGCGTCAACTTTAAGTTGACGATCCCTCAATCGTCAACCTGCAGTTGACGATTGCTCCGGCGGGGACGGGCGCCATCGATCACGGCGAACCCCGCTCCGGTCGCCGGGGGACTACAGGGCTCTCGCCCCGAAGGGCACCGCCGATCCGGCCCCTGCCCGCCTCCCGGCGGCGCGGGCGAATTCGCGACAAAGGGACGTGGCCCGAAGCTGTCGCGCCGACTTGCCGCGCGGCTGCACCGGGGAGTGGACTGTGCGGCTCGGGGTTCCTGCCATCCTCCCCAGAAAGGGCGTGACCATGGCGGCGAAAGCAGCGAGTGAGCCCATTCCGAAAAGGAAGGAATACCTTCCGGTCGTGACGGCCGACCCGACCAAGGTCGAGGTCCACAGCCTGCGGAATGACCTGCACAGCATCGGTCTCACCTGTGAGCAGACGGGAGACGACTATCTCCACCAGTTCATCAGGGAAGTACGCGCGCAACTCCCGCGCACGGGCCAGCTCGAATCCTTTCTGATCGGAAAGCGGAAAGACAGTCTGCGGCTGTCCTTCTCGCAGCACGCCGAGGATTTCGTCGGCGAGGTGTCGGGCCTCACGCGCGATGCCCTGGACCAGGTCACCGAGCGGGCCAACAAGCACCCCGGCGCCGCCGACTTCTTCGAGTCGCTCACCGCCGACAACCCTGGCGGCGCGCACTTCCTGCGCCAGCTCGCCGGTGTGAAGCCGTCCGATCCGCGGTTCGTCGAGAAGTTCGCCGAGAACAATCCGGCGGGCCTGCTGCTCGTCACCGAGCTGGCCGCGCGGGACATCGTGCCGACCTCTTCGGGTACCTGGGACCCGGGCGGCGACCAACTGGTCGGCGAGTACGCGGGCACACTCGCGGAGATCGTGAACGCCACCAGGTTCCAGCGCCTGGAGCAGCGGCCGGAGAAGCAGGACAAGAACAACGCGCATGCGGGGGACCAGCCCGGAAAGCGCTGGGGAGTCACCGGAAAGAAGTCCGAGGAATACCGGGGCGAGTTCTCCACCGTGGACGCGATCAAGCAGAAGTACAAGGAGGTCGGGCTCGTCGCGTCGGCCGCCGTGGTCGAGGGATTGGAACCGCAGAATCTGGAGTCCATGCTCGCCAACCAGATCGGGCCGCTCCAGGACGCGAGCGCCGAGAACTACGACTCCAGGAAGGACGGAAAGGACGAGGAGATCCTCGTCTTCCTGGCGCTCGACCCCTGGGTGGACAGCGAGAACGTCACTCACGCGACAGGGCTCGGCGTGCTGTCCGTCAACTGGCGCCTTCGCATCAAGCGGTACAAGCGGAAGGACAAGCACGGCGGCACGAAGCACGACACGCAATTGGAAGTCTGGGTGCGCGCGCTGCGGTACCGCTCCGTCTACAAGGAGCCCGCGAACACCACCACGTTCGAGGATCAGCTCACCGAAGACCGGAAGCTGGCCGACTGACCGGGAGGAACCTGCCATGAGCGAGCACGAGACGTCCGCGGAGCAGGCCGGCGAGCCCATTCCGAAGCCGAAGCTGGAGATCTACAGCAAGCTGCCCGCCGCGAGCAAGAGCGTATTCGACCGGTCCCTCGTCTTCTATTCGACGTCGACCGAGCGGAAGGCCCTCGTCCTCTACACGCCGGATCTGCAGAACATCGGCTGCATCGACAACACCGGCTCCGCTGCCTCCTCGGAGTACTCCAAGAGCGTCGAGACCGGATTCACGCTGTCGACCACCACGACTCTCTCCCTGGAGTCGACCGTCGAGGTCAGCTTCGAGGTCGTCAAGGCCTCGCTGACGGTGGGCTTCAGCATTTCGTTCACCGAGCAGTACTCCAAGGTCACGACGGAGACCATCCAATTCGCCGTCCCGGCCGGGAACAGGGCGTTCACCTACCAGGGTTATCTGCGCACGGTGGTCATCAAGCACGACGTCGCCCAGTCCAAGTACGCGTTCGATCCCACGACGCACAGCAGGTTCCTGACCAATGTGCTGGCCACGTCGCCGGACCCGCTGGAAGGCCATGAGGTGAAGTTCTTCACCAACTGACCGGCTGCGCCAAGGAGCCCCGCAACGCCTTGCCGGGTTGCGGGGCTTCGGCGATGGCTTCAGCGATGGCTTCAGCGAACGGCGCGCGGGGAGCGTCCTGTCGCGACGTACGCCGGGCCGGGCGCGTAGCTCAGTCACCGGCTCCCGGCCGGTATCCGTGCCGAGCAGCGCCTCGGCGGCCGCGGAGCCGAGCGAGTCGGCGAGCCGTTCGGACTCGGAACGGGCGCTGGGAGCCCCCGAGCCGCTGCGGCATACCACCAACAGTCACAGTTCGTAGCGGTTCGGGCACCGCGCGTAACTCCGGAGTGTGAGTGATCCACCGCATGGAGTGATCATTTCCGCCTTGCTCCCGTAACCGCCGTCTCCCGGCTCCAAGATCTCGGACGTGGCGATCACCGCACGGCTCAACAGCCCGACGAGCCGCCGGAGATGCCGATATCCGGCATGCCATGAAGTCGAGAGGACGGCTGAGATTGCGCAAGACGACAGGCGGCAGATGGGGCGCCACGAGGGCGGCGCTGGTGTCGGCGGCAGCGCTCGCCGCGCTGGCCGGGTCGGCCGCCGCGGGCCAGGTGCAGGCCGCTTCCGGCCCCGAGGTCATGAGCTGGGGGGCCGGCGGCGCCGGGCAGTTGGGCGATGCGGGCATCGCGGACCGCTGGTCGCCGGGGCCGGTGACCGGTCTGAACCGGGGCCAGGTACGGGAGATCTCCGCGGGCGGGACGGGGAGCGCGAACTCCTTCGCCGTGGCGCAGCTGGAGGACGGTTCGGTCCGCGCCTGGGGGCATGACTCCGCCGGGCAGTTGGGCAACGGCACCCGGCACGACCGGGCCACCCCCGACGCGGTCAACGGGCTGCGGGACGTAGGCGATGTGGCGGCGGGCGGCGCGCACGCCCTGGCGATCAGCAAGGGCCGGGTCTGGGCCTGGGGCGAGAACGGGGACGGCCAGCTGGGCGTCAACCGCTCCGGCGACGACAGCACGATTCCCGTCCGGGTGCCGAGCGTCTTCATGGCCCGGCAGGTGGCCGCCGGCTGCGACTTCAGCCTGGCGCTGATGGAGGACGGCACGGTGTGGGCCTGGGGCAGCGGCGCCCGCGGCCAGCTCGGCACCGGAGACCGCGCCTCGCAGGACGTACCGCAGGAGGTCAAGGGGCTCCCGGCGAACATCGCCGAGATCACGGCCGGCTGCCACCACGGCGTCGCCCGCGCCGAAGGCGGCGAGGTATGGGCCTGGGGCGACAACCTCAAGGGCCAGCTGGGCGACGGAACCGCCAAGAGCAGCAGCACCGTGCCGGTCAAGACCCGGTGGCTGAAGGACATCCGCCGGATCACCGCCGGCGGAGATCACACCCTCGCGATGCGCAACGACGACACCGTCTACGGGTGGGGCAGCAACCGGTACGGGCAGTTCCTGGAGCCGGACGCGGCCAGTGAGCCCGACGCCGTCCGCACCAACCGCAGCACCCCGGTGGCGATCGACGCGCTCGACGGGGCCCGCGACCTGGCCGCGGGCCGCGACCACAACCTCGCCGTCTTCGACGGCAAGGTCGTCGCCTGGGGCGCGAACGGCGAGGGCCAGCTCGGCAACGGTACGAGCGTCAGCCGCTTCGCGCCGGTGACCGCCGTGCGCGGGGACTACCACCACGTCGCCGCCTCGCTGGCGGGCAACACCAGTTACGCGTACTGAGCGCCGAGGAAAGGCATGCCTCCCATGAACACGAAGCAGACGGACCGGCGGACGAGGCGGACGAGGCGCGCACTGCGCTCCACGTACGGTGCGGTGGCCGCCGCCGCGGTGCTCGCGACGCTCGCGGGTGCGGCCGCCCCGGCCGCGGCCGGCGCCGGAACCCCCGACCCGTGGGTGTACAGCTGGGGCCAGAACGCCTCCGGCGAGCTGGGCAACGGGTCGACCGTCGAGCAGCACACCCCCGGGCCCGTCCAGGGACTGGCCCGCGAGGACGTGAAGGAGCTGGGCGCCGGGGGACTTACGGTCACCGGGCCGTTCGCGGTGGCGCTCCTGAAGAACGGAACGCTGAAGTCCTGGGGCGACAACAAGTACGGGCAGCTGGGCAACGGGTCCGTCCAGGCCCGCTCCTTCCCCGCCGCGGTCGCGGGCCTGAACGGCGTCAAGTCCCTCGCCGTGGGCTGCGGTCACGCGCTGGCCCTGAAGAGCGGACGGGTGTGGGCCTGGGGCCGGAACGACAACGGCCAGCTTGGTGATGGCACGACCAGTGCCAAGGACATCGGATCCCCCAAGCCGGTCGCCGTACAGGGCCTGGACAAGGTCAAGGCCATCGCGGCCGGCTGCCATTTCAGCATGGCGCTGCGACAGGACGGCACGGTATGGACCTGGGGCGCCAACAACAGGGGGCAGTTGGGCATCGGCACCAACAGCAATCACAACACCCCACAGAAGGTGCCCGGGCTCGGCCACGTGACCGCACTGGCAGCCAGCTCCTATCACTCCGCCGTGCTGACCACCGACCACACCGTCACGACCTGGGGCGCGGGCACCGCCGGTCAGCTCGGCAACGACACCGTCGCGGACAGCACCACACCGGTCGAGGTGAAGCACCTGGAGGGCGTCGAGAAGCTCTTCGGCGGGGCCCACACCGACTTCGCGCTGATGTCCGACGGAAGCGTCAAGGGCTGGGGCCATAACAACGTCGGCCAGCTCGGCGACGGGACGACGGTCAACCGTACGACCGCAGTGCCCATCGACGGCCTCAACGGCGTCCGGGACATCGTCGCCAGCAACCAGCACGCGGTCGCCCTGCTCGACGACCAGTCCGTCGTCTCATGGGGACTCAACGCCAACGGCCAGCTGGGCAACGGCAGTACGGAGAGCGCCGCCAAGCCCGTCACCACGCTGGCCGCCGGCAGCGGCGTCAACCACCTCGCCGCCGGCCGCAACGCGCACTTCACCTTCGCCTACTGAACCGCCTCCCTCGAACGGAACCGATCGTGAACCTCCGTACCGCATTCATCCGCAGGGCCGTCGCCCTCGCCGCCACCGCCCTCGCCGCCACCCTCTACGGCGCCCCCGCGGCCGGCGCCGTCACCGCCGCGCCGCCCGTCGCGGCGGCTCCCTGCGCCGAGAACGACACGCAATGCCAGGAGAAGGAGAAGGAGAAGGAACAGGAGTCCAAGCGCGAGCAGGAGGAGAAGCAGACCGAGGAAGGCCGGGAGCAGGTCACCAAGGACACCGGGGCGGCCAAGGAGGACATCGGCAAGGCCAAGGACCAGGTCCAGTCGTGCCCGCCGGAGTCCCAGGAGTGCATGGGCAAGGTCGTCGGCGACGGCACCGATCAGTACAAGGGCACCGCGCAGGGCAAGAGCATGGGCGAAGCCAAGGACAAGATCGACAACTTCCACCCCGAGCCGCAGAACGACGCGGGCGCGGCGGTGGGCTCCACCTGCGACCACTTCGCCGCCGACCTGCCGCCCTCCGCGCTGCGGTCCGACGACGGCGAGTCTCTTACGGGCGTCTGCGAGCTGATGGCCCAGTGAGCGACCTCCGTATCCCGTACGTCCGCACACTGTGCGTCCGGTGGCGCGCCAGGCTCCTCCCGGTCACCGCACTCGCGCTGGCCGCCGTGCTCCCGGCCGCCGCGTCCGTGGCCGCCCAGCCGCTGCCCGAGTCGCTGAAGCGGGTCCAGTACGAGCCCCGGTCCGCCGCTGAGGGGCGCTCACCGGCCCCGGAGCGCCCCGCCATCCCCCAGGCACGGGCGTACGACAAGAACGGCAAGCCGATGGCGTCGACCGCGCCGGTTCTGCGGTACTGCAACGACAACCCCAAGGGCTGCGGCTTCACGATGGATCGCGCGGTGGTGCCGCTGCAGTTCTTCAGCACCGTGAAGTCGCTGGGCAACGCGGTCATCAACTGCACCAAGAGCAACATCATCGTGGACCGTACGGTCGACCTGCAGACCGGCAGCCAGGACAACCTCGGCGGCGAGATCACCGGGTCCATCGCCATCGAAGGGCACATCAACGCCAGTGGCGAGGTGTCGGCCGGGGTGAGCGGCGAAGGCCACGCGCTCGCCAAGACGCCCGACCAGAGCAAGGGCCCGAGCGCCGAGGCCGGCGCCAAGGCCGGTGCCAACGCCAGCGGCAAAGTCGGGGCCCAGGCGGGGCTGAAGGCCGCCTTCTCCGGTGCGTTCAAGGCCCACTACAGCAAGACGTGGACCACCACGCACACCGAGTCCACGAAGTACCAGATGACCGTCAAGACCGGAGACGCTCTGGTCTTCGGCGCGAGCGCGGCCATGGAACGGATCTCGGGCACGCTCACCACCAGGCGCGGCGACCGCGTCGCCAATGTCGTCGTGGACGGCCCCTCCACCGTCAACAGCAGCTCCTTCATCGCCAGGACCAGCACCGCGCCCGGCGACACCTGCGACCGGCTCCGCCCGGCAGGCGACACCGGCCCCGACCGGTCGGTCCGCCGGCCGGTCGCCGACCGCGCCCTGGCCGCTCCCGGCTCAGGGCACCCCGTCTCGGCCCCCGTCCGGCGGTCCGTGTCCGCGCCCGTCCCCGCGGCACGCACCACGGAGGGGCTCACCGTGCTCCCCGCCGACCTCGCTCGAAAGGCACACGACGCCCCGTGACGCGAACCGACCGATACCGCGAGCGCGCGCGTAGCCCGCGTACCCCGCGCACCGCCGCGGCGTTCGCCCTCCTGGCAGGCGCCCTCCTGGCCGGGCCCGCAGCCCTGCCGCAGGCCGCCGAGGCCGCCGACGAACCCGGCGCCCGTACCGTGCCCGTCATCAACGGGGACTTCACCGCCCCCGCCTACGCGGCCACCGGCAGCGGCGACAGGCTGACAGGCTGGACCGTCCAGTACCCCTACCGGCTGCTCCCCAAGGACGCCGGCCACTCCGACGGCCTGCCCGCCCTGCTGCTGCGCAACAAGCGCGCCGCCGACCAGAGCGTGAGCCAGCGGCTGCGCGGGGTACGGGCCGGGGCCAAGGTGACCGTCACCTTCGACGACAGCACCGGCGGCGCGAAGAACGCCTGCGGCCAGAACCAGATCGCCCAGGGACAGCCGTACACCCTGCAAGGCAGCGGGGGCACGAAGCACCACTTCACCACCGACCCGGGCAGCACCGCCTGGCACCGGGACCGCAGTTACACCTTCACCGCCGGCGAGAACGAGCCACAGCTCACCTTCGCCTCCGCGCAGTCCACCGGCGGCTGGGAATGCGGCCCGCTCATCGCCGGAGTCCGCGCCGCCCAGGTGCCGCCTCCAGTGGACAAGACGATCGACAAGGGCCGGCTGCCCGCCCCCGAGGCCTTCGAAGGCAACAGGCGCATCACCGCGCAAGCGGCGGCCGACCACTGCGCCGCCGCCCGCGACAACTGCGCCTTCACCGCCGACGGTGCGTACTCGTACACCTATTACGACAAGGCGCGCGTCGTCGGCGAGGCGTACCTGAACTGCACGCGCAACACCATCGCGCACGACCGTACGGTCAAGTTCAGCGGGCGCGCCTACGACAATCTGGACCAAGGCGCCGGCATCCAGCGCCTGTCCAACCCCAGGGACAACCTCCACCAGCAGTTCACCACCGGCTTCGGCGCGTCCTCCGCCGAGCCCTGGCGCTGGACCACCTCGGCCGACCGGACCGTCCACGAGACCATCGAGGCCGGCGAGGCGGGCTGGGTCGAGGCCCAGTCGGGCCGCCAACGCACCGACGGCTGGTTCATGAGCACCGCCGACGACCCCGACAAGCAGATCCGTCTGCACGTCGTCGCCGACGGCCCCTCGCCCCTGGTACCGGACCGCGTCTACCAGCGCACCGGCCCCCGCACGGCGGGTGAGAAGGAGCGCTGCCGCTCCAACCGGCCTTCCGCCACCACCCCGGTCGGCGAGGGCGCACCGGCAGCCGCCGCCGACCGGGAGAGCTGACGCCGAGCGGCACATGCCGCACCGGGCCGTGGCCCGCGGGGAGGGCGGCGCTATCGCCGCCCTCTTCGCGTCGGTGTCAACGGAACCCACGACGAGGAAAACGGGGGACGAGGGACGGAGACGAGAGCACCGTGGCGCCGGGAACACTCCGGCGCATCGTCTCGTTTGACCTCAAGCCCGCCGCTCCGAGCCGTGAACCGAGGGAGAACCTTGCCCGATACGCCGCCCGATATCTCGTCCGATGCCGCGACCGCCGGCACCGTGCCGCCTCTCCCACCGCTCGCCGCCCAGGCGGAGCGCCTGATCGAACTCGCTGTACACGAACTCGCGGGGATACCGGCCGACGACCTGCGCACCTTCGCCGAGAACGCCGCCGCCGAAGACGGCCGCACCCTGCTCGCCGTCCACCCGGACCGCGTCCCCGCCTCCGCCCTCGCGCCGCTGCTCCGCCGGGCCGACAAGCCCGGCTTCGTCGTCGTCGACATGCCCGACGTCGACCAGTTCGCCCCCTCCTCCGTCGAACTGCCCGACGCTCCTCTCTACCTCGTCACCGGCCTCGACCGGGGCGACCGCATGGCTGATTGGAGCCCGCAGGAGGCGCTGCCCGCTCTCACCGACGAGGGCCGTACGCCGTTGCTGCTCACCGAAGGCATCCATTGGGTGCTCCAGCAGCCGGCGGCCCTTGAGCGCAACCGCTGCTTCATGACCATCGGGTCCCGGCTGCGCAAGGCGAACGGGGCCCTGGACGCCCGTACTCCGGCGATCTGGATCAGTAACGGCACCGGGCGGGACGGCCGGGAACGACGCGACGCCCCGAAGGTCGGCTGGTGCTGGTGGGGCAACCGCCACACCTGGCTGGGCTTCGCCTCCGCTACGGGCCGCGGGCCGGGCGGCGGCTGATCCCGCACGCGGGGGCGGGGCTGCCGAGCCCCGCCCCGGCCGAGGTTCAAGGCCGCAGGCTCGGGACACGGGCCGCCGGGTCGGCCGGGCCAGGTCCGCGGCGCTGCCCGGTCATGGAGAAGAGCCCACGGCCCAGCAACGCGTGATAGCGCCTCAGGCGTCGCTTCGCTTAACGTGCTGTGTTCCCAGAGCAGTTGACGGGCACGGCTCCCTGTACAGCGTCCCGGAGTCCTGCCGGTCCTACGTGCTCACCGTGGCAGCACACCGACAGGACGAAGCCCATGAAACGCATCCTTCTACTCGCGGCGTCAGCCGCTCTCGCGCTCTGCGGTCCGGCCGCCGCTTCCGCCGCCGCCCGATCCGATGCCGCACCGGTCGACGCCGCACCGGCCGCCTCGGTCCGGGCCGCCCCCGCCTTGCCCGAACCCACCGGAACGCATCGGATAGGCCGCGTCGCCCTCCATCTGGTGGACCGGGACAGAGCCGATCCGTGGGTGCCGCAGGAGAAGCGTGAGCTGATGGTCTCCCTCTGGTACCCCGCCAGAACGCCCTCCAGCACCCCCGCGGCCTACATGACCGCGGCGGAATCCCAGACGTACGTGCAATCCAACGACATACCGGTTCCGCCGGACGCGCTGGCCAAGATCACGACCCATTCCACCGTCGGCGCCGCTCCGGTCCGGCCTCGCGGCGGACTGCCGCTGGTCCTGCTGTCGCCGGGGTACGGGATGCCGCGCGCCACGCTGACGGGCCTGGCCGAGGAACTGGCCAGTCGCGGCTACGCCGTGGCCGCGATCGGACACAACTACGAGGCCTACGGCATCTCCTTCCCCGACGGGCATACCACCTCCTGCGTGATCTGCGGCGCTCCGGACGACCGGAAGACGGGAGACACCCGTGCCGCTGACGTCTCGTTCGTACTCGACGAACTCACCGGAACCCACCCGGCGTGGAAGGGCGGCCCGCTGATCGACACCGAGCGCACCGCCATGGTCGGACACTCCGCCGGCGGCTTCAGCACGATCCCGGCCATGCTGCGGGACGCGCGCGTGAAGGCCGCCGTCAACATGGACGGAAACTTCCGGTATCTCAACGAACTGCCGGTGGACCGACCGATGCTGATGCTGGGTCAGCCCGCTCACGTACCCGGCGGCGAGGACCCCACCTGGGACAAGACCTGGAACCAGCTAACCGACTGGAAGCGCTGGCTGAGCGTCGACGGAATGCAGCACCTGTCCTTCACCGACCTGGCGGTCCTGGCCAAGCAGTTCGGCATCCCGCTCCAGGAACTCGACGGCGACCGCGCCGACGCCCTCACTCGCGCCTACGTCGCCGCGTTCGTCGATACGCACCTGCGCGGACGGCACGTTCCCCTGCTGGACGGCCCGTCATCGCGGTTCCCGGAAGTCAAGTTCCAGCATCCGTAGGCCCGTCCGGGGCTGGAGACGCGGCTTCCGCGCCCCGACCTCGCGGACCCCCGGCGCGGAGCGCCGAGCTACAGGGCGAGTACGTACGCCCGTACGGCGGATTCGCCGGCGCACAGCTTGAGCGGGTGGCCGAAGGCGCCGCGCGGGGTGGGCGGGCACGGGATGGTGCCCAAGTCGGTGTAGGCGCCGTGGTCGAGGAGGGCCGCGCGCAGTTCTCGGTACGAAGCGGTTGAAGCGGTTGAAGCGGTTGAGGCGGTCGGAACGGTCGGAACGGTCGACAGGAGGTTGACCAGGCGGGCGGGGAGAGACCCCAGGTCCTCGCCCGCCCACGTGAGAACCCGCCCCGTGGCGGAGTCCGGTGCGTCGCGCTCCTGGACCTGGATGTGCGCGCTGTGCGGATCTTGCAGCAGCAGGGCCCACAGCGGGCGCCGCACGATGTCGCGGGGGAGGGCGAACAAGCGCTGGGCCAGGGCGTCCGGGGAACCCGAGAAGAAGTGGAACTCGGCGTCGGGCGCGCGGCCCGCCGGGCCGAGGGGGTCTGTGCCGGTCATCGTCATCCGTCTCCTCTTCGTCTCTTCGTCCGGCAGGGCTCGGGCGTCCGGGGGCTGGCCCGGGGGAGCGGGCCTCGGCGAGCCTGCGGCGATCAGGGGCGGCCGGTGGGCTCCTGCGCCGATCCGGGCTCGGCCGGGGTCCGCGACGGGTTCTGCTCCTTCGCCGTCGGCAGCGTCATGGACACGGCGGCGAACAGCGCCGTGGCGCCCGCCGTCAGCGCGCCCGCCGTGGTGGAGACGTGCTGGACGACCACGCCGGTGACGAAGCTGCCGGCCGCGAACCCCACCCAGTTGGACGCGACCAGGAACGCGAACGCCTGGGCGCGGCCGGCGGCCGACGCGTACTCGCCGACCAGCACGGTCTCGATGGCGTCGGCCGGACCGTTGACGAAGCCGACGACCGCGAGCAGCGCCATGGTGAGCAAGGTGGCCGGGCCCAGCCCCAGGGTCAGGATGCACGCCCCGTACAGGGCCAGCGCGACGGCGAGCTGGGCGGGGCCGGTGCCGGGCAGCCGCAGCCCGCCGTACAGGAAACTGCCGAGCACGCCGCCGCAGGCCAGCGCGGCGATGAAGAGGCCGGCGCTGGTGCCGAGCTCCCCGGCGTGGGCGGTCACCGTCACCTGGACGCCGCCGATCGCGAAGGCGGCCGCGGCCACCACGAGCTGGATGTGCACCTGCCGCCGGTTCCAGTCGAGGCGCAGGCCCGGCCCGGCCAGCGGTGGACGTTCCTGATCCACCAGCCGTACGGCCGGCGCGGCTCGCAGCCACCACACCCCGACGAAGGAGACGGCCGCCGTGACCACGACGGCGTACAGCACGGGCAGTACGACCACGATGGCCGCCACCAGCAGCGGCCCGCAGACGAAGACGCTCTCGGTCAGCAGCCCGCAGAGGGCGAACAGGGTCTTGCGGTCGTCCTCGTCCGACACCACCGCCATATACACGGCGTTGGACACCGCCGCCGCGGGCGGGGTCGCCGCCCCGGCGAAGAAGGCGGCCGGAATCAGCAGGCCCGGCCACACCGAGGCGGCGACCAGCACCGCGAACAGGCCGAAGAACAGGGTCTGCAGACAGACCGCCCAGGCCAGCGCGGTACGGGAACCACGCCGGTCGGCGATCCGCCCCCACACCGGGGACGTGAAGGCGAGGGCGACGGCGTAAGCACCGGACACGGCGCCGGCGGTGGCGTAACTCCCGCTCGCCTCCTTGGCGACGAGCAACAGCGCCAGGCTGACCATGCCGGACAGCATCCGGCAGACGAAGGCGGCGGTCACCACGCGTGCGATGCCGGGATGGGAGAGGGCCGACCCGTACCGAGCGATGACTGCCATACGGGGCCACCCCCACGCAGCGGTTGTCCGACACCGGTCGTTGCCCGACACCGGTCGGGGTCGGACGCTACCGGCAAGCCGGGAATCCGGGAAGTGCGGACCGGCGACGCCAAGGTAGTGCGGTGGTAAAATCACGGACGATCCGAGAACGTCCAACCGCGCCAGTCGCGGGCGGCCGACTCGCCGAAGACCGGATCCCGGTCTCGACCCCCCGCCGTTGCGTGATTGGCCTGGCCGCCGTCGAGCGGCCATCCGAAGACCAGGGGGCACGTGCAATGACGACCGAGTCCTTACGGACCACCCAGCCTGTGACCGAAGCGACGGCCCAGGCCTGCAAGGCAGCAGCGTGGGACTGCCAGTCCCACCAGTTCATGGGTTCGCCCGAAACGGTACTGACGAACCTGGTCGCCCTGCCCGACGAGCTCGTCGGCCGCCGGGTCTACATGCTCATGATCCAGGGCGAAGGCCGCTCCGAGGCCCGCGTCTTCGAGCGCTTCAACCTTGAGGACACGGAGGGAACGGTCGCCACCTGGCCCGAGACCGACGTACCGGGCCTGGTCACCCAGATCACCGAGGTCCTCGTCGCCAACCGGGGAGTGCACTGTCCCGGCGAGCAGGTCAAGGCCACCCTCGAAACCGAACGCGAGCTCCACGTCAGCGCCCCGGGCCCCGCCCCGAGGACCGCCGCCGACGCGTTCGGACCGCTCATGGACGGCTTCCGCGACGACAAGTTCGTCCGGGCCACCGTGCTGGTCCTCTGCTGAGCACGGCACGAGGCGAGGACGGCCACTCAGTTGTCCGTCCTCGTCGGCTTGCGCCGACACGTCAGCCCACGGCTTCGTACCTGACGGGAGTCTGCTTCACCAACCGCTCGCGGCAGCCCGGGCGGCTGCGAGCGGATCCGCGTGGTGCAGCGAAGCGTGTATCACGGCACGCAACAGGCCGCCCGCGAGCCTGAACGCCATTTCGGAGGAGCCCACTTCGTCGAAGCCGGCCCGGTCGACGCGCAACAGCCCGGCCGGCAGCACCTGCCCGCCGACATCTCCAGCCAGCCCGTCGAGCGCCGCACTGGCGAAGTCGCGCGGCAGCCCCGCCGCCAGCGGCCGCCCCAGCTCGCTCTCGCACTCGGCATCCGCGCCGAGCCCCAGCGGCCCGCCGAACGGGACCTCGAAGACGGTCACCGCCCCCACGGGGCCCGGTGTGAACTCGGCCCCCAGAAGAGCCCGCATGTGCATCCCGCCGAGTGCTCGGCTCAGTTCCACCACGGCTCTCACGGCACGCCCCGGTTCTGCCGTCGTCGGGCGCTCGCAGCGTGAGATGTCCGTGTGGGTGTAGGTGGCAGACGGCTCATCTGTCCGAACCGCGACACGACGGCCTTCAGCGATGATCACCATGGCCCCATTCATCAAGTGCGGGAAGTGCCGGAAGTGGGGGAGGCGCCGGAAGTGCGTCAAGTTCGCCGCCGGTTGTCATTGAACATCTCCGGAGGCTGGTCGCTCACCTCGGGGGTGCAGTTCGACTGGGCGGGCCTCTTCGGCGGGTTCTCAGTTCAAGAGCTGGGTCAGGTCAAGAACTGGGTCAGTTCAGGAGCTGGGCCAGGGCTGTGGCGATCGCGGCTACCGAGGAGCAGCCGGCGGCGAGTGCCACCGCGGTCTCCACCCGGTCGCGCCGCTGTCGGCGACGGTCCTCGGCGAGCTGCCCGGTCTGCTCGATCTCCGCGTCGGCTTCCGCGAGTTGAAGATCCGGCGACGCGTACGGACGGTCAGCCGACACGTCAGGAGACAAGGACCCGAGGGCGTCGCGAAGCTGCCGGACGGCGTCGAGGAGCTGCGCGGCGGCGTCCGGCGGCCGCGACTCCCGGTAGTCGATGCGGCTGTCGTGTCCTGTGCTCACCACACCTTCCGACATGCCGCCGCCGATGTGGACGCCGCCCGGCGCGGGGCGCTCTCCCGGGGGCTCACTGCCGCCGGTTTCGGGGTTGTTCGCGTCGCGTCCGTTCACGGCGTGCTCCTTCCGCTCGTTCCTCGTGGTACGTGATGCCGGACCGCGCTCCGGTGGCCGCCACACCGCCGCTCATGGCCCCGATGTGGATGCCGCCGCGTTCCACGATCACGAGTTGCCGTTCGAATTCGCCGGTGTCGTAGCCGCGTTGGCGCAGCGCGTCCAGCACTCCGTTGGAGATGCGGTCCTGCACGGTCTTCACGTAGCGGCTGATGTCCATTTCGTGGAACAGCGGCACCTGCTGGGCGCCGCCGAGTTCACGAACCGAGGTGCGCGGTCCGTCGGGGACCGCCTGTCGAGGGCGGACCAGCCACAGCTGGCAGAGGGCGAGCGCGGTGCGCAGCAGCGAGAAGAGCGCGGCGAGCGAGGCGGAGGGGCTGGAGAGCAGGGCCTGTACGCCGTGCCTGAGCAGTTGCCGGTTGCCGCCCGCCGCGGTGTTGGCCGCTGCCTCGAACTCGCCGCGGGGCGGCGTGAGCACGTGTGGGGCCACCTCCAGCACCAGCATCCCGCCCTGGGTGTGCACCCGCACCAGGACGCACACGACGAGCTGCCCGTCCCACGCGGTGACGCGCACCCGCAGGAAGTGCCGCCGTCCCTCCCCGTCGTCGTCGACCGCTTCGCGCAGCATGTCGCGCAGCCGGTCCGTCCCGTACGGCATCCGCGCCCGAGGCTCGCGGACCGGCAGCGCGACGAACTCGTCGATCTTCAGCTGCTGAAGCCGGCCCCGGCCCTCGGCCACGTCGGACATGCGCAGGGCGGCGACCTGGGGCCGGATCAGGTCGAGCACGTCCCGGTTGGCCAGTTGCGGGCCGCCGCCCTGCCGCTGGTCGGCCCTCGGCCGCGGCGTACAGGACCGCCCCCAGCGAGAACAGGTCCCCGGCGGGGGACGGCAGCCGAGGGTGCGCGCCGACGCTTTCGGGCGCGCGGAAGGCCAGCGCCCCGGCCCGGTCCGCCGCACCGTCCGTTACGGGCTCCCGCGCTCCTGCCTCCGCCCCCGCCTCGGGGGAGAGACCGCCGTACTGCGCCAGGACCACCCTGGCGAACGGGCAGGCCCCCGTCTCGTCCGGGGCGACCAGCACCGCCGAGGGGGTGAGCTGTCCATGGACGATCCCCAGGTGGTGCCCCACGCTGAGCGCGTCGATCACCGGGGCCGACGGCGTCGGCGGCGTCGGCGGCGTCCGCGTACGCCGCCAGAGTCGTCGCGTTCGCGACGAACTCCGCGACCACCCACGGGGCCCCTCGTGCTCGACCACCTCGTGGACGGTGAGCACATGCGGATTCTCCCGGAGCCGGCCGACGCCACGCGCCCGCTCACGCACCGCCGCGACATGCTCGGCCGCCCCCCCCCGTGCCGCCTCGCGCCGCGTACGGACCGGGCACCTCGGTCACCGTGACATGGCCGCCCAGATCCTCGTCGTGAGCGAGCCAAGCCGCTCCGCCGCCGTCCGCCGCGGCCTTCCGGACGAGCCGGTAGCGATCGGCGATGAGACTGTTCGCACGTGCCATGGCGCTCCCCGTTCACACGGCCCGGCAGCCCGGACCAGACGGCACGTCACCCCACGCGGCGCCCAGGCTCCTGACACCTGCCTCTGCGCGCCGCGTACGTTCCGGTCCACGTGATGAGTCAGGACTGTCGCCTGTGCTCCTACAAGTCTCCTTGCGTCAGGGGTGGTTGGCCATCGCGAGCCCAAGGCGTTATGAGTCAGGGCGGGGGAGAGCGGGCGGCTGAGCCGCCTAGGAGAAACTCTCGGCCATGTCGGCTGTCGCGCCATCGGAGGCGACGACGGCGCCGGGTCGCGATCGGCCGGTCCGCCGCGATCGGCAGGCCGAGTCCGCGGCGTTCGGGGGCGGTGTCCCGGCCCATGCCGACCCTGCCGACCACAGCGGCTCCACGCGGCTGACCTGTGTGATGATGCTCCGATATCAGCCGGTCCTGGGGAGGGCCGGATTCATGAGAAGGGGCGGGAACGAGGCGTGGGCAAGGGCGGGTCCATATCGGACAAGGAGTGGGAGCGTTTCCTGAGGGACGCGGAGGCCGGGACTCCGGGCGCGCCCGAGGAACCGTCGGCGCGAGCCCGGAATGTGGCTCGGCTGCCACGGGACGAATCCGGTCGGTCGCAGGGGTGGCGTACGTACCAGCCGGCCCGTCGGCGGCCGGGCAAGGGCTGGTACGTGGTCGGGCTGCTCTTCGCGGTCGCCCTGCTCGTGGTGGCCCTGATCCCGGGGAAGGTCATGGGGTGGTTCGGGGGCGACGACGGCACGCCACTGGCCGCGGAGTCCGAGCGCCCGGGGCAGCCGCCGGCGGCGGTAGCGGCCCAACGCCCCACGCTGTCCGAGCCATTCAGGGGATCTCCTGCCGCGCAGTGGAGCGACGGGGCGGCAGGGATTAACCTGCCCGCCGCGCGGGCGACCGGCTGGATGAGCCAGGTCCAAGTCGCGCACGCCCTCGACCAGTCCCGGGACTTCCTCGTCTCCTCCAGCCTGGATTCCGGCGTGCTGCGCGGTGAGCGGCCCGCCAAGGCGATCGCGTTGATCAACCCCCGTCAGGAAGACATTCAGAAATATCTGGCGACCGCGTTCCGCACACCCAGCCGGGAGAACGACCCGCGGCTGCTGTTCAGCCGCTTCGAGAAATCGAAGGTGCGGCTGGTGGGCGACGTGGTCAAGACGCGGGGGCGGATCACCTTCCGCGAGGGCAAGCGCGGCGCGGTCGAGGTGACGGCCGACGTCACGTACGTCTATCCCGTCGCCCGCGCCGAAGCCGGGAGCGAGGACGTCGAACGCACCATCGTGCGCCGCGAGACCGTGATGAGCTGGGACGACCCGGCAAAGGTGATCACCGAGCCGGGGACCTTCTCCCTCCTCTCCTACAAGGCCGACATCACCAACGGCGGTTGCACCACCTTCACCGGCTACTTCACCCCTTCGTTCGGCGGCGGGCAGAGCTCCACGGGCGATTCCGAAGTCGACCCGTACGACCGGAGCGCGTCGATGGACGCCCGTATGCGGGACGCCGACGCAGCGGGCTGCGACATCGCCACGCGGTCGTGAGCGGCGGCCGGCCTGCCGGTATCTCTTGAACGGAGCGGAGCGCCGTTCCCCGCACGTCGTGGTGAGCGATTCCGTTCGGCTTCCGTCAGGGCCGTTGGCGGCGGCGTCTTCTTCTGTCGACGATGACCACGGCGATGGCTCCGCAGGCTGCTCCGACGATCCCGCAGGCGAGGATGAGAGTGAGGTCCATCGGCACCCTTCCACTGGGGGTACGGCCTCGCGACCGTACTCGGGGGCGTGCGCGTGAAACCACACCGGATTCGGTCCGTTGGCCGTGAGTGCTGATCGGAGTCTCGGCCGATGTGGTCCGGTCGCGACGGAAGAAACGGAACAAGAGACGGAACAAGAAGGGTGACAGGATCGGAGCATGACGTCGATCCGAAAGGCCCATGCCGCGTAGGCGCCCCGCTCAGCTCCGGCAGGAGCTGTCTCGTCGAGGCCGCCCGCCTCATCCTCGGGCGGCGGCCGGGTCTACGCGTTCGAGCTGAGCTATGACCGGCTGCTTGTCGGCGCCGAGCGCAGGGCTGTGATCGAGCAGTGGCGCGACATCACCGACCGGTGGCGCGCGGAACCTTTCAGCTCCGAAATCGTGGAGGCCATTACCTGGAAACCTCCGCCACGGCGTACGAGCCTGAACTGCACCGGGGTCGGCAAAGAGCCCTCCACGCAGAACAGTTCACCCGATAGGGCAAGCGCTTCGGACCAGATCTGAGATCTCAGACCTGGGACTGGGCCGGGGCGATCAAGACCGGACACCGACGGAGTGCGGCCGGTCGGCCCCAGCGGCACGAAGGCGGCGGCACGGCCGCGGCCCCGCGCGATGACGGGCTACGCGATGCCTGGTGCAGGCGCGGCGACGGGCTCGGACGGTGATCGGACACCGTACCGGGGGCCCCGACGGCGACGCGCCGCACCTGGCCGTCGGCGCTGCGCCGGGTACGGGCGTGTGCCGCTGCCACATGCCCTGGGAAGTGGCGCGTAATCCCGCCTCGCACGCCGATCGGCCGCCTCGCCGTCTCACCAGCCGGTAGAGGGTCCGCTAGGCTCGGTGCGTGACAGCTGACCAAGCACCCGGGACCCCGTACGCCATCGTCGCTGTCGCCTCCTCCGCCGGCGGCATCCAAGGGCTGACCGCGCTGCTGGGAGCGCTGAGCCCTGATCTTCCCGTGCCGGTCCTGGTGGTCCAGCACCTCGACCCGCGGCACCGGACGGTGATCGCCGACGTCCTCGCCCGCCGCACCGACCTCCTGGTCAAGCTCGCGGAGGCGGAGGAGCGCGCGCTGCCGGGCACCGTCTACATCGCGCCTCCCGACCGCCACCTCCTCGTCGACTCCGACGGCGTCCTGTCGCTGTCGAACACCGAGCTCGTCCACTTCGTACGGCCCTCCGCCGACCTCCTCTTCGAATCGCTCGCCGGTGCGTACGGTCCGCGGGCGATCGCCTGCGTGCTCACCGGGACCGGCAGCGACGGTGCGATGGGGGCGGAGGCCGTCAAGACGCGCGGCGGCACGGTGATCGCCCAGGACCCGGTGACGGCGGATTTCCCGGGGATGCCGCAGGCGGCGGTCGATACGGGAGCGGTTGATTTCGTGCTGCCTCTTGAGGAAATCGCCGCGGTGGTCAGCGGACTCGTCGAAACCAAGAGGCAGTGATGGGCGAACATCAGAACGTGGACACCGATGAGGCGCTGGAGGAACTGCTCGTCTTCATCAGGGAGGCCCGCGGTTTCGACTTCACGGGCTATAAACGTTCCACTTTGGGCCGGCGCGTACACAAGCGGATGAACGATGTGGGAATCCGCTCGTACACGGACTACCGGGATCTTCTCGAAACCAGTGCCGAGGAATTCGGCGCGCTCTTCAATACGATCCTGATCAACGTCACCTCGGTCTTCCGCGATCCGGAGGCCTGGACCTTCCTCCAGCGCGAAGTCGTCCCGGAACTGCTCACGGACACCCCGCCCGATCAGGAGATCAGGGTGTGGAGCGCGGGCTGTTCCAGCGGTGAGGAGGCGTACTCGCTGGCGGTGATGTTCGCGGAGTCGCTCGGCCTGGAGGAGTGTCTGCGCCGGGTCAAGATCTATGCCACGGACGTCGACGAGGAGGCGCTGCGCGAGGCGCGGTCGGGGCTGTACACGGCGAAGTCGCTGGAGCCGCTCGCCCCGGAACTGCGGGAGAAGTATTTCGAGCAGAACGGCGCGCAGTTCAGCTTCCGCCCCGATCTGCGGCGCCGGGTGATCTTCGGGCGTCACGACATCACCCGCGACGCCCCGATTTCCCGGCTCGATCTGCTGATCTGCCGCAATACGCTGATGTACTTCAATGTCGAGGCGCAGACGCAGATCGTCGACCGATTCCATTTCGCTCTGCGCGAGGGCGGTTTCCTCTTCCTCGGCAAGGCCGAGATGCTGCTGAACGACGCCGACCGGTTCGAAGTGGTCAGCATGCGGCAGCGCATCTTCAAGCGCCGTGCGGGCGGTGCCGGGGTGCCGTACCACCCGGCCCCCCTGAAGATCAGGGCGGGCACCGGCCCCGAGCTGCACTCGGTCGCCCGTACGCGCCAGCTGCGCGACCTGGTCCTCGACGCCGGTCCGACCCCGTCGATCGCCATCGACGGCGACGGGCTCGTCGTGGTGATCAACAGCCAGGCGAGGGTTCAGTTCGGCCTGACCGCCGGCGACATCGGCCGCCCCTTCCAGGACCTGGAGGTCTCCTACCGGCCGGTCGAACTCCGTTCCCTGATCGACCAGTCGACGCACGAGCGCCGTACGCTCCGCGTCAACCGGGTCGAGCGACGGGTGGGCGAGGAGTTCCAGCACTTCGACATCACCATCCAGCCGCTCTCCGCGCCCAGCGGGCTGCACGTCGCCACCACGATCTCCTTCACCGACGTCACGGTGGCCACCCAGCTGAAGTCCGAGGTCAAGCGGGTTCGCGAGGACCTGGAGACGGCGTACGAGGAACTCCAGTCCACGAACGAGGAGTTGGAGACCACCAACGAGGAACTCCAGTCCAGCATCGAGGAACTGGAGACCACCAACGAGGAACTTCAGTCCACGAACGAGGAGTTGGAGACCACCAACGAGGAACTCCAGTCCGGGAACGAGGAACTGGAGACCATGAACGAGGAGATGCGCATCCGCACCGAGGAGCTGGACGAGGCCCGGGCCTTCCTGGAAGGCGTCCTGACCAGCATCGCGGCGGGTGTGGTGGTCCTGGACAGCAAGCTGAAGGTCAAGAGCTGGAACCGGGGCGCCGTCAACCTGTGGGGGCTGCGCGCGGACGAGGTCCTCGACGAGCAGTTCTTCGCGCTGGACTTCGGACTGCCCACGGACGTGCTGCAGCCCATGGTCCAGCGCTGCCTGGAGTCCCGCAAGAGCTCGGGCCCGGTCAGCGTGGAGGCCCTGAGCCGCATCGGCCGGCCCATCACCTGCGACGTGTTCTGCTCCCCGTTCGACGGCCACAACGGCGGCGTCGTCCTCATGATGGAGGAAAGCCGAAGCGACAGCCCCGGCTGAGCCGGGGACGTACCCTACAGGTATGAACCCGCAAGGGCACGAAGAAGCCCTCGTCCTCGCAGCGAAGGCCAGGGAGCGCGTGGCCCGGGCGACGGAGCGCGCGCAGCGGGCCGAAGCGGCCGCCGAGCGGCACGAACTGCTGGCGGCGAAGCCCGGAGGCGAGTTCCACGCGCAGATCGCGGCGACACACCGCAGATCCGCCGCGTGCCAGTACGCCTCGGCCCGCCTCCAGGGGGCATTCGCCGACAACACGGCGGCGTGGGCCCGGGGGCGGGGCGCCCCGCCCCGCTTCATGGCCGGTGTCGCGGAGGCGTGCGGCACCCGCGGCGCGGCCCTCACGCTCGTCGACTCCGGGCAGAACCAGCTCGCGGTCGCCGTGTCCGACGAGCAGTCCCGAGCGGCCCAGGAGCTGGAGTACGTACTCGGCGAGGGCCCGTCCAAGGACGCGGCGTCGGGGCGCCGCCCGGTCCACGCGTCGGGGCCGGGCATCGCGACGCTCTGGCGCGGATACGGTCCGGCCCTCACATCTCTGGGCATCGCCTCGGTGGCCGCCGTCCCGCTGGAGACGCAGGACAGCTGTATCGGGGCCTTGGCGGTGTTCGACCCGCCACCGGGCCTCGTGGGGTCCCCCGGTCTCGCCGAGGTCGCCGCGGCCCTCATCGGCATCGTGCTCCTCGGCCCGGACGCGGACCCGGAACTCTACGGCGGGACCGACCACCGGGTGGCCGTGCAGCAGGCGGCGGGCGTGCTCTCCGCCCGTATGGGCTGCCCCGTCGGGGACGCGGTAGCGCTGATCAAGGCCCGGGCGTTCGCCGAGGACGTCTCCACCGAGGTGATCGCGCGGCGGATCGTACGCGGAGACCTGAAACTCAACTGACGGAGAGGTGCCATGACGCCCGAGCAGCGGCTGGCCGACGTGTTCGTGGCCCTGGCCGGCAGCACGACGGACGGCCCGACGGACCTTGCCGCAACCCTCTCGACCCTCGCGAAGCGCAGCCCGCCCCTGCTCGGCGCCCGTGCCGCGGCCGTGGTGTTCGCCGCCGGCGAGCGTGACGACGCGCAGGTGGCGGGGTCCGATCCGGAGGTGTCCCGGCTGGAGCACGACGCGGTCGGCTGGCGCGAAGGCCCCGGCCACGACTGCCACCACGCCGACGTGCCGCCGGTGCAGACGGTCCTCGACTGCCGCCCGGCCCGGCAGCGCTGGCCGCACTACACCCCGCGGGCCCTGGGACTGGGCCACACCCGTGTGGTGGCCCTGCCCCTGCGCGAATCGACGCGCACCAGCGGCGCGCTCGTCCTGCTGTCCGGTCCGCCGGGCGGCTTCTCCCCCGAGACGCTGGCGCTCGGCCAGTCGGTGGCGGACTTCACCGCCGTCACCCTGCAACGCGCGCACGAGGCGGACCGCAGCCGGACCCTCGCCGCCCAGCTGGAACAGGCCCTGACCAGCCGCGTGATCATCGAACAGGCCAAGGGCGTGCTCGCGACGCGCCGGGCGGTGCCCGTGGACGACGCCTTCGACATCCTGCGCAGGCACGCGCGTTCACACCACCGGCTGCTGAGCGACGTGGCGCGCGAAGTGGTCGAAGGACGAGCCGATCCCGTACTGACCGACCCCGAGCCCTGACCGGCCCCGAGCCCTGCTGGGGTGGGCGGAGGTGCTGCGGGGCGGCAGGGCGGTCGGTCGCGCCGGTTTCTGAAGGACAGTGCGTGTTCGAGCCTCGCGCCGGATACTGGGGGCATGGGTTTCGCTGTCTTCATGACCTTGCCCGGACTGGTCATTCTGCTGACCGTGGTGGCCTTCGCCGACCAGCTGCTTCTGCGCGTAGGACGAGCCGGGCTGCTGCCGTGGCGGAACGGTGCCAGACAGGGGCAGATATCGGCTACGGGATTCGAGCAGCTCCATGCGACCTTCTCGCAGGGCAAGCAGAGCGAGCTGAAGGAGCGGCAGTCGGCGCTCATCCTGCGGGACGACGAGGAGGACGGGGCGCCGCCGCATCGCACCGTGGTGGACCTGAAGGGGGGAACAGCGGTCATTCGCCTGCCTCGGGCCGGCCGGTAGGGCAGTACGGTCGACGGCGGGGCTCGGGCTCCCTGGGTCGAGGGCTGCCAGGCAGTTGTGCGAAGCTGGCGTGATGTCGCTTGCTCCGGGACCTGTGGAACCGATAACGCCCGATCCGGTGCGTGAGGTACCGGACACGCTGCTCACCCAGTCGTGGCTCGACCTGTCGTTCCTGCACTGGGCGGCCGACCCCGGGGACGTGGCGCCGCTGCTGCCGCCCGGGACCGTGCCGGACACGCACGACGGGCTCACTTACATCGGGCTGGTGGCCTTCCGGATGTACCGGGTGGGCTGGTTCAAGGTGCCGGGTCTCCCGTACCTGGGGACCTTCCCGGAGACCAACGTACGGCTCTACTCGGTGGACCGGCACGGCCGGCGCGGCGTGGTGTTCCGCTCGCTGGAGGCGTCGCGCCTGCTGCCGGTGGCCATCGCCCGCAGCGCCTTCCGGCTGCCGTACGTATGGGCCAAGATGGCGATCCACCGCGATGCGGACACCATCAGCTACACCAGCAGCCGGCGCTGGCCCGGGCCGCGCGGGGCGCGCAGTCGCATCGCGGTGCGCGTCGGCGAGCGGATCGAGGAGCCGACTGCCCTCGAACACTTCCTGACCGCCCGCTGGGGCATGCACAACGCCTTCTTCGGCCGTCCGGTGTACCTGCCCAACATCCACCCGCGCTGGCCGCTGCACCGGGCGGAACTCCTGTACTGCGAGGACGAGTTGACAACGGCCGCCGGGCTGGCGCCGCCGGCCGGGCCGCCGGTGAGCGTGCTGTACTCTCCCGGCGTCCCGGTCCGCTTCGGCCGACCCATGCGCCCGGGCGGCCTGCCCACCCCCTGAGACGGCGGAGGCAGCCGGCCCTGGGCCAGGCCACGAGCGCGCTGGCCCGGGCCGCCAGGGCAACGGCGGCGTTCAGGTCGGCCGCACCGTCACCGGCGGCATTCACGTCGGCCGTACCGGCGCCGGCGGCGCGCTCCAGGCGCAGCACGCCGTCGACCGCGACCGTGCGGAAAGGGTCGTACCGGAAGCCCAGCGCCGCCCCGGACAGTTCCACGGCGGCGGCGGAGCCATCGCCGTCGAAGAGCCTGCGCAGGTCCTCCACTTGAAGCGCCACAGGAACCCTTCCCTCACGCGGGCGGGCAGGCAGCGCGGGCGTGCGCGGCGATGCCTGGACCGGGATGGCGGGCTCCGCCATCCCGGAGTGCGGCGTGGGCAGTCCCAAGATCAGGGTGAACCTATCGGAGGAGAGACCCGCCAGACAGGAGCGAACCCGCCATAGCGCCGCATGCGCGGAATCGCCTTTCTACAGCGCGAGTTCTCCGGTCCGCAGTGCGTGTGAGCCCTGATGCTCGCGGCGCCGCCTCCTTCGGATTGCCACGCGCACGAACGACGCGGCTCGGGAACGAGTCCGGGTCGGCCCAGTGCGCCCAGCTGAGGCCGCCCGTCGCCAATCTCCGCCCACCAGAATCGCAAGATCGGAACAGACCCGACGGAGTCCTACTAGGGTGGCTGTTCCGGCACCGAGGTGCGGACTGGAGGACGTGTGGCTCTCACTGAACTGTCCGACGCGGATGTCCTGAAAATCCCTCAGGACTTCCCCCCTGGAACGCTCTTCACCATCCCGCCGATACTGGCCGAATTGCGGGACAGCCGCCCGCTGTGCCCCGTACAGATGCCCAGCGGAAACCGGCTCTGGCTGGTCACCCGATACGCGGATGTGCGTTTCGTGATGCACGATCCCCGGTTCTCCCGGGACCTGGTCTTCCCCGGCGCTCCCCGGATGGCGGGCGACGACCTCACCTCGGTCAAGGGCTCGCTGTTCAACATGGAGGGGACCGACCACACCCGGCTCCGTACCGTCCTCGCCTCCGCCTTCACCCGCCGCGCCGCCGACGAATGGCGCTCCGCCACGCAGGCCCACGCCCACGATCTGATCGACCGCATCGAACGCGCCGGCTCCGGGGCGGACCTCGTCGCCGATTTCAGCGAGCCCCTCGTGGCACGGATCGCCGGCGGCCTGATGGGGATCACCCCTCAGGAGCACGGATGGACGCAGGACCGCATCCGGCGCCAGCTGGACCTGCTCGGCAGCCGGGAGCAGATCGCCGAGGCCACCGCCGAACTGACGGAACTGGCGAGCCGTCTGGTGGACCGCAGCGGGCGGCCGGACTCCGAGGCGACCGGACTGGTGGCGACGCTGGCCCGCGCCGTGCACGAGGAGACGATCAGCCGTCAGGAGGCCGTGAGCACCACGGCCCTGCTGCTGATGAACGTGACCGATCCGCTCGTACCGCCGCTCACCGTGGGCATCATGACGCTGCTCCTCCACGGCGACCAGTTGGCGGAGTGCAAGCGGGATCCGGAGCGCTGGCCGGAAGCGGTCCGGGAGGTGCTGCGCTACCACAACAACGGCATCACCAACTTCCCGCGCGTGGCACTGGAGGACGTCGAGTGCCACGGCGGCCGGATCGCCGCGGGCGAGGGCGTCATCACCTCCGCCCTCGCGGCGGCGCACGATCCCCGCGCGTTCACCGATCCCGGCGTCTTCGACATCGGCCGGAGCGAGAAGGGGTCCGTCTTCTTCGGCGCGGGCCCGCACTTCTGCCTCGGCTCGGCGCTCGCCACGAGCGTCCTGGCGACGGCCTACGCGGTGCTCTTCGAACGCCTGCCCGGGCTTCGGCTCTCGGTCGAGCCCCATGAGGTGAGGCGAGCGGACGACGGCTTCTTCGCCTGCCCCGAGAACCTGCCGGTCACCTGGTGAGGGAGCGCCGCGCCACCGCGTTCCCGAGGTCCCGCGCCCGGAGCCGCGCATGACGTCCACCGCGCGGGACGCCCGCCGTGACAGCGGCGGCGGCCCGGTCACCCGCCCCATTCTGCTGCTGATGGCCACCGCCACCGGGCTGTCGGTGGCCGGGAACTACTTCGCGCAGCCCCTTCTCGACGTCATCGCCGAGCGGTTCGCCATGAGTTCCGCGACCGCCGCGCTCGTCGTGACCACGAGCCAGCTCGGCTACGTCTGCGGGCTGCTGCTGCTCGTACCCCTGGGCGACCTGCTGGAGCGCCGGCGGCTGACGGTGACGCTGTGCGCCGCCACCGCCCTCGGCCTGGCCTGCGTCGCCGTCGCGCCGAACACCCCGGTGCTCTTCGCCGGGCTCGCCGTGACCGGCCTGTGCTCCGTCGGCGCGCAGGTCATGGTGCCCTTCGCCGCGACCATGGCGGCGCCCGACGCGCGCGGCCGGGCGGTGGGCACCGTCATGGCCGGGCTGCTGCTGGGCATCCTCCTCGCCAGGACGGCCGCGGGCAGCCTGGCGGAGCTGGGCGGCTGGCGCACCGTCTACTGGGTCAACGCCGCGCTGATGCTCACGATGGCCCTGCTGCTGCGGCGCGTCCTGCCGCGCTTCCCCGCCGCCGGGAACACCCGCTATCTCGCCGCGTTCCGCTCGATGGGCCGCCTGTGGGCGCAGTATCCGGTGCTGCGCTGGCGGACCCTGACGGGCGCGTCGAGCTTCGCCGCGTTCACGGTGCTGTGGATCTCCCTGACGTTCCTCCTGTCCGGTCCGCCCTACGGCTGGTCGGCCCAGGCCATCGGCCTGCTGGGACTGGCCGGGGCGGCGGGCGCGGCAGCGGCGTCGGTCGCGGGCCGGCTGGCCGACCGCGGACTGGTCCACACCGTCACCCTCGCCGGCGCGGTCCTCCTGCTGGCCTCCTGGGCGCTCCTGGCCCCCGCGGCACATGGACTCGTCTGGCTGGTCGCCGGAATCCTGCTGCTGGACCTGGCCGTCCAGGCGGTCCACATCAGCAACCAGAACGTGGTCTACGCGCTGGAACCGGAAGCCCGCAGCCGCCTGAACTCCCTCTACATGACCAGCTACTTCCTCGGCGGCGTCGCCGGCTCCGCACTCACCTCCGTCGTCTGGGCCCACGCGGGCTGGACCTGGGCCTGCGCGCTGGGCGCCGCCTTCAGCACCGTCGCCCTCCTGTCCTGCCTCGCGGAACGCGTACTGCACCGCAGGCCCTGACCGGGCCGTACGGGGATTCGCCGGGTCCCTGATGCCACGATCAGCACGGATGGGAAATCAGCGCAGCGTCGCCGGGGCTTCAGCAACTCCCCGGCTCGTCCTCTCCCGTCCGCCGGTCGTCCGTCGGGCGCGCGTCTCCCCAGCCCATCCGGATGACCGCGTACGTCTCGCCGTCCCTCGGCGGACGTGTCCAGGAACGGGTGACGAACGTGTGCAGCCGCCCCGTCACGAGGGCATGACGCGGCAGAGACACGCCGAACTCCCCGGCCACCGCTTCCAGCAGCGACCGTTCCGACCCGGCCCCGTCAGCCAGGTCACCGAAGAACCGGCTCGGGTCCAGCGCCCCCGGTATCTCCCCGCTCGACCGGACCTCGCCGTCCGCGTACGTGAAGGCGTACTGCTCGGCGCCGTCCCGCGCCACTGAAAGGTGGAAGAACGCCTCACCGCTCCGTTCCTTCAGGCCGCTCCACACCACTACCGCACGGGTACCCGCGCTGGCGGCCTCGGCAGGGGAGACGAACCGCTGCCGGTCGAACGAGCCGGGGGCGCCGTCGAAGGCGAAACTCCAACCGGTGCCGGCCCGGCCGACCGCCATCAGCGCCTTGTCGTCATAGGAAGAGAACTCCCTCTGGCCGTCCAGCGAACTGCGGCGCGCGTCCCAGCGCGTCATGGGCCTGTTCAGCACGGTGTCGTCGCCGTCCGCGAGACGTCCGGGCAACTCCCGCGGCGCCACCCCCTCCACCAGGACGAACCGGTAGGACGTGCGGTTGTCGCCCTGGTCCGGCTCCGCGAGCCACGCGAGGCCGTCCGGGTCGAGCCCGGCCGTCGGCCTCGGCATCTCACCCGCCTGTCCGCCCCTGGGCGTGGACAGCAGCTCGCGGCCCCGCTCCGGGGTCAGCAGCGGCCCGAGCACTGGGTCGGCCACCCACCCCAGCGGCGCCAGGTGGTCCGGTCCCAGCGGCTCCCACAGGGGCAGCGCGTCCCGCAGCGTCCGCCACGCTCCGTCGGTGTCCCCCCACCGCGCCAGCTCCCGCGCCTGCCCGACCGCCTCCCCGAACGGTCCCGCCGCCGTGTACCAGTACGTGCCGTTCCGCATCTGCTCCAGCGTCGCGTAGGCCAGTGACACCAGGTCTTCGTCGCCGCCCCGCAGGTTGAGCGTCAGCGTGGAGTCGTCCCGATACGAGCGCGCCGCGTGTTCGGCGACCAGCGGTGGCAGCAGCTCGGGCGCGTACCGCGGGTCCGCTGCCAGGTCCTCGAAGTACACCATGTGGGTCTGTCCGAGCAGGCGGCGTACCTGGTCGGCCAGGCCCGTAGCCCTCGGCCTGCCGTACGCCGTGGCTTCGTCCAGCGACTTCACGGCCTCTTCCCAGCCGCCGCGCAGCGCATCCAGCCGGGCCTCCTCGATCAGGGCGTCCAGCTCTCGCGTCGTGTCGTTGACGAATTCCGGCTCCCCGTCGCCCGGCCGCGCCCGCAGGCTGTGGAACTCCCGGTACATGTCCCGCATGAACTCAAGGAAGTTCGCGTGCCGCTCGGGCGAATCGGCCCGCCAGCTCGCCCACGTGTACACGGCCCACTCGCCTGCCTCGTCCACGTCCTCGGGATCCAAGAGGACATAGGTGGCATCGGATTCGACGTCGAGCTGCAGCCCGCGCCGCCAGATGTCCACCTCCCGCCGCTCCTCGGGCCCGGCGTCCTCGTCCAGGTGCTCCTCAAGTATTACCGCGAGCCCCGACTCGTCCTCGTGCCAGTGCGCGTCCTCGGTTCCCGCCAGCAGCCACACGAACTCGCCCGCGTGCCGCCACCCGTCGCTGACCTTGAGGAACTCCCGGTAGGACGGAGGCATCCGTCGACCGAGACGCTCCTCCACGGCCGCGATCCGCTCCTCCGACGCCGGGGGAAACCCCAGCCACCGCGCCCGCCGCGCGACCTCGTCCTCGTCGTCCTCGTCCCGTGCCTGCTCGCCCTCCGTCTCCTCGTCCAGGAGGGAATCCGCCCATTCCCCGCTCCACCTGAGCAGGAAGGACCGCCAGTCGAATGCCGTGGTATCCGTCATGCGGCTGATGCTGTCACCCACCACTGACAATGCCCCCACCGCCCGCCGCGGTCGACGGGCCTCTGTCGTACGCGACGGGCCCGGACCGGCCCGGCCCCCGGTCCGCTCAGAGAACTGGTGAGTCGGACCGGGCGAGCTCCGTGCGCCGAGACGAGCGTTACAGGCAGCCTTCGGGCAAGGCGGCGCCCTGACCGCGCAGATGGCTGAGGGCGGCGGCGAAGGAATGACAGTCGAACAGCGCTGAATGCTCTTGCCCCGCAGCGGGTTTGGGCAGACCCAGCGCGCTCCACAAGCGGCCCACGTTCGATTGCGCCGTCACCGGCGCCACGGCGTTCAGCCACGGCCGGATGTTCACGAAGGCCGCGTCGAGAAAACTGTTCTTGATGTCCTCTCCGCGTGCGCGCGCCCAGCCGACGTTCTCTCCGAGTACCACCATGTCGTTGCCGTAGGAGAGCACGGTCTGCCCCCGGCAGAACCCGAGAAATTCACCCAGGGCCTGGGGCGCGGGAACGCCTTCCTCGTCGACGATCTCCTGGCTGATGCCGGTGAGTTCGGTGAAGTACGGGGACAGCCGGGCATTGACCGTGGGCGTCACCAGCGCTTCGTACTCCTCGACGACCGAGCAGTCCGCACTCAGTCGCAAGGCCCCGATCTGCACGATCTCGCGGAGCTGCCCCGGCCCGCCCCAATCGTGCTCCAGCGCTCCCGGCCACGACGTGAACTCAAGGTCGAATACAACGAAGGTAGACACCCCGGCACTCTTTCAATGACCGAGTGCGAGGACGACCGCATCACGGCGTCCCCCATACCTGTTAACGATCTGTACACGCCGCATTGGCCCGTACGACGAAGGACGGCCTCACCGCCATCACCGCAACGGCGCGATCCAGTCCGCCTCCGTACAGGAGCAACCGGTGACCGGCACCGCCGTCCCGAACCGGACTCGCTGAATCCGAACGCGCTGCGCCAGCGGATATCCGCCTTCGTCACCTTCGGCCGGGATACGCGGTGGCCCGCGACGGTGCCACAACAGCCATCGGCTGATCGTGGCGACGCCGCGGACCCGATGCTCCGAGCTCCGGCTGGGTCAGAGGCCCCAGTCCCACTTTCCGCCGAGCCACGGAACTGTACGTTTCCAGCTTTTGGCCTGGTCCTTCGCGAAGTCCCATACGTCCTTTCCCCGCTCCCACAACCAGCCGGCGATGGGCGGAATGTAGGTGGAAAGGTGGGACGCGATGATCCCGAACCCCAAGTCGATCAGCCTCGTGCGGGGATTGCTCGGGCCGGCGGCCTCCGTCTTGGCGGTGAAGGCCGCTCCTACCGGGGCCAGGTTGGCCCAGGTGGCGGTCTGGGACCGGGCAGCGATCCAGTCGCCGGTGTCCGCGGGGGCGTCCGCGGATTGGTTGATGACGCGGATGCTGTCGTTGGCGGGGGTGTTCGCGGGATCGGTCCCCTTCTGGGCGTTCTCCCGTGCGAGCCGCGCGGCGGCTGCGGCTGCCGCCGCCTGCTCCTGCTGTCGCTTGACGGTGGCGATGCTGCGTGCCTCGCTCGCGGCCTGGGCCGCTGCCTTGGCGTCCTTGCCCGCGTCCCGGGCGGCTTGCCCGGCGCGGGCCGCCGAGCTCTGTGCGCCGGTGGCCGATGCCACCGCTTCCTTGGCGGACCCGGCGGCCTGGTTGGCCGAGTAGTTCGCCTGGCGACTGCTCTGACGGGCGGTGGACGCCGCGGATTTCGCCCGGCTGGCGGACTCGGCCGCCGCCCGGGCGGAGGCGTCGGCGCTCCGGGCAGGGCATCACAGGCGAAGCCGCCCCGTTTCAGCTCGCCGACGAACTGCCCGCCGTCTGCCCGCCGTCCTCGCCAGCCGGAGATATCCGTCAGCCATGCCCTACGCGTTTGACTACTCGATCCCGCCGTTGCTCTGGAGGAGTTGGCCGTTGATCCAGCCGCCCTCTGCCGAGCAGAGAAACGAGACGAGATTCGCGCAGTCTCGCGGCACGCCGAGGCGCCCCAGGGGCGTGGAGCGGATCATGTCCGCCTTTAGCTCCTCGGTCATCCACCCCGTGTCGGTCGGCCCGGGATTGATCGCGTTGCAGGTCACTCCCAGGTCGGCGAGCTCATGGGCGGCGGCCAGCGTGATCCGGTCCATCGCTCCCTTGCTCGCCCCGTACGGGAGGTTGCCGGCGGTGTGGTCGCTGGTCAGGCTGACGACGCGCCCGCTGCCGTGCTGCCCGCGAAACCGCAGCCCGTATTCCCGGATCAGCAGCCAGGTAGCCCGCGCATTGACCGCGAAGTGCAGGTCGAAGCTCTCCACCGTGGTGTCCAGCAAGCCGGAGTCGACCGACTCGCAATGGCAGAGCACCAGCGCGGTGACGTTCCCCAGTTCGCGCTCGACGCTGTCGAAGAGCTGAGCCGGCACGGCCGGGTCACTCAGGTCCGCCTCGACCGCGAGCGTTCTCGCCCCATGGGAAGCCAGCTTCTTCTGCAACTCTTCGGGCGCACCCAGCTCCTTGCCCCATTGCATGCGCTCGTCATACGGGGTCCAGTACGTGAAGGCCACGTCCCAACCGTCCTGGGCCAGCTTCACTGCCACGGACGCGGCGATCCCCGCCGAACGTCCCGCCCCCGTGACCAAGGCGAGCGGACGACCCGCCTCTCCCACGGCCTGCCGGCTCCCCGCGCGCGTATCACCAGTCATGGTGTCCATCCTGGCGGGCCGGCCCAGACACGGCACCCGATTTTCCCTGGCCCTGCCGCGAGTTGAGCGGATTCGACTGGCGAGAGCGCCACGCGCCGTCGGCATCCCAACCGGATTTTATGAGGACTTCTGATGAACTCCCTCGGCCGCCTCGGTCCTCCCGAGCGCAGAAGGGACAGTCCGCGTGACGGCCGCCGCAAGCAGCATGGATAGCACCAGTACGAGCCCGAGGGCGGCCATCGCTCCTGGGAAAGAGGCTGGTCCAGCAGACCGAATGACGTCCCCCATGTTGCTGGCCACGAGGGTCGAGCCGAAAGTGCTCGCGAGCGATGTCATGGCGATGGCCAGGTATCCGGAGTGGGGCAGACCTCCGAAAACAGAGAGGATCGCGGGATAGATCGGTCCGATGAAGGCGGCCAGTGCGAGAATCGGGTAGAACCCAAGATTCAGGCAGGCGAGGGCAGAAGCCAACGCGACAAGTGCGGCGGACGCGATGCCAAGTACTTCCTTGCGAATTCTTCGATACTTTCCCATCACCAGTACGGCAGCGCTGCGCCCGATGGTCACCATTCCCCAGAAGCAGGCCAGCAGCAGTAGGGGTTCCATCGCCTGTCCCGAAGTGCCCGCTGTCTGGGTGAGCCACGTGTAGAGCCATCCCGTCCAGCCATTCTCAACACCGGCGTAGAGGAATACGGCCGCGTACAGAGGCAAGTAGAGAAGGGCCATGGTCCTCACCCTGGTGGGCGCAGCGCTCCGAGACCATGCAGGGGGGATGAGTGGCTTCGGGGCTCTTCCTGGCCCGCTTCGGAAGGAGGCGGGCAGGCTCCATATGGTGACGGCGGCAAAGGAGACGAGCAGGGCCCCGAAGACAGTGGTTGATATGGGCCACTTCGCCGGCGCAAGGTTGAGCGATGCTATGGCCAGGGAGAGGGTCGCGCCCAGTCCGAACGAGGCTTGCTGGGTCGTTACGGTGAGACTGCTTGACCTGCCTTCGCGTGGCTGGACGGCCTGTGTGGAGAGGTAGACGAGGCATCCTCCGGTCGTCAGCCCGAGGAGGAAATCCCCGAGGTATGTCGCGACGAGCGTGGAATCCCCGAACACGAGTAACGCCAACGCTGCTATTTTGACGGCCAGTAGCATGCTCAGGACGGTCCCGCCGTGGAACCACCGGCAAAGGACCGTGGGGGCGAGGGACCCGAGAAGCGCGCCCGTGAATCTGAACTGCAGGACGGCAGCAGCGACGGACGCTCGATCGAAGGTTTCCGCCGCCTCGTAGGCGTGGACGCCGATGATCGATACGGAGGAGCCCAGCAGCCCGAAGACCACGTATGTGTGCACCAGTCGAGCCTTCGGGTCCTCGCCCATCAGATGCCGGTCAGACAGGACTTGGTGAACCGGCCTGCCTCGACGACGAACGACGGCGGCTCCTTCGTGCCCGACGCGCCGCAGTTCAACGCCAGTTCCAGCGTCTTCGCCAGATCGCTCGGGGTCCTGTCCGTGAAGGCATGGGCGTTCGGCATGCCCTCGTACTGCTCGCGCACCGGCGGAATGTCGTAGTAGACGTGCTGCACACTCGGGCTGCTGAACTTGATGGCCTCTGCCGCTGTGAGCATGTAGCTTTCGAATTCGCTGGCAAACACTACGCAGCGCAGTCTCTTCGATGCCAGCATCGCGGCAGGGAGATCGTCTGAGAATTCGAAGACCGGGGTAACGGACCGGGAGCCGAGGTCCTCACACCGTGCCCTGAGCTCCTCGGCATGGTCTGCCGGTGCTACCGCGCTGGGCATCAGCAGCACCAGGTGCTCCGACCCTTCCGGGCACTGTCTTCGGTATTCCTTCCAGCCGTCGAGGATGAGATCGAACCCCTTGCTCGGGACACACCTTCCCCAGGAGAACACGAGATCCCGGTCCGCTGGAATCCCATAGCGATCGAGTACCTGCCGAGAATGGTCTCCGTCAGTGCTGTACTTGGGGTCGTCGCACCAGATCCCGTTCAGGAAAGGAATGAGGCGCTCGCCGGGGATTCCGTACGATTCTGCAAGGAGGGACCGGGTGAACATGCTGACGTAGGCGATCTTATCGCCGGGCGTCCGGCGCATCTCGCCGAATCCGGACGTCTCCCAGGCGACGCGCTGCTGGGCCAACTTGTCATTCCCTGCCATGCCCAAGCTGTGCGCGACGAAGGACAGGCGAATCTTGTGTTCCTCCCGGATGAAGGAACGCAGGTTCGCCAGCATGATGCCGTGGACCATGACGGTGACCCGCTCAAAGTGCTGAGCGATGCCGGAGATCAGCGCACTGGACTCGACGCATGCCTGCTCCCACTTCGCGGGGCTCGCGAGCCCCCACGCCGCCTTGAGCGAAGCGTCGTCGGCGACAGGGTAGGTGGTGAGAAAGCCTCCGGTCCGGTGGCACAGAGAGGAAATCTCTCGCGCAAGGTCGCCTCGGTAGTCCGGTGACGTCTCGGCGACGCATGGCCCGATCGCGAAGAGACTGGGCGGATCGGTGGCGGGGATTTCTGCCGCGTCCAGGACGGCGTCATAAGCCTTGAAATATTGCGAGACGGCAACCCCGATGCCGCATTCGAGTGTGGTGACGCCATCGATCGCCAGAACGATGACCGCGTGGCCCCTGCTAGCCATTGACAATCCTATCCCTGCCCGGAACAAAGTGGTGTGCATGCTGATTCGAATCGGCTACGTTGACCGTCTTCTGCAGCCAACGGTTCTGCAGCGCTTCAGTCGTGGGCGTGTAAATGATCTCCTTGCAGTGGATGCTCTCGTTGTTCGCCTCGCCGAGCAGGAACCCCGGAAGAATCCGGAAGCGCTTTTTGTGCCGGTGGAGGAGCTTGACGAGAACGTAGAGTGCTTGCTGCGCTTCGGGTGTCAGGCCGATCGTTCTGTTCTCGAAGGCGCGGATGTCGTAATCCGATGCGCCCCCGAGTACCGGATGCCTTTCCGCGTCGCCGAGCCGCACATTGTTCCCCGCCACGGTGAGATCATCGAAAGGGGTGTAGAAGTTCGACTCGGAGAGTACCTCCCGCTGGCTCTCGGAGAGACCGTTGAGAACATCGATGTTCCGGGTGTACGACGTGGAGACGAAGGTCTCCGCGGACTGCCGGAGCCCCAGCAGGTTGACCCAGTCCGGCCGTACGAAGTGATTCGCGAGGTCCTTGTGGAACCCGATATCGGCGAGGGCCTTCTGGGACTGGGTGTGTGCCAGCTTGTCCCATGGGTGGATGTCCTGGAAGACGTCTCCATCGTTGACATTGGCGTAGCCGATGGGTTCCTGCTTCATCAGCAGGGCGTAGACCAGCAGGAACGCTTCCGAGACGTAGGTCTTCTTGCGTCGCCGCTTGTCGACGACCGGATCCGAGAAGTCCAAGTAGGGCAGATCCGGATCGATTGGGCATCCTTTCAGCGTGATGACGGGGCGCTCATGCTTCGGCCACTCCCGCGCCTCATCGCAGAAGTCCTTGAACCGCCGCGGAACCCTCTTGTCGTCGAGAAGCCCGGCGACTTCACCCTCAAATGCGGGGTAGCCGGCGTAAGGGTTGACATCGATCTGCAACAAGAGATCGGTGAGCTTCTCCGTCTCCCTGTTCTCGAAAGCAAAATCAGTGTCCGTCGTTTCTTCGACGTGGACCCACATGCGAAAGACCTCCGCAGGACGACGAGTAGTTCGAGCTGGACGAATGGCCGAGCACGCACACGTTCTGGAAGCCTCCGAACGCGGGGGACAGCTCCTGTGGCCTGCATTGAAGCGATGCGAAGCATTTCCCGAAGAGGGCGCGTCAAGGAAGGTCTCAGGCTGGGGGCGGGGTCTCCTGATCCCGGTCATCGACTTCCCTGCGGAGAAGGTGCCGCAGAGGCTGGTCAAACCGTAAGTTACCCGTCAGCACTGCCGTGAATCACTCGGCCTGTGGGTCCTTTCCACCTGTGGGCTCCAGCACGAAGACGGGGATCGTACGGTCCGTCTTCTCCTGGTATTCGACGTACGGCGGAAACGCGGCCACCGCGCGCTCCCACCACTGGGCCTTTTCGTCCCCGGTGATCTCACGGGCCGTCATGTCCTGGCGTACGGAGCCGTCCTGGAGCACCACATGCGGGTCGGACTTGAGGTTGAAGTACCAGACCGGATGACGCGGGAAGCCGCCGTTCGAGGCCACGGCCGCGTACCGTCCTTCGTGCTCCACGCGCATCAGCGGGATCTTGCGGATTTTGCCGCTCTTCGCGCCGCGCATCGTGACAATGACGACGAGCAGGCCCGTGTCCCAGAGCGTCGTCCCCTGCGTGCCGCCCGAGCTCTCGTACAACTCGACTTGTTCGCGCACCCACTGCACCGGATGCGGCCCGTACTCGCCCTCAAGCGGCATCGCTTCATCCCATCGTCGCGTACGGATTGTGTTGCGCGGTTCCACACAAGCACGCGCGGATTCATCCTCGCCACACCGCCGGCAAGAGCCGAAGACCGCCGTACATGAGGCGCTGTCCTGGCGGCCGGTGAGGAAGAGGCACAGTCACCCGCCCGGGGTGGGCCGCGTACGTTTGAGATGATCATCCGTCTGGCGTCCGCGAGCCCTCGAATCTCCGATGAGGGCTCGGCCCGGCAGCCGGATGGAACGGGACGGGAGAAGAAGAGTTCGTGGGCGCAGGCAGGGTTTCCGGCGGGACGGTCGCGGTGCTGGGCGGGGGAGTCGCGGGGCTGACCGCGGCCATGGAGCTGGCCGAGCGCGGATACGAGGTCACCGTGATCGAGCCCGCCGGGTGGGGCGGCAAGGCGCGCAGTACGTCCCTGCCCGGGACCGGGACGCGGGGACGGCTCGACCTTCCGGCGGAGCACGGGTTCCGGTTCTTCCCGGGCTTCTACCGCAGCCTGCCGGACACCTTGCGCCGCATACCGTTCGAGGGGCGGAGCGAGGGGGTCCTCGGCAATCTGCGCGAGGCGCCGCGACTGCTGTCGGCGCGCTCCGGGCGGGTGAACGAGGTGGTCACCGATGTGTCGTCGGCCTCGGGGCCGCGCACCCCGCAGCAGATCCTGCGGGCCATGGGCATCGAGCCCGGCGGGGGCGCCGGGCTGAGCGAGGAACTGCTGTACTTCGCCAACCGCATGATGGTCTACATGACCAGCAGCCCCGAACGCCGCCTGGGGCAGTGGGAGAACACGTCGTGGTGGGAGTTCACGGGCGCCGACGGGGCCTCGGAGGAGTACCGCAAGAAGTGCGTGGTCGGGGCGACCCGTACCGTCGTCGCGGCCCGCGCCGAGGTGGGGAGCACCCACACGGTGGGCGGGTTCCTGGAGGCGATGTCCTACGGCTTCCTGGGGCAGGGCGAGTCCGCGGCGGCGGACCGGGTGCTGAACGCACCGACCAGCCCGGCGTGGATCGACCCGTGGACCTCGTACCTGGCCTCCCTCGGCGTCCGCCTGGAGCTGGGATGGCGGGCCGAGAGCCTCGACGTCCGCGGCGGGCGCGTGGAGAAGGCGGTGCTGCGCGGCCCGCGGGGCCGACGCGACCTGGAGGCGGACTGGTACGTCTGCGCGCTGCCCGTTCACCGGGTGGGGGCGCTGCTGGAGAGCGGCCTCGCCGAAGCCGACCCGATGCTCGCCGACGTGGCGTCGCTGGACACGGACTGGATGGTCGGGCTGCAGTTCTACCTCACCGAGCCCACGCCCGTGGTCCGCGGCCATGTCCTCTATCTGGATTCCCCCTGGGCGCTGACGTCGGTGAGCCAGGCCCAGTTCTGGGACGCCGACTTCCGCGCCACCTACGGTGACGGAACCGTGGCCGACTGCCTCTCGGTCGACATCTCGGACTGGGACACCTCGGGCATCCTCTATGGCAAACCGGCCCGCGAGTGCACCCGCACGGAGGTGGCCGAGGAGGTCTGGGCGCAGCTGAGCGATTCCCTCAACGACGCGCACACGACCGTACTGGACCGCTCACTGCTGCACTCCTGGCATCTGGACCCGGCCGTAACGGGCCTGGACGGCCCCGGACCGGCGCGCAACGAGGAGCCGTTGCTGATCAACACCAAGGGGTCCTGGCACCGGCGGCCCCGGGCCGCCACCGCTGCCGCGAACCTGTTCATGGCCGGGGACTACGTGCGGTGCCCGGTCAACCTGGCCACCATGGAAGGCGCCGACCAAGGCGCCCGCCTCGCGGTCAACGCCCTTCTCCAGGCGGCCGGCGACCCGGCGGAACCGGCCGAGGTGCACGCGCTGTACGAGCCGCCGCAGCTGCGACGGCTCAAGGAGGTCGACGCCCAGCTGTACGGTCAGGGCCGCGCCCACATCCTCGACGTACCGGCGCCCTGGGCCGACCGGCAGCCGGTCAGTGCGAGCGGGTCACGATGAGATCGCACACGGCGCGCAGGTCCGACAGGGCCTCGGAGGCCGCCCCGGGCCGCTCCTCCAGTTCTCGCAGCCATTCGTCGGCGGCCTCGGCGTGTTCGGCGGCGAGCCGATGCGCCCAGCGCCGTCCGCCGGCCTCTTCCACCAGCTCCGCCAGCAGCGCACCCTCGCCGTCCGGGTCCGGTCCGGGAGGCCGGGCGTAGCGGCGGGCCAGTTCCTTCGCGGCCGTGGTGTCGGACGCCAGGGCCGCCACGACCGGCGTCGACATCTTGCGCGCGCGCAGGTCGGCGAAGACCGGCTTGCCCGTGACGTCGCTGTTGCCCCAGATCCCCAGCAGGTCGTCGACCAGTTGGAAGGCCATGCCCAAGTCGTGCCCGAACGCGGCGAACCGCTCGGTGTCCGCCGCGTTCGCCTCCCCGTACAGGGCTCCCAGCCGGCACGCACAGGCGAACAGCGAGGCGGTCTTCCCCGAGATCATCTCCAGGCACTCCTCGACCTCGACCCGGGCACGCCGCTCGAACAGCACGTCCAGGCCCTCGCCGACGGCCAGTTGGATCAGCGTGTCGAGCAGCGCCGCGGAAGCCTCCTGCGCGATACGGGCGTCGCCGCCCGGTGCGGAGAGGGTCTCGAACGACAGCATCAGCAGCGCGTCGGCCGCCCTCGTCGCAGACGCCGGGCCGAACACCTGCCAGGCCGCCGCACGGTGCCGGCGCACGGTGTCGCCGTCCAGCACATCGTCGTAGAGCAACGACAGGTTGTGCACCATCTCCACCGTCGCGGCCGCGGGAACGGCCGCCGCCGCCTCACCGCCCACGGCACGCGCGGACAGCAGGGCGAGGGCCGCCCGTACGGACTTGCCGCCGTAGTGCCCGCGCGAGGCCAACTCCTCGGACCAGCCCAGCTGGTACGCGGTCACCTTCCCCGGCAGCGCACCGAGCGCGCCGACCCAGCTCCGGATCTCCGGGTCGCAGGCAGCGGCCGCCCAGGCGAGGACATCCTTCGCCCGCGCATCCGCATCGGCCCTCGTCATGTCTCTCCTCAACCCGACTTCTCACTTCGCGGCGCGGCCGGTGAAGCCGACCGGTGAACCACTGCCCCCACCTGGCACGAGCGGCTGGCCATGTGCAGGAGGGGATCACCGACGGGCCTGATCGCGCCGGCCCTGCGGCAGCAGCCAACCGCCGGGCGGACACCCGCTGCTCACTGCCGCGAAGGCCCGTACAACTCACTGCCCCGGAGGCCCGTACAACCGCAGCACGTGACCCGCCCCGACGTTACCAAGGCGTTCATCCCCGACGGGCGACGGCCGCCTCCGCCCCTTTTGGAGCTGTTCGTGGCGGTGTGCGTGCCGCCGGTGAGCCGCTCAGTCGTGGTAGGCGGCGGTCGCGATCTGGACGAAGGAGCGGATCAGCGGATTCGTGTCGGCCTCGTTCCATGCCACCACCGCGCGGCTCGGGGGCATGTCGATCAGCGGCACCACGGTGAGCCCCTCACCCGGTTCGTGGTCCAGGAGAGTCATGCCGACCGTGCCGTTCCAGAGAACGGCTTGTCGGCATTCATGGACGGCGCGAACCACCGGTCCCTCGCGGAGCTCCCCGCCGTTCCAGTACGACTGCCAGACGGGGTCGGTGCCCTTCGGGAACAGGAACCAGCGGCGGTCGGCCAGGTCGGCCAGGTTCAGGCTGTCGCGGCGGGCCAGCGGATCGTCGGCGCGCAGCAGCGCTCCCACCGGGTCGGTGCGAAGCTCGTGCACGGCCAGGCCGGTCTCGTCGAACGGCTCGCGGGTCAGGGCGACGTCGACCAGCCCGGCGTGCAGCCCGCAGGTGGGATCGGTCAGGTCGGTCTCGCGGATGCGGACCTCGACGCGCGGGTGCCGCCGGTGGTAGGCGTTGGCCAGCCGGGTTGCGGCTGGGTCGGTGCTGTCACCCAGGATGCCGACGGTGATGGTCGCGGCGCCGGCGGCCGCGGCCACGCGTTCGCGTACCCGGTCGGCCTGGTCGAGCAGGGCGCGCGCCTCATCGAGCAGTACCGCCCCTGCCGGAGTGAGCGTGACGCCGGCGGAGGACCGGATGAACAGCGCGGCGCCGGCCTCGGTCTCCAACTGCTTGATCGCCCGGCTCAGCGGCGGCTGACTCATATGCAGCCGGGCGGCGGCCCGGCCGAAGTGGAGTTCTTCGGCGACCGCCACGAAATAGCGCAGCGTACGTAGCTCCATGCTGCGACGATACCCGCACGGTATCGACGCCTCACAATGGGTCTTGGACGTCGCTGAGCTCTGGCAGTGGGATTGAGGCATGACCGACGAACACAAGACCAGTGAGCCGATCGCCGACCCCGCCGTGTCGGTGGTCCGTCCGGGCGACGGCGAGACGATCATCCTGGGCAGCACGCGACTGCGCGTCCTCGAAGACGGCAGCAACACCGGGCACCGCCTCGGACTCGCCGAATCCGTCCTCGCGCCGCACACGCCCGGACCGCCGCAGCACCGGCACGCCCAGCACGACGAGGGTTTCTACATCATCTCCGGCACGGTCCGGTTCACGGTCGGCGAGAAGGACTACGACGCGTCCACCGGCACACTCGTGATGGTCCCGCCCGGAGCCCCGCACACCTTCGCCAACCTGACCGACCAACCGGCCGTCATGCTCAGCACTTTCACGCCGGACCTGTACGTGCAGTACTTCCGAGACCTCCAGGACATGATCGCCGGCGGCCAGGCGATGACACCACAGGCGAACATCCAGGTGATGAGCCGATACGCCACCGAACCCGCCACCGAATTCACCCAGAAGTCCGAGGGATAGCGCGGCCCGGCTGCCCGATACCGGATCAGTGCAGCCCAGACGGCTCCTGCCTCGCAAAGTCCGGGCCGCTGACGCACTCGCGTGTGCGTTTGCCGGTTCTCCCCTGTTGTCTCCCCTGTTGAGAATGTGGTCACCTGCAACTGGTGGCCGTGGATGGGAATTGTGAACGTCGCATATTGGATCGTCGTCGGCCTTCTCGCTCTCTTCTATCTCTACGGGGGCGGGGTGAAGGTGGTCCGGAGCCGTGAGCAGCTCCGACCGATGATGGCCTGGGTGGACAGCACGCCCATGCCGGCCGTCAGGGCCATCGGGGTGATCGAAGTGCTCGGCGCGATCGGGCTGATCCTCCCGCCGCTGACCGGCACCGCGCCCTGGCTGGCCCTCGCCGCGGCCATCGGGTTCGTGGTCCTGCAAATCGGCGCGACCAGGGTTCACCTGAGCCGCGGAGATCGCCAGATCGCTCTTAACCTCACGCTCCTTGTCGCTGCGGCCGCGACCGTCTGGCTGGCGACAACCTGGCTGTGAATTCAGGCAGGGCCGACGGGTCATGAGTTCGTTCCACGGTCACGAGGGGCGCTCTTGAGGCGGTGCCTCGGCCATGGGTCCGCAGGCTGCTGGAGCGTCGGGCGGACGTGCCGCCTGAAGAAACCGGACGTCCACGGCTTCTCGGCCCTCGACTCTCGGCCCTCGACTCTCGTCGCGGTCGTCGCCCGCCACCGTGCGTCAACACCTGCCGCAGGCCGGCTCGGCTCCGCCTTCGACGACACTTGGCGCGCGGCCGCCCTGCCCACGCACTCATCCGCCGCTGTCCCCTTCGGTCCGCGAGGTTCTGTACGGTGCCGCGATAGTCGCGGCACCGTACAGAACCGCCTGCGATACCGACACCGGCCGCACCGACGGTACGACGCGGTCGGCCGCGTCTGCTCCTGGACGCTCTGAGGAATGCTCGTGCCTGTGCGCTACGGGGTCCCGCTCCGGTTTCGCGGTCGGCCGGTCCCGGGAGCGTTCGGGGTCAGTGCGCGCCGGAGCGAACCCGGCCGGGCCAGACGTCGATGACTACCTGGTGGTGCCTCGGGCGTGTCGCCGAGGCGCCCGAGGCGTAGTTCCGGTCGACCCGGGCCGCCTCGGCCGCGTTGGGCTTGGCGTTCGTGCAGGAGGGGCCGGGGCCGTGGCCGGACATGAGCTGCGAGCACGGGCCGTTGTAGGTGTCGGGCAGCCCGAGGATGTGCCCGGTCTCGTGTGCCGTTATCCGGGTGATGTCGTAGCCCTGGTCCAGCGCTTGGCGGCCGAGCTGCACGTCGCCGTGGCCGCCGGGGAAGACCGGCCCCAGCGTGGACATCGGCCAGCCGTTGGTCGCCTTGTATATGTAGTCGGCCGAGCCGGGGGTCTTCGTCGGCTTCAGCTGCACGTTGTGCACCGCGGTGTTCCAGGTCTGCACGGCCTGCCGGATCGCGCCCTTCCACTGACCGGCCCGGCTGTCGTCGTAGGTCAGGGTGACCACCGCCCGGCCCGTGTGCGGTGCGGGGTCCGCCGAGGCGACGCCGACCGTGGTGCTCAGCAGGGCAGGTATGAGGGCCGTCAGAACGGCCATTCGCTTGCGCATGGGACGGGTGCGCCTCCTTGGGTCTCAACTGCTGCCCGTAGTAAAGAATGTAGACGCGAGCATGACAACCCCTCTCCGGGTTTTCGGGGCGCGGCGGCCGTCATGTCGGCGCAGCATCAGCGGCCGTGACGGCGGATCAGGCGGGGATGAGGAGGAGCTGTCACCCCGCATCCACCGGGCGCGGTAGGGCGGCGGCGGGATCGCGCCGGGCCCTCCCGGGAGCAAACTCGTCTCCTGTGCGAGTTCCTGATAACCCTCTGCCCGGTGCGGGTAGGGATCGAAGATCGGATCGGGTCGATCAGTGAGGGCCACAGGTGGAGATGCGGGGTGTGGTCAAGCGAGGCGGGTCCGGCGTCTGGCGCCCGGCCAGTGGGGCGGGGATGCGGCAGTGGGCGGCGATAGGTCTGCTGGCGGCGGCCGGCGTGATGTACAACGACTGGCTGCTCCAGTGGTGGGTCCCGACCGGGCTGGACTGGCGCGACTCCTATGTCAGCGAGGCATTCGCCGCCGACCAGCCGCACCGGATGATGTTCAACGTGGTCGAGCTGGCCACGGCCGTCATAGTGCTGGCCGCGGCCGGCCTGGCCGTAACCGTGCCGGGGCGGCGGGGATGGCCGGCCGCGGGGTGGGGGGCGGTGGCGGCGTTCGGGGCCTGCTCCCTCGCGGATGTCGCGCTGCCGATGCGGTGCGCGCCCTCCCGGGAGGCGGGGTGCCCGGTCGACAGCGTCGCGCATACGCTCACCAGCGGTCTGGTGCACCTGTCCGTCTTCGCCTCGATAGCGGCCTTCATCCTCGTCGCCCGTTCGGGACCGAGCGGTGGATCTCGGGCGGGGCGCTGGGCGGTTTGGCTGCTGCCGGTGTCGATGGCTGCGGCGATCGCCTCCGCCGGGCCGTATGTGGGCTATCCGGGTGGGCAGGGGATTGCCCAGCGGCTGCACCTGGTCACGGTGGGGGTGTGGCTGTGGCTGCTGGCAGCCGATCTGCCGAACGGCCCGCGACGGCTGGCCGACCGCGCCAGCCGCTCCGACACCGCGAACGCCTGATCGCTGAACGCAGGTCACCGGAGTATGCGGACCGGCGGACGCTGCGCTTCCCGCTCATCCTGCTCTCCGGTGCGACGCGGCATGGCGCGGGGGTTGCTTCGGACTCCCCTCCATCACTCGGGGCGGCGGCGCCGGAACGGAACCCGAACAGCCCGGCAGCCGCCTCCGCCGGGGGCCGGGCCCGTCACGGATCTGTCCGCCCGCCCCGGAGAACAGTCCGGGCTGACGCCACTGCGCGGTGCCGTACGGCGGTCAGTTCGGGTGGGAAGCGGGGAAGAGACGAGTGCGCTCGTCGGGCTCGGCGGCGCAATGGACGCCGCGGGCCAGGCAGGGCCGCAGGTTGGAGCGGTAGGTCGGAGTGGCGCGAGCCGACGGCCTTGAGCGCCGAGTGCGATCCGAACCGCAACCCATGGGCACGGCATTCATCCTGCTCAGCGGCCTCAAAGCCGATCGACCACTGCCTCTACGCCGTGAAGAAACCGGCGAGCGCGCGGCCGATCCGGTCGGGGGCGTTCTCCGTGGGGATGTGATCCGCGTTCGGGATCCGGATGAGCGTCGTGTGGGGGATCTCTGAGGCGAACCGTTCCGCGTATTCCACCCTCTCGTGGAGGTCGTCTTCGCCCCAGATCAGCAGCTTGGGCGCGGGGGACCGCTGAAGCGCGGGAACGACGTCGAGCGTGTAATGGTTGTCGGCCGCGCCCGCCAGGGCCAACCAGGAGCGGCGGACCCGCTCATCGGTCCACGGATCCACGTAGTCCGCGATCAACGACTCGGTGCCGACGTGGGCCAGTACCCTCGTGACCGCCTCCCGACGGGCGGCGAGCACACCCTCGGTCGTGTCCGAGTCCTGGAACCGGGCTACGTGAGGCGCGGGCCAGGAGTCGTAGAGGACCGAGTTGACCAGGGCCAGCCGGGACACTTCGAGCCCGTCGAAGGCGAGGAGGTGCTGGGCGATGGCGCCGCCGATGTCGTGGCCTGCCACGGCGACGGGTCCGGAGAGGTTCAGCGCGGAGGCGAATCGTGTCACCCAGTCGGCGAGGGCCGGAACCGTGGCTGCTTCCGGGGTGAGCTGACCTCCTGAGCGGCCGAGGCCGGGGAGGTCGACCGCGATGGGCCGTAGCCCCGCACCGGCGAGTTGGTCCAGTACGGGGAGCCAGACACGGCTCCAGTACGTTCCGTGCAGCAGCAACACGGGCGGGCCGTCCTGCCCTGCGGTCAGGTAGCTGGCCGGTTCGCCGTCGACCTGGACCGAGGTCCTCAACACTGTTGTTCCGGTGGTTTCACTCATGGAGCCACTGTGACCTGTGCGGGCCGCCCGTCCGAGAGTCCAGAAAGACACCTACAGGTACAATCTTGCCATGCGTCTTCATCGGGTGGTGGCCCTGCTCAACCCGCCTCAGTCGCCCTTCGAGCTCGCCTGCGCCACCGAGGTCTTCGGCACCACCCCGCAGGACGAGCAGCCCCGCTACAGCTTCCGGATCTGCGCCGAGCACCCCGGCCCCCTGCGGACCACCGCCGGATACGCGATGCTCGTCGACGTCGGCCTTGAGGCTCTGGAGCACGCGGACACCGTGGTCGTCCCCGGCTGGCAGCCGCCCGGCACACCCGTGCCGCAGGCCGTCACCGAGGCGCTGCGGGCCGCCCATCGGCGCGGGGCGAGGATCGCCGCCATCTGCACGGGAGCCTTCGTCCTCGCCCAGGCCGGACTGCTCGACGGCCGTCGCGCCACCACCCATTGGCGCGACGCCCCCCGGCTCGCCGCAGCCTTCCCGGAGGTGCGGGTGGACCAGGACGTGCTCTTCGTGGACCACGGCGATGTGGCGACCAGCGCCGGAACCGGCGCCGGCATCGACCTGTGCCTGCATCTGGTGCGTTCCGACCACGGCGCGGCATACGCCGCCCAGATCGCCCGGAACATGGTCCTGCCGCCGCACCGGGAGGGCAGTCAACTCCAGTACGCCGCACAGCCTGTACCGGCCAAGGCGGACGAATCACTGGCGCCCGTACTGGAGTGGGCCGCCTCCCGGCTCGACGCCCGGCTGACCCTCGACCGTCTCGCCGAACACGCCGGGCTGTCCAGCCGGACCCTCGCCCGGCGGTTCACAGAGCAGCTCGGCACCAGCCCAGGACAGTGGCTGCTCGGCCAACGCATCGACGCGGCACGGGTATTGCTGGAACAGACCGACCTGCCGGTCGAAGCCATCGCCACCCGCGTCGGGCTCACCTCGGCAGTCAACCTGCGCCGCCGCTTCCGGGCGCATCTGGGCACCACCCCCGGCGCCTACCGACGCACCTTCAGCCAAGCCTGACGGCCGGGCGGCCCGAGGGCGAGACGCCCTCGGACTGCTTGACCGGGATCCTGCCTGACGCGCCTGGCGGCGGCGGAACCTTCGCTCCCCTCTGCCTGCCCGGCGGCAATGAGCTCCTGCTGAAGCCCGACGGCACCACGAAGGCCGGGACGCGGTACCGCACCCACAGCGGCGAGCCTCCCGCCAGGGGTTCGAGCGCGACTCAGGGGGCTTCCAGGGGGCATCAGCGATCATGCGTATCCCCTCCGCCACGCCTGCATCGCCTGGCGCCCGCGCTCATCGTCAGCCGCCGAGTCCGCGCCTACCGGGGCAGGCGCGGACTCGGCGGAGGGGAGTTGCCGGCCGTCGGCGCGGCCAGGGCCGGCCGTCAGCGGTAGGTGCCGCTCATCTCGACGTCGTCCGGGCTGGGCTGGCGGACCCGGACCATGCGTTCGTCGATGAAGACGTAGATCCCGCCGGTTTCTTCCTCGATGTAGTACGGCTGACCCCTCGGGTCGATCCGGAGTTCGTACCCTTCGAACTCGGGGTGCCTGGGGTGTCGTCCCGCGCCCATCGCACTGCTCTCGCCACGCTCCGGGCGGGAGGAGACCGACTGGCGCCGCCTGGAATGAGTGGTGGGCTGCCGACTGGACGACGGTGCGGCGCTCCTCCTGGACGACGATTCGGCCGAGGGAGCCGTCGTGCCTCCCATGGCGACATCACGGACGGCCTCGCTCCGTTCGAGCAGCGGCATGCCCTTGCGTGTGATGGCCTTCCTCAGGTTGTCCCCGTTCTCACCTGTGTAGAGGTATCGGGACATCTGCGGCACGTCGTAAGCACTGCGGCGGAGCCGGGCGAGTGTCATCAGAAGTTCGTCCGGCGCCTTGGTGGGGTTGAGCTTTTGAGAGGCGCGGTCGAGTTGGCCCTTGCTGTCGAGCTTGCGGAACCTCTCCCAATCCTGGACCCAAGGATCGCTGCGGAGACTGGAAAGGGCATCGTCGATTTCTTGCCGGCCCTGATCGTCCAGTTGCCCTCCCTTGGTGAACTGCTTCGAGGGGGCGCCCCTGTGCCTTTCCCTGTCCTTCGGCTGGCTCGGCAGTTTGTTGGAGCGCGACGGCATATGCTCCCAATGCCCCTCGTTTTTGTACCTGGTGAGATATGTGCCGAGTCGCGTCTCGTGCAGACCGATAGCCTGGCCCAGAGCCACGAGGGGGATCCGCCGCTTCCTGTTGTAACTGTAGGCGAGTTCCAAGGCTCGCTGACGGCCTTCGTTGGTGGGAGGGTATGCCGCCGTCCCGTTCCAGAGCTCGTCGAGTTCCGCTGCCTGATTTTCGGTCAGCTCATCCAGGCGACGCCCCACGGCATGGGGCTGCGACCCCCGGCCGATTCCCACGTGGGCCGTCTCCAACTTATAGGCCTGCTCCATCTCCCGACGCGGCTTCCGGACGTACTGCTTTCCTTCGAACTCGGCATCGCTGGCGGGCGGCGTCACATCGGCCTGCCGGGACGCGTACCGCCCGGGGACCCTGATGGTGGGCCCGCCACGCCGGGACTCGGCTCCCGCCGGCGCTGCTTCGTGCCTCAGCGCCGGAGTGCTCGTGACGTCTTCCTGGACCATTTGCCTGATGTATTCCAGATAATGCTCGTCCATGATGTGCTTGTGATGCTCGGCCAGATTATTCACAGAGGTTTGGAAGTAGTGTCCATAGTTCTCGTCGAAGGTGAGCCCGCCGAACCCCATTCGCTGCTGGTAGTACTTCAGCGCCGCGGCGCACCCCATGCAGGGACGGTATTTGCCCATGATGGACAGGGGGCCGGAGACGTGGCGCGGGCTGATACGGGCGTAGCCGAGGGCCAGCAGAAGCTTCTGCTCCGCGTGCACCGACTTCTCGCGGGTCTGCTTTCCTGTGCGCTTGCTCTTTCTGGGGTCCAGTGCCCCGAAGCGCAGCAAGATGACCCGTCCCTCGAACTTCCGCGATGTGAGCATCGCATGCAGGTCGTCATCCTCGATATTCGCAACGATGACCGGTGCGTCGAGCTTGCTGCGCAGGGCCATGGCGGTGGCGTCGTACCCCCGGCCCTGCTCACCCGCGCCACGCTGTTTCTTGGCGATCGCCTTGTTCTTCTTGCGGTAGCTCTCCAGCTTGTCCAGCAGGTTCTCCGCCTCGTGGTGGCGCAGGCCCTGCGTGCGCCCCTCGTCGCTCTGCTGGATCTTCAGCAGTTCCTGCAGGGAGGGGTCCTCACCGAATTGCTTTTCGCCCTCGTCCACAAGAGTGTCGATCGACGAGTTGAAGTTGGTCGCGAACACCAGCCGGTCATTGATCAGCATGCCCTGGACCTCGCGGTTGTCGCTGTCCTCAGCGGCCTGGTCCGGCTCGGCCTCGCGGGCCCGCTCTTGGGCGCCTTTCATACTGTCGAACAGCAGGGTGCTGGTCTCCGACAGGGTCTGCTCAGCCTCTTGACCCCTCATGTCACGCGGGAAGCGCATCCAGAACTCGTCGTGGGCCCTGCCTTGATGCAGGCCGCCGTAGTTCATCATCGGCGGGGCGTTCACGTGGGCGGAGATCTGCTCCGTGACCTGCTCGGGAGTCATTCGCTGCGGGGCGGGGGCGTGTCCGCCGCCCCCGCCTCCGTGGCCCCCGTGGTACATGCGCTGCACAGGGAACGCGGCGGGGGCGGGGCTCGCGGCGAGCATGTGTCCGACGGTCGAATTGCCGACCGAGCCCTGCAAGGCTCTGACATAGGCCGGGTTCAGCCCCTCGGCCCGAGATGGGGATCTGCCGGGCCTGGCGCTTCGGTCGTCCGGGCGCTCTTGTCCACCGTGTCCGCTCGAACCAACCTGCCGCCGCCACATGCGCCCATCCTCCTTGCCGACAACTGCCGCGTCGGAACGAAAAGGATCAGTCCATCGCGGTCGCGGCACACCATCCAGGACCGCATGGGCAGAACCGGGGGCAGGCAACGTTGCCCTGGAAGCCGAAGGCGGACGGGTCGCGAGCCGGACCGTGCCGCGCTGAGCGTTCTGTGGGACGGGACACCGCCGGCCAGGGGGCGGGGAGGGCGAGTACGTACGGGCCGCGCGTAGTGTCCACTCTCACGATGATGGCGGCGCCGGCCTCGTGGCCATAGGCGGTCGACGGGCGGGCGGTGCCGATAGCGTCGTCGGCACCGTCTCCGCCCGCGTACGCGGCGAACTCCGACACATCAGTGGTGCTGCACGGCCCCGGCATCGTGGGAACGGTCGTTGGATCGACCGCTCTGAGGGTGTCGATCTCTGCGTTGCGGAGCCGGGCGAGCAGGGCCCGATTGGAGCAGCGGCGGCCGTAAGCAGGGACGGGGGCCGGTCGCAGGCTACGGGGATGGGGCGGCCGGTTCGGGCGGGGGTGCTGGTATCCAGTTGCCGTGGAAGCCGGCCGGTATGCGGACGGGGACGTGGATCTCGGCGACCGGGTCGGCGTCGAGGTCGGTGGCGTCCAGGATGGCCAGGTAGCTGGTGCCGCGGGCGCGGTCGTGGGCGAAGGCCATGAGGTAGCCGTCGTCCTCCCGGTCCGGGCCGGCGCCGGAGCGGGGGACGAAGACCGCTTCGCCGCAGGTGTGGCCGGCCGGGAAGCGGTGGGTACTGCGCAGGGCGCCGTGGGTGAGGTCGTACTTGTAGATCTCGGCGTGGTGGGGCTCGGCGTCCAGGGCGAAGCTCGTGGTGTAGCCGTAGCGGTGGGGCAGTCCGGTGCGGGTGTCGGCGATGCGGGGGTATTCGCTGGGCGTGTCGTCCAGTGGAGTCTCGGTGACGCGGCCGGTGGCCAGGTGGAGTACCCACTGGTGCAGGGCGGGCAGGCCGCCGCCCGGGTCCTGTGGTCCGTGGCGCCACAGGGTGGGGACGCGGGTGCCGGTGACGGTGATCGTTCCGTGGGACTCGAAGGCGTTCAGGGTGTGCCACACGTAGCAGGGAGCGATGTCGAACCACCGCACAGAGTCGTCCTGTCCGTCCTGCCGGCCCTGCCTGTCCTGTCCATCCGGCCCGTCCTGGCCGGTCCGGGGCAGGACGCCGAACCGGGCGCGGTGGCTGTCCTCCCACCGCCAGGGCAGCCCGCCCGCCGCGGCCTGCTCGGCGTCGAAGACGACGGGCAGGTCCATGAAGACGACGTGCCGTGCGGTGATGGCGAAGTCGTGCATCATCGTGGCCCGCGGCACCTCCACGGTCTGCCGCCGCAGGACCTGTCCCGCCGCGCCGGCCCGGTAGTACGTCAGATACGGCGGTCGGACGCGGTAGCCGAAGAAGTGCAGTTCCCCGGTGCGGGGGCAGGTCTTGGGGTGGGCGGTCATGGGGGTCTCCAGCGCCCCGTCGAAGGTGAAGGCTCCGAGAGTCGCCAGGTCGGGGGTTATCTCGTAGGGGAATCCGCCTTCTTCGAGGGCGAAGAGCCGGCCGGCGTGGGCGATGAGGTGTGTGTTGGCCGTGGTGACGCGGTAGTCGATCCGCGAGGTGACCGGGTCGAAGGCGAGGGCGAACCGGGACGCGCCGGGCTGCGCGTGCAGCGGTGTACGGACGTAGCGGTTGCGATACCAGGCGGCCTGCCCGTCGGCCAGCGCAATGGTGTGGATCATGCCGTCACCGGCGAAGAAGTGCGGAGACCAACCGGTGCGCGGATTGGGCCCGTTACGGAAGTACTGACCGCGCAGCTCCTTGGGAATCGCGCCGATCACCGCGCTCGGCCGACATGTGACCTCGGCCGGGACCGGCGCGTTGTTGCCCGACAGGTGGAGGGGCGCACGGGAGCCGGATGGCTCCGAAGGCATCGTCATCGGCCGTCTCCTGCCATGAGATGAGGTACCCAGCGTCCCTCAAGACGGATTCCGGCGGCAGTCTTGTACTTTTCACACGCATCCGCCGCTACGAGGTGAACCGCGGACCTCACCCGGCGAAGGGCACAGCCCGTGGCCAACGCACCGCGAGCAGCCGCCGGGTCCAGGAATTCGAAGCCCCTGTCCCCAAACAGGTCAGGGCCGGCGTCGACGCGGGTCGGCGCGAGCACGCTCCCCGCGCCGAGGGCCGCGAGGGCTTCTTCCAGGAACATGCCGCGGGCCAGCGGGACGACCAGGGCGGTTCAGGACGCCCACCAGCAGGAGCAGATCGGTCCACGGGACAGCCGCGTCTTTGACGGCGAGCTCACCGGCGGGCAGCCCGCAGCCGGGGGGACCGGTGCGGGAAATCGTGGCGGCCGCGACGGAGGGTTTCGAGGGCCAACAGGCCGGCCGCGCCGCCGGCGGTGGCAGCCGTCAAGATCCCGAGCGCGGTTCGGCGTTCCACCGGCCCGGGTACGAGCACGCCGCTCACCCCTCCACGCGCACCCCGATCCGCGCCGCGAACGCCGGGGCCAGCTCCATCAGCTGGGTCGGGCTGATCACCGCGCCCGCCAGCCGGTCGAGCCCCGTCGCGATGTCCAGCTCCGCCGCGCCCCGCAGGTCCACATCCTTCAGTTTCGCCTGATGCAACTCGGCCCGGCGCAGCACGCAGTCCTGGAACGCGACCCGTTCCAGGGACGCACCCCCGAAGTCCGGCTCGGCCAGCACGCACCCCTCGAACGTCACATCCGTCAGCTTCGCCTGGCGCAGGTTCAGGAAATCGATCTTCCCGCCACGCACCACCACCCTGTTCAGCCGCGCCCCGTGCATCTGCGTACCGCCGAGCCGCGCGTCCCGCAGCTCCACGTCCCGCAGTTCGGCGCCCTCCAGCCGCGTACCGACGCCCCGTATGCCATCCAGGACTGAGTCGAGCAGCCGCGCGCGCCCGAGGCGGGCCTCGTCCAGCCCGCAGCGGTACATCCCGCAGTCCAGGAACGTCGCCCCCGCACCGTCGGTCCCGCTCAGGTCCAGGTCCTCGAACCTCAGCCCGTCGTAGTCCCCGTCGGGCTCCAGCTCGCGCCCTTCGTACGTACGCAGCTCCGGCAGGGTGATATCCGGTCGCCGTGCCTCGCGCTTCACTGTCTTCGTCATACGCCCATCCTGCATCATCGAGATGCGTTTTCGCGTCTCGTGAGGCATTATTGCGTCAGAAGATATGGAGGTGTTGCCGTGCCGGTGCGTACCGATGTGGACGCGGTGCTGGAGCGGGCGATCCGGGCGATCGCCCAGGACCGGGGTGCGTCGATGGAGGAGCTGGCCGCCCGGGTGGGGGTGAGCCGGGCGACGCTGACCAGGCTGTTCTCCTCCCGGGAGGGCCTGATCGACGCGATGGGCCGCAGGATTCTCGCCCACTGCGAGGAGGTGCTCGAAGAGGCCCGGCTGCCGGATGCTCCCGTCGAGGATGCCCTCGGTGTGCTGGTCGCCAACTATGACGCGCTGGCCCAGTTGTGGAGCGTCGTCTACGTCGAGGCGGATGTTCTGGGCGTTCCCGAGCTGAGCGCCGCGGCCGACGCCGTCGTACAGGAACTCACCGCCTTCGCCGTCCGCGGCCAGAGTGAGGGCCTGTTCCGTACGGACATGCCCGCGAACTGGCTCGGCTCCGCCATGTGCTCCCTGGCCGAGTGCGCCTGGCAAATGGTCAACGAGGGTTATATGGGCGCCAAGCAGGCCCCCGACTACCTCACCAAACTCCTCCTCGACGGCGCACGCCCCTGACCGCCGGCCGACCGCCCGGCTCCGAGGCGCCCCTCACCGACCACCTGGCCCGGCTGCGGTCATCGGGCTAGGACACAGCACATGAGCGGAACGAGCAGACGCTGGTTTCCGGCCGCGAGCGGGCGACCGCGGCCGCCGGCGCGACCTCCTCAGAAACGAGCCCGACCATGCCCCACGTGAATGATGTGCCCGAGCCTGTCGCGTTCCTGCGAACCTCGTGGTCGACCGATCCGTTCGCGCTCGGCTCCTACTCCTACCTCGCCCCCAGCCCGCTGGGCGTGTCCGTGCGCGAGAAACTCGCCGCCCCGGCCGGCCGCCTGCACTTCGCCGGCGAGGCCACCTCCGGCGAGGCGCCGGCCACCCAGGCCGGGGCCCTGCTCAGCGGGCGGAGGGCAGCCGACGAGATCACCAAGGCGGCGCGCCCAGGCGAACACGTCATCGTGATCGGCTCCGGCTTCTCCGGCCTGGGCTGCGCACGCGACCTGACCGACGAGGGCGTGCACGTCACCGTCCTGGAGGGCCGCGACCGCATCGGCGGCCGGACCTGGACCGAGCGTCTCGACGGCATCCCGGCGGAGATGGGCGCCTCCTGGATCCACGGAAGCGAGGGAAACCCCCTCACCACGCTCCTGCGCGAGACCCGCGGACGCTCCTATCCCTTCGACTACGACAGCGTCGTCGGACGTGACGAGGACGCGATCGCCGAACTCGGCGCGCGCATGGCGAAGTCCGAGGACATCGAAGACCCCGACACCACCGCCGTCTCCGCCCTCCTGCCCCACCCGATGCCACCGGAACTGCGGTACGCGGTCAACTCCGTCCTGGTCCAGGAGTACGCCGTCGAACCAGAACACCTCGCCCTCTCCGCCCAGGAGGAAGGCGTCGCGGGCCAGGGCCGCGACCTCCTCCTGCCCGACGGCTACGACAAGCTCCTCGCCCACGTCCGCGGCACCATCCCCGTACGCACCGGCGCCGTCGTCACCCGCATCGCCCGAGACCCCGGCGGCGTGACCCTCACCCTCGCCGACGGCGAGACGCTGCGTGCGGACCGGTGCGTCATCACCGTCCCTCTCGGCGTCCTCAAAGCGCGGAAGATCACCTTCGAACCCGCGCTCCCCGCCCAGAAGCGTGAAGCCATCGACGCCCTGGGATCCGGACTCCTCGACAAGCTCTGGCTCCAATTCCCGTCCGTCTTCTGGGACAAGAACGCCGACCTTCTCGAATGGCTCGACCCCGCCGACCCCGGACGCTGGTCCTGGTGGCTCAACGGACACCGCGCTTTCGGCAAACCCGTCCTGCTCGGCTTCAACGCGGGCCGCCCCGCGCACGACCACGCCCACCTCACCGACCGCCAAGTCGTCGACAGCGCCATGGACGCGCTGCGCCGCATGCACGAGTGACGCTCAGTACGCTCGTGTGCCGCTCCATGGGCCAGTACTCGACGACGGTCGACGGCTTACACCGAGCGGGCGTCCCGCCGCTCTGAAGGAGCATCGCTCATCCGCTGCGGGCGCAGGCCGGGCCGCCTGTTCACGCCGGAGCGGCGGCCGGTGCGCCCTCGCGGGTGCGCGGTCCGGGGACGACGATTGCCCTGGCGATCAGGCTCAGGCCGAGGCAACTGTTCGTGTTCCTCTCGAACCGCCCGTAGGGGTTCACGGTCGGATCCGATGGGATTCTTGCCGCCGCGAACCCCCGTGCTCACGCGGGTTCATTGGACGCGCTGCTGCCCTGTCCTCAAAGGATCGTTCACCGGCATGCGTCGCCGAGTGGAGACGTCGCGGATGTTGAGCATCGCGCGCCAGCGCCAGCGTCAACGTTCCGGCTTCGGGTCGGGGCGTATCTGGCGAGCATGGTCTGGACGGCCTGTTCGACGGCGTCGTGGATGTCGGAGGCCGCGGGGTTCCAGTCGGTCAGCAGCATGCGCGGCCACAGGACGTAGTTGGCGATCATGCCGAGGAACTGGTTCGCGGCGCTCACCGCGTCCGGGACATCGGCGTTGCCCGCCTCGTGCTCGGATTCCAAGTAGCGCTGAACGGAGGTGAAGTAGGGCAGTTTGCCGAGCTGGAACTGCATCCGTCCCAGTTCGGGGAAACGAGGCAGTTCGGCGATGACGATCCGGAACAGGGCTGTCATGCCGGGCCGGCCGACCAGGTCGGCATAGCGGTGGCCGACAGTTGTCAGTCCGGAGCGCAGATCTCCGGCCTGTGGCCGCGCGGCGGCGTCGCCGGCGTCACGCTGCCAGGACTCGGTGACGATGGCCTCGAAGAGGGCCGCCTTGGTGGGGAACCGCTTGAACAGGGTGGACTTCGAGACCCCGGCCGCTTCGGCGATCCGGGCCAGTGAGGTGCCGTCGTAGCCACGGTCCAGGAACAGTTCCGTGGCCGCCGTGGTGATCGCCTCGCGTTTCTGCTGCGCGAGCCTGCGGTGGTGCGCGGAGAGTTCTGCTGCCATGCGGACAGTATGCCGCAGACCCGAGGCGAGTCACTTGACTCGCCTCTGCGGTGCTGCTTACGGTACGAGAGCAAGGCGAGTCGAGTGACTCGCATCCTGTCTGTGGCGCCCGGATGGATTCCGGCAGCCGCGCGGTGGAGGGACAGTTCATGACGATCGACAAGATCGCTTTGGTGACCGGTGCGAATCGCGGCCTCGGACGCGGCGCGGCCATCGCCCTGGCCACACGCGGGGTACGGGTCCTGGCCACCCACCGCGGTGATGCGGCCGGGGCCGAGAAGACGGTGGAACAGGTGCGGGCGGTGGGCGGGACTGCCGCCGCTCTCCGGCTCGACATCAGCGACGTCTCCTCTTTCGCGTCCTTCACCTCCGAGCTGAGCGAGCAACTGGAGCACTGGGGTGCTTCGCGGCTCGACATCTTGGTCAACAACGCGGGAGTGGGGATCTTCGGACCGCTGGAGGACGTCACGACCGACGACTTCGACACGGTGATGGGCACCAACGTCCGGGGTACGTTCTTCCTCATCCGGTCACTTGTGCCGCTGCTGGCCCAAGGCGGCGTCGTCATCAACGTCTCGACGTCACTGACCCGCCACACCAGCCCCGCCACCTCGGTCTACTCCGCCTCGAAGGCCGCCGTCGAAGCCCTGAGCCGCACCCTCGCCGCAGAACTCGGCCCGCGCGGCATCCGGGTCAACTCCATCGCCCCGGGGCCGACCGCCACCGATTTCAACGGCGGAGCGATGCGGGACGACGCCGAGATGCGCCAGGTTCTGGCCGGACAGACCGCGCTCGGCCGCGTCGGCGAACCTGAGGAGATCGGCGACGCCATCGCCACGCTGGCCTCCGAGGGCCTGCGCTGGGTCACCGCCCAGCGCATCGAGGTCTCCGGCGGCGCCCTCCTCTGAGCGACCGAGCGAGGGCCTATGGCCCCGGGCAGTTCCGGGAGCTTGAAGGAGTAGCGGCCGAGCATGGTGACGTGGCGGCGTACGAACGGGCCTGCGACCGCTACGGGGCAAGCCCGTCCCCGACGACGAGTGGGTGAGGGTCTTCAACCGGCCGTCCCCGCAGGGGCGGTGATCGTCAGGCCGTTTGTGCTGCTCACGGGGGTGTAGCGGGTATCGGGAGCCGTCACAGCGGCCGAGGCGGTGACGCCTTCGCGTACCCGCTCGGCAAGGCGTCCCCGGTAGGCGAACTGGCGGCACGCGGGGCGGCGGTGGGCCGCGTCACGGCGGGGTGACCTTGGCCGTGGGCGAACCGCCGGCCGTATGCCGGACAGCGCACGATGTGCTCGGTCTCGACGCCCTGGGCGAACCACAGGTCGACGGCCACAGTCTCGACGTAGTGCCGCCACCACCCGCAGGGCGGCGGTCTTGCGCCTCGCCGAGCAGAACCGCTTGTCGCCGCGGGTTGACATCATCGAACAGGCGGCTAAACGTCAGCCCTGATGTCGTACGCCCGCTGGCAGGACTGGATCTCTCCGCTGTGCTCGACGGTCCAGTCGTAGAGCCGGCCGAACGGCTCGCGCAGGGATGCGCCCAGGGGGGTGAGCGAGTACTCGACGCCGACCGGTGAGGTCGGCAGCACCGTGCGCTGAATCATGCCGTTGCGCTCAAGACGGCGCAGTGTCTGGGTGAGGACACGTTGCGTGATGCCCTCCAGGCCCCGCTTCAGTTCATTGAACCGGGTGGGCCGCTCCAGCAGCTCCATCACCATCATCGACCACTTGTCCGCTATCTGGTCGAGGATCGGCCGGCTGGGGCAGTTCGCCCGGAAAACCGTCCGTGCTTCGGCGTCAACGCTGTGCAGACCGGTGTCCTTCATGATCCTAGGTGCTCCCAAAGTGCGTTCTTGACCGTCTGGGCGCCGTCGTCGACGGTAGGTATGCATTGCAAACCTACATGCCCAACGGTAACCATCGGAGAACCTCATGACCAACGATGCCTACTCGACGCTGCACGTGAGCAGCGAACACGGCGTCGCCCGGATCGTCCTCGATAATCCCCCGGTGAACGCGCTCGGAACGACGATGATGCGTGAGCTGCGGACGGTGCTGACGGGCCTCAAGGACGACGCTTCCGTCCGCGTGATCGTCTTCTCCAGCGCCAACTCGGAATTCTTCATCGCTCACGTGGACATGCACGTCGGGGAAGAGATGGACGTCCTCCAGGAACTCGCCGCATCCGCGCCGGCGGACGTCAACGTGTTCCAGGCGATCGGTGAGCTGATCCGCCACCAGCCCCAGGTGACCATCGTGAAGCTCGCCGGGAAGGCCCGCGGAGGCGGGGCGGAATTCGTGGCCGCGGCGGACATGACATTCGCCGCCGTCGAGACCGCTGGACTGGGTCAGATCGAAGCGCTGATGGGCATCATCCCCGGCGGGGGCGGAACGCAGTACCTCCGGGACCGCGTGGGGCGCAACCGCGCACTGGAGGTGATCCTCACCGCCGACTTGTTCGATGCCCGGACCGCGGCGTCCTACGGCTGGATCAACCGGGCCCTGCCGGCCGACGAGCTCGACGAGTACGTCGACCGGATCGCCCGTAACATCGCCGCGCTGCCCGACGGCGTCATCGAGGCAGCCAAGCACGCGCTGCCTGCCGATGATTTCAAGGAAGGACTCCTTCGTGAGAACGATGCTTGGGCGTCTACGTTCAGCGAGCCGGCAGCTCAGCGTCTGATCAGCGGGGGTCTGCGGGACGGGGCGCAGACGCCGGCCGGCGAAAGCGATCTTGAGGGACTGATGCGCAGTGTCGCGCGCTGATCGCCGGGCGGGCGCATGACACAGCGCTGAACGGCCCCACGGCCGTATCGCTCGTCCATCAAGCCATTGAGCTCCCGATTCGGGTTCAGGTTCGGCTTCGGAAACACGCACCCACGGGTCCGGTCCGCCGCCGCGAAGACCCCGGGCAGCCGTACGGCCGCGAGCGGCTTCGCCTCCCGTGCTCGGTCGGCGGCGGCCGAGGGCGGCGGAGCTCAGTGACAAGGTGACTGACGAGACGCTGGACCACTTCGGTCGGTCAGTGCTCACTCGCATCATGGGGCATCACCAATCAACTGCCCTGCTCGGCCGCGGAGTTACGGGATTACGCTGTCACGGATGCGAGGCGGCGCCCCTTGCCCGCCCGGGTGTGCCGGCCTCCGCGAGGAGACGGGCGGTGCGTTCCGCCGACTTCTGTGCCCAGCGGCCGTTGGTGGCCGCGCCGACCAGCAGGACGGCCACACCGCAGCCGGTGATGACCCACCAGGCGGGCCGGGCGGCGTCGGCGAACGCATCCGGGTATGCGGCGCCGGTGATGTTCCGGGTGCCGTGGGCCAGGACCGCGCCGATGACGGCCACGCCCAGAGCCTGGCCGACCTGGCGGCTGGTGGTGGCCACCGCGGAGGCGACTCCGGCCTGGGACAGGGGCATCCCGGAGACGGCGGTGTTGGTGATGGGCGCGTTGACCATGCCGGCGCCGATGCCCAGCAGGCAGTAGCCCAGGAAGAGCGAAGGGCGGGATTCTTCGGCATCGCAGGCCGCGAAGAGCACGCCGCCCAGGGCCATGGCGGCGCCGGAGAGGACCAGCGAGGGGCGAGGCCCGTGGGAGGCGACCAAGCGGCCGGATGCGGGCGCGCTGATCAGCATGAACGCTGCCATCGGCAGCAGGTACAGGCCCGCGTGCAGCGCGTCGAGACCACGTACGTTCTGCAGGTAGAGGGTGTTGAGGAAGAGGAATCCGCCGAGGACCGCGAAGCCCGTGACGGCGATGGCGACGGCGCCGCTGAACGGTGCGCTGCGGAAGAACCGGAGATCCAGCAACGGCTCGGCACGGCGCGATTCGTATCTCAGCAGGCCGAGGAGCGAGGCGGTGGCGCCCACCAGGCAGGCCAGGACCTCCGCCGAGGTCCAGCCCTTGCCGGGCGCCTCGATGATGGCGTACGTGACCGTGCTGAGCAGCCCGACGACGAGCAGTTGCCCGATGGGGTCGGGCCGGCGCGGCGCGGGGGCGCGCGACTCGGGGACGTAGCGCAGGGTGGCCCAGACGGCGACGACACCGACAGGAATGTTGATGAGGAAGACCGCCCGCCAGCCGACCGTGTCCACCAGCAGGCCGCCGATGAGGGGGCCGGCGGCCATGGCCAGGCCGAAGACGCCGCCCCAGACGCCGATCGCGCGAGCTCGTTGGCTGGGGACGGTGAAGGTGGTGGTGATGATCGACATGGCGACGGGGTTGAGCATCGAGCCGCCGATGGCTTGCACCACTCTGAACAGGATCAGCGTCCCCAGGTCGGGCGCCACCGAGCACAGTGCCGAGCCGAGGGCGAAGACGATCAGGCCCGTGGTGAAGACCTTGCGGCGGCCGACGCGGTCGGCGACCGAGCCGGCCGGCAGCAGCAGGGACGCGAGGACCAGGGTGTAGGAGTCGACGGCCCACTGCATCCCGGAGAGGGAGGCGCCCAGGCCCCGCTGCATCACCGGCAGGGCGACGTTCAGAATGGTGCTGTCCAGGCTGACCAGAAGCAGGCTCGTACAGCAGATCACCAGGATCAGGACGCGCCGCTCGCGTGGGAGTTCCGTCGTGTCCGCGTCTGCTCGGAGTTTCCGTGGCCGTGCCCGGGTCGATGCGGCGGAGCAGAGGGGCATCGCCGGATCACCACGGTCGTGTGCGGTGCGCATGGACGTTCCGGGATCGGCGCCCCGGCCACGCGGTCGGCGGGTCACGGGCTCTTTTCCAGCGCGGGTACGGCATGGGATACGGGGGTGGGGTCGGCCTCCGCGGGGAGCGGGACGGGCGTCGGCGTGTCGCACGGGTCGGTCCCGCCGGCGTGCGCGGTGCGAAGCGCCTTGGGCAGGGCGAAGGCGCAGACGGCGGTGGTGATCAGGGCGAGCGCGGTGAGGTACCCGCCGAAGAGCGGCATGTCGCCGTGGCCGCTCAGAGCGGTTCCGACCAGGGGCAGGGTGCCGCCGACCAGAGCCGCGGTGGCCCCGTAGGTGAAGCCTATGCCGGTGACGCGGCAGCGCATGGGCAACAAGTCGGACATCACCGCGAGCGAGGATGTGGACCACAGTGAGCACAGCAGTGCCCCGCCGCACTGCACGGCCAGGAGTGCGCCCGCCGATGGCCGCAGCAGGAACAGCAGCGGCGCGGTCAGCGCGGTGGTCGCGATGCCGAAGGCGACGAGCATCCGGCGAGGCCCGATCCGGTCCGCGGCCAGGCCGCTCAGCGGCTGGACGACGACGAAGAAGACGAGGGCGATCGTGCTGGTCGTCAACGCGGTCGAGCGGCTGATGCCAGTGGTCAGATGGGCGTAGGTGGGCAGGAAGGTCAGCCACAGGTACTGGGAGGCAGTGCCCGCGAGGATCACCCCGGCCAGGACCAGGGTCTGGCGGGGGTGCCGCGTCAGGAACTCCAGGACCCGCGGCCGTTCGGCCCGCCCGGCCCGGACAGCCTCCGCCACGTCGCTGGTCTCCTGGCTCCGGAACCGGATCCATACGCCGACCAGCGCGGCGACCGCGCCGAGGGCGAAGGGGATCCGCCAGCCGTACGTGCTCATCGCCGCCGGCGGCAGCACCTGGGCGGTGAGTGCCGCGGCCCCGGTGGCCGCCAAGAGGCCGATGCCCTCCCCGGAGTGCATCAGGCCCGCGTAGAAGCCGCGCCGCTTCCTCGGGGCCGACTCGGTCAGGTACGCGATGGCGGTGGACGACTCCCCGCCGGCGGCCAGGCCCTGTACGACCCGCGCGGCGACCAGCACGGCCGGGCTGAGCAGCCCGGCGCTGCTGTACGTGGGCACTGCCGCGAGTATCAGGCAGCCGAGCCCCATGAGCGACAGCGTGACGGCCATCGCCTCGCGCCGGCCGCGCCGGTCCGCGAGCGCCCCGAGCAGCAGGCCGCCGAGCGGGCGGAAGAAGTAGCCCACCGCGAAGACGGCGAAGGTCTGGAGGAGCGGGACGAAACTGTTGTCCGCCGCGGGCGGGAAGACCTGGCGCGAGAAGTAGACGCCGAGGATGGTGAACAGCGTCCAGTCGTACCACTCCACGCCGTTGCCGAGGCACCCCGCGAGCAACTGGCGTCTGCGGGCGCGGCTGGTGGCGGTCGTGGGGTCGTAGACGGTTGCGGACATGCGGACGGCTCCTCCAGAATGTAAATGAAAATGACTGTCATTTCATTCTGCTACACGCCCTGTAAAGCACTCACCAAGAAAGGCTCTTTAGAACGAAAAATCCAGGATTTGTGACGAGTCGCTGCTTCCACTGCGGCGCCGCTCACCCACGGCAGTCGAACCAGCCCTGCGCCAGGGGAGTACGACCGTGATCGCCCGTCAGCCGCGGTCGGGGCAACGCCGACGCCGCCTTCGCCCACCGTGGAAGCACCGGGCGGAGCCGGGACCATTCAGTCCGGCTCCCGGACCCGCTCTCGCGGTACGCCGACGCGCCGGCCGACCGCGCGGCGAACCCCCGCGGGCGCGGCGGCCGAGCTGTTCGCCGCCGCCCTCCTTCTGACCGGGCGCCGCGCAGGAGGGGCCACTGGCCGACCGATCGATGGTGGAGCCCTTCGCGCGCATGAGGGAGAATTTCGCCTGAGTCTTTGCGGATTTCGGCACGGGCCGGGTGAAAGCCTTTCGCCCAGCCCGCGCGTGGGCGTCCAGGACCTGGTCGCGGCGCGGGGGCGACTGCTGCCCGTGTTCGCTCATGTCCACCAGGAGGCCACGGATCGCCTGTGGACAGATCGGCGCTCTGCGCATGCCGGCTCCGTTGAGCCCTCCTGTGACCGTGCGCGGTAGTTGGCGGAGCGCTCCGACTTCCTCGCAGGTCACACCGTTCCCGTTCAACGCGGTTGGCGGGATCTGTTCACGGTGGTCGGCGGATCCGAAGCCCAGCCCGGCCTCCTTGCCGGCGAAGTCGCGCAACCGGGGGTGTGGCGGCGGAATTTCCACGTGCCGCCTGCGGTTTGCGTCCGACGACGACCGAACAGTTGATCAAGCGAGGGGCGCCTCATGCCGATCGAATCCGTACCGCAGGGAACGGTGGCCGAGGGTTTCGAACCGGTCCGCGAGGTGTTCGCGGCCACCTTGGCGGAGGAACGCGAGGGCCACGCCGCGCAGTTGGCCGCCTACGTAGACGGACGCCGGGTCGTGGACCTGTGGGGTGGCCCGGAGATCACCGGCGACTCCCTGACCGGCGTCTTCTCCTCCACCAAGGGCGCCGCGCACCTCGCCGTCGCCCTGCTCGTCCAGGACGGCACACTCGACCTCGACGAGAAGGTCAGCCATTACTGGCCCGAGTTCGCCGCCGAGGGCAAGGCCGGCATCACCTTGCGCGACCTCCTCGCCCATCGGTCCGGGGTGATCGGAGCCGACGACGGCTTCTCCCTGGAGGAGCTCGCCGACGACCGCCGTATCGCCGAACGACTGGCCGGCCAGCGCCCCTTCTGGCGGCCGGGCACGGCCTTCGGTTACCACGGCCTGGTCATCGGCGCACTCACCGGCGAGGTCGTGCGACGCGTCACGGACCTGACGATGCAGGAGTTCTACGAGGCCCGTATCCGCGCTCCGTACGGCCTCGACTTCTATATGGGCCTGCCCGAGGAACAGGAGCACCGGGTACTGCCGACCCTGCCGATGGACCCGACGCCCGAGCAGCAGCCTGAACTGGACGCGGCGGCGGTCAGCCCGGAGAGCCTGCCCGGCATAGCCTTCAACGAACACGCCTCGGACGCCGTCCCCCTCGAAACACTGCCCAACTTCCGCGCCATCCGCGCTGGAGGCCCCGCTTCCTTCGGCGGCATGGCCTCCGCGCGGGGTCTGGCAGGGATGTACGCGGCCGCCATCAGCGGACTCGACGGCAAGGCCCCGCTCCTCAAGCCCGACACGGCGGCGGAGTTCGCGCAGATCCACTCCGTCGGCTACGACCTGGTGGCCCGCCAGCACGAGTCCTTCGGCCTGGGCTTCCAGGCCGAGGCCGACATCTATCCCTTTCTGGGCGCCGGCTCCTTCGGCCACGCGGGCGCGGCGGGCTCAGTGGCCTTCGCCGACCCCCGAGCCGCCCTGTCCTTCGGCTACAACCGCCGGCGCTGCGCCGTCCTGGGAGGCGACACCCCGGAAGCGGCACGCCTGGCGAAGGCGGTACGAGACTGCGTGGCCTAGTGTGATGCGCCGGAAATGGCGGGCTGAAGTCCGTGGCCTGTTCCCGTCTCTCGGGGTTCTTTTGCCGTTGAAGTGGGGCTGTCCGGTGCCGAGTTCGCTGAGTTGAAGCGCTGGGCGGATGGAGCGGTAGAAGCCCGTCTTTACGAGCGCGCCCGCGCCAACCTGGAGTGCGTGGACGGGGCGCCGAATACGCGTGTGGCGTTACCAGTCTGTTCGCCGACTACCTCACCAAGATCACCCCACCCGCCACCGGAAACTAGGGATGGACTTCAGCCCGCTATTTCCGGCGCATCACGCTGGGGCGTCCATCGAAAATGGATCTAGGCGAATGGGCCGTCGGTGACGAAGCGGCGTAGGGAGGTGGCGAAGGCTGCGGCCTCGTCCGCCGGCCATGAGGCAAGACTGGCGGTGATGCGGGCGGACAGGTGCTCGCGCAATGTCCGCACCGTGTGCTGTCCCGCGTCGGTGAGGACGAGCAGGGTGGCGCGCCGGTCGGCGGGGTCCGCTTCACGACGTACAAGTCCGGCTTCCTCCAGTCGGGAGGCGCGGCGGGTGACGCCGGATCGATCGAGCCCTACCTCGGGCGCAAGGTCGGCCGCACTGCAGGGCCCGGTGCGCCCAAGCCCGCTGAGGACGGGGTAGGTCAGTTCGTCCACGGCTTCCCCCATACCGATGGCCAGGGCCCGGTGCAGTCCTTGACGGGTGCTGCGCTTGAGCAGCACGCCCAGTGCCTCGGCGATCTCGCGTCCCGCCTCGGTCTCCATCCACTCAGAATAGCGTGCGCGCCGCACGCATGCGTGTTACGGTGCCTGATATGCGTGCGTTGCGCACGCAACTGGGCTGGGACACGAGAGGAATTCCGTTATGCGCCGCACCGACATCGCCGCCGCACTCGCCGATCTGATCTTCAATCCGGGACTCGATCTCCATGAGGCCGCCGACCGGCATTTCGCCCCCGACTACCGTCAGCGCACCGACGGGCGCTGGGATGACCGCGACGACTTCCTTGAGCACATTGCCCATCTGCGCGGCGTCGTCGCCGAAGGGGTCGTCGAAGTCCATGACGAGCTGTACGACGGCGTCCGCTACGCCGACCGGCACACCGTCCGCATCACCAAGACGGACGGTTCCACCGTGCGCACCGAGGTCTACCTGTTCGGCGAGTTCGCGCCCGACGGCCGTTTTCGGCGCATTGAAGAGGTGACGCTCATGATCGAAGGCGCCGAAGCCGACCGGAATCTGGGCAGTGCCCGCTGAATGGGGGTGCCGGCGGGTAACCGCCTGAAGCCGAGCGGGGGAGTGGTCACAAGGCCGGCTTCCGGCCGGAGTGCGAGGCTCACGTGCTGGTCACAGCCGCTCGTCCCGGAGCTTGCGCCCTGGGTTGCGGCCTCTGGCCCGGCCTGCCCACCCCTCGTCGCTGTTCGAGGCCGATTACCTCACCGTCGAACACGCGGAAATCTATGCCGACTGGAGTAGACATTGAGCGGCGGCGTGGTTATGGTTTCTCTTGTAGCCGAGATCGAACGAGACCGGCAGAGATGAACTGCCGGTCAGCAGTACGCAGTTGCAGGACGGTTCGGTGGTGGAGTTTCGAAGCCAGGGTTGTTGCAGGACGGCGACGGGGCTGACGACCGGACCGGGTGGCCCGAGGTGATCAGGGGCTGCCGGAGCAGTACCGCAGTTCACGCAGTGGCAGTTCGGTAAGTGCGGTTCGCAGTACCCAGCAGTGAGTGAAGTGAGTGAGCGGTACCTCGGTGAAGGCGTCGGCTGCGGGCGCGCGTACCGGGAGGTTCGGCAGTGGGCTTCCAAGCCAGGGCAGATGCAGGACGGGCGACGGGGCTGGCTGCCGAAGAGTGACGCTTACCCAGGTCACCGAGTAGTTCGCATCACCAGCAGTTGGCAAGTAGTGATCAGCCGAGGGAAGAACGGAGGAGCGAGCGCCATCAGGATCGCCCGGGCGGAAATCTTGGGCCCGGGTACCGCAGGACATCGATAGCGAGGTGGTCTCCGGTC